>JBQTJV010000118.1:0-2959 GCA_052386775.1 Betaproteobacteria bacterium
TCCCAGGAGACAACCTCGCCACGCTCAGCCTGCGCGATAGCGGCAAGCAGCGCCTGTTCCTCGTCAGGTGAAACGTCGAAAGTTTCGTCGTCTTCGCGAGCGACCACGGTTACAACCGAACCCTCGGCCAAGGGCTCGCCGTCCAGAACGACCTTTCCCCCGACAACCTTTCCGGTTGCGACCTTCATGGTTGGAATCCTACTCTTTCACAAGACCCCGCGCATGATGCGATTGTGGTCAGCCAAGACCTGTCCGTCACTCGATCGCCCTGTCTGCGCGCAAGAGTAGGGACGGCGGGAGTCTGATTCCCAGCGCCTTTGCAGCCCCTTTGTTTACGAGGAGTTCGAACTTGGCCGGTAGCTCGACGGGAAGATCCGCAGGCAACGCTCCCCTAAGGATTTTCCCAGCCAGCGCACCGACGCGGCGATTGAGCTCCATGTAGTTCGGCTGATAAGACAGCACCCCGCCCGATTCGGTGTGCGTCGCGAGGTTCGAAACGACCGCAATTCGGCGTTCCCAGGTGAGCTCGGCGATTCGCTTGCTATGCGCTTGGGTTACCGTCTCGGCAAGAATGACCAGAACAGCAGGCTTTTCCTTGATACCACGGGCCAACGAACTCTCGATTTCCGCCAGCGTGCGCGCCGGAAACTCTGCCAGAGCAACATTGAGCTTACGGGCCGCCACGCGCAACTGTTCGGCTTCTATCGCTTTCGCTGGATTGTCCGGGTTCCAGAGTACGCCAGCACGCGCCACGCCGGGAACGAGCTCACGCACAAACTCAAGCAGCTTTCCGCTTATCGCGGGAAGCATGTTGCTCGGCGTCGCGGTCGCCACGGTCGCGGTTTTCGAGCGGCCAGGAACACAACGTCGGCGGCGATCGTGGGGGCGGAGAATAGCTCTATATCGTCACCGCAGACAGCGGAGAACTTGTCTCGGGCATTTTGTTTCCACGCCCTGTCCCGCGATTGATGCTGATACACGGCAAGCCAGTCGCCAGCGAGCAAGATGTCCCATACGGCGGAGATGTCTTCGGTCGTAACGTGTTTCCCTGAAGGCTTCGCCGGAGCGATACCAGTATCGGGATCAAGCAGGACGATCTTAGAACCCGCTACGGTTCGCACCGACTCGATCACCGCCTGTCGGTATTGCCGACGGCGCTGGGGAACAAATGGCGCATCGACCACCACAATCTGTCGCTGTAGTCGCTCCCCGAGGCCGCGAATTGCAGTCACATTTCGGAAGAAAGACCACACTGCCGGAGAGATCGGCACTTCGCCAGAGCCGTTAGACAACACACCGCGCGCCCCCGGACGCAAGTAAGCGACTTGGACAATTGTCGCCAGCCCGTGGCGCTCCGCAAGGTGAGCCAGCGTGCCCCATTTGACCAAGTCGCGCTGGTCTGCGTACCAGGTGTCCTTCACGCTCCGCTCATCTCGTACGCCGAACGTTGCGGTCAGCGGCCGGGGGGCGAGCAGCGCGAGCCCCTGGTCCGCTGGAGCGCGTAGTTCGGCGCCGGGTCACCAGGGAGATGCGCGTTGTCCATCATTCAATGACGTGATCCGCTCGCTGCAGCAGCACCGGTGGAATCGTCAGGCCGAGCGCCCTGGCGGTCTTGAGGTTGATGCTCAGCTCGAATCGCGTCGGCTGCAAGACGGGCAGACTGGCCGGCTGCGCGCCTTTGAGGATCTTGTCGATTTGGCCAGCGACGAGTTCCCACACCTCCTCGGTGGGGGTCCCGTAGCTCACCAGGCCGCCGCTCTCGACCCAGCGCTGGGTAAAGTACATCGCCGGCATCCGGTGCCGGGCCGCGAGGCTCACGAGGGCGGGCTGGTTGCCGGCGAACATCGGCGACACCAGGACCAGGAGCGCCTCGGCGCGCGTCTTGGCCGCCGCCTCGAATGCCGGCACCAGTTCGTCGGGTGTCTGGGCGCGGAGAATCTGTACCTGGAGCCCGAGCGTGCGGGCGGCCGCCTCCACTGCTTTTGGCTGGCGCTCGTGGGTCACCGGATCGTAGAGCACGGCTACGCGGCTCAGCCTGGGCAGGAGATCCTTGAGCAGCTCGAGCCGCTTCATCGAGAGCACGTCGGCGAGGAAGGCCACGCCGGTGATGTTGCCGCCGGGACGTGCGAGGCTCCTCACGAAGCCCGATTCCACCGGGTAGCCGACCACGGCCACGATCGGGATCGTGGTCGTCGCCTGCCGGGCTGCATGGGTCGAGAGGTCCGCGTTCGTGGAGATGACGTCGACTTTCAGCCGGACCAGCTCGGCCGCGAACGCAGCCAGACGGTCAGCCTGATTCGCGCCGTACCGGTACTCAATGATCACGCTCTTGCCGTCTTCCCAACCCAGTTTTTTCAAGCCCTGGAGCAGGACGGTCATACTCGGGTTGACGGGCGGCGGCGGCGCCGTCTGCCACAGGACGCCGATCCGCGGCAGTTTCGCGACCGGCTGAGAGTGGGCGGCGAGGGGTATCGCGAATGCGACAAGGGCAAAGGAAAGAACGCCGAGATGCACTGCCCGCCTCCAATTCTTCGATAACAGTCGGCCCATTGTGCATTGCTCCAGTCGGCGCGAGGTAACGGCCCCTGGGCATACAGCCACGCCACGACTGCGCCCGTGCGGCGAACGTCTCGGCTCAGGCGCGCGCCGCTCGCGGCGCGTCGAGCTGCAGCCGACGGTTAGCCTTTTCGTTTCGAAGGATCACTGTTACTCCTGAACACGCTCCTTCAGTTCGAGGGCTGCAACGCGGGTATTGCGCTCGATATCGACCAGCACCACAAGGGCTTCCGCTGCCGCCTTGAGGAAGAGCCAGAAAACCACGCCCCAGACGGCAACCAAAGCGCCCGCCACAAATCCGACACCGCCTTTGACGAATCCCCACAGAACAAGTCCGGCAATTACGCAGACGAGAAGGATTAGCACTGCCGCGATATTCAGAAGTGTAGAAATCGTCCGCAAT
>JBQTJV010000119.1:0-10215 GCA_052386775.1 Betaproteobacteria bacterium
AGGGGGCGGCGCAGCCATGAAGACCATGAACAAGATTGTTGCGCTTGTAGAACGTGGTGGCGGTGTTCGGTCAATGCACGTTGCTGACGTTACCAGCAGCAATCTTAAAGAAATCATGATGACGAACGTTCATAAAGATGCGCACCTTATGACGGATTCGTCCAACCGCTACAACATGCTCAAGCGTGAAAATCACTTCGCGAAATACGATCAGGTAAACCACAACCGCAAAGAATACGTGCGCGGCATCGTCTCAACCAATACGGTAGAAGGATACTTTTCTCTGCTTAAACGCGGCTTGAACGGCATACATCACAACGTTTCCGGTTTTCACTTGCACCGCTATTTGGCGCACTATGATTTTCTTTACACGAACCGCCACCTTGAGGATGGCGAGCGCGTATGCCTTGCGATTCGCAAAGCGAACGGGAAGCGGCTCATGTATAAGCAGCCAGTAAAAAGGGCGAACTGATGGCCGAGCCGAAAAAGAAACCCACCAAACCGCCGGGGCCGGAGGCCGAGCGCCTCAAGCTAACCGGCAACTGGCAAGAAATGGTCAAGCACGCCCTGACGAAGCCGCCACCTAAGCGCGGGTGGCCGAAGCCCAAAGCCAAGAAAAAATAGCCGGGCGTATCGCTTTTTGGTGACAATATTCGTCAGTCATGCCATCGTAATGCCCCGCTTCGGCGGGTTTTTGTTACCACGGGCGGTAACAACTGACGCCGGTTATCCCGTCATAATAGCCATCCACAACGGAGGGGCTATGGATTTGCCAAGGGCAATAATCATCTCAACCGCTATCGCGAGCGTTGCTTACGTCGCAGCAAACTTGCACGAAACCCGGCTGGTTGGCAATCAGCTTCCAATAGCAATGGCTCTCGTAGTCAACAAGGTAACCGGCTCCGTCAGGTGGTGTACCGTTGATGCAGCGGGAGAAGCTAGCTGCGGTACTGCCGACAACGCCGCGAAATGGGAAACCATCAAGCCGAAGTAGAATTAGCTTTTCGTTATGTACATACTTCCGATTCTCTGCTACTTTGGGCGTCCGCGGCTGAGGAGCCGCAGGGGGAGCCGCACATGGCGGGGAGCGCAGCGCTCGTCGATGTTCTTAAGCGCGAACTGAAGGCGCGCGGGATTACGTATGCGCAGGTGGCACGGGGACTCAACATGAGCGAGGGGAGCGTGAAGCGGATGTTCTCCCGAAGAAGTTTCACGTTGAGCCGCATCGATGCGATATGCCGGATTGCCGGTATCGAGTTTTCCGACCTCGCGCGCATTCTGAACCGGGAAAGCGCGGAGATTTCGCAGCTCACCTACGAACAGGAAAAGCAGATCATCGCCAACAAGAAGCTTTTCCTGGTAGCGGTGTGCGCGCTCAACCATGTGACGTTCGAGCAGATCGTGCGCGCGTTCGACATTTCCCGCGCGGAATGCATCCAACTGCTCACCCGGCTGGATCGACTGAAATTCCTCGAATTGCAGCCCGGCAATCGGATCAAGCTGCTGGTCTCGAGAACCTTTTCGTGGCGCCCCGACGGGCCGATACAGCGCTTCTTCAACGAGCAGGCGCACAATGAATATTTCCGCTCGCGCTTCGATCGCCCGGGGGAATTCATGCTGGTGGTTAACGGCATGCTGACCGAGTCCTCCAGCATGGGTGTGGTCGACAAGCTGAAGCGCATTGCGAAAGAGTTCTCCGAGGTGCACAGCCAGGACGTCAGCGCCCCGCTTGCAAAGCGTTCCGCCATGAGCCTGCTGGTGGCGATCCGCCATTGGGAACTGCAGGCTTTCGCCGACCTGCGCCGAAAAACCCGCTCGCCCATCGTGGCCAGTGTAATGCCGGCGCTGCCGACACGACTAACGCCTGTCCGACCGAGACTCGGTTCCAACCAGGAGATGACATGACTTCGATGCGCACCGTGCTGCTTGTACTGGCGTTCGCTTTCAACTTCAACGTAACGGCTGCAGCGCCTGCGCTTGCCCAATCGGGCGGGCCCGCGACTGCAAAGGCCACTTTCGCGGGGGGCTGCTTCTGGTGCATGGAAGAAGCGTTCGACCCGGTGCCCGGTGTCATCGCAACGGTGTCCGGCTACATGGGCGGCAAGACGAAGAATCCGACCTACGAGCAGGTGTCCACCGGGCGCAGCGGGCACGCCGAGGTGCTGCTCGTGGAGTACGACCCCCGGCGCGTGAGCTACGAGAAGCTGCTCGAAGTCTTCTGGCGCAACATCGATCCCACGCAGCGTGACGGCCAGTTCTGCGATCACGGCTCGCAATACCGCAGCGGCGTTTTCTACCACGACGACGAACAGAGAAAGCTCGCTGAAACCTCGCGCACCGCGGTCGTGAAGAACAAGCGGTTCAAGGGCGAGATCGTGACCGAGATTACCAAGGCGAGCGAATTTTATCCCGCCGAGGATTACCATCAGGACTACTACAAGAAGAATCCGGTGCGCTACAAGTACTACAAGACCGGTTGCGGTCGTGCCGCGCGGCTGAAGGAGCTGTGGGGCTGAACTTCCCGGTTCGGGTCAAGCCTCGTTGTGATAGCCGGTGACGCACTCGACTTCGTTTCTTGACCCGAGTATCACGCCCATGCGCTGATGCAGCGCCTGGGGACGGACGTCAAGTATGCGCTCGCGCCCGTTGGTTGCCGCACCGCCTGCCTGCTCGATGATGAAAGCCATGGGGTTCGCTTCGTACATCAGCCTCAGTCTGCCTTCCTTGTGCTTGGCATCGCGGGGATACATGAAGATGCCGCCCCGTGACAGTATGCGATAGACGTCCGCGACCATGGATGCTACCCAGCGCATGTTGAAATCCTTGCCGCGCGGACCGGTCTTGCCGGCGAGGCACTCATCGATGTAGCGTTTGACGGCGGGCTCCCAGTTGCGGGCGTTGGAGGCGTTGATCGCAAATTCCTGCGTATCTTCCGGAATGACGACGCGCGGCTGCGTCAGGATGAAAGAGCCCAGTTCCCGGTCCAGCGTGAAGCCGACGACGCCCTTGCCAACGGTGAGCACCAGTATCGTGGCGGCGCCATAGACCGCAAAGCCGGCCGCAACTTGCTTGCTGCCGGGTTGCAGGAACGCCTTTTCGTCCGGCTCGGTCACTCCTTCGGGGCAGCGCAGCACCGAAAAGATCGTCCCCACGGAAATATTGACATCGAGATTCGACGAGCCGTCCAGCGGATCCATTAACAGCAGGAACTCTCCCTTGGGATAGCGATTCGGGATCTGGTACGGCATGTCCATCTCTTCCGATACCATGGCGGCGAGCTGGCCGCCCCATTCGTTGGCTTCGACCAGCACTTCGTTGGCGATGACGTCGAGCTTTTTCTGCGCCTCGCCCTGCACGTTATGCGTCCCGACCGCGTCCCCCACCCCCGTCAGCGGCCCCTTGCTGACGGCGTGACTGATCGCCTTGCACGCACGGGCGATGATTTCGATCAGCAATCGCAGTTCCGGCGATACGCTGCCGTGGTTGCGCTGCTGCTCGATGAGATACTGGGTAAGGGTGATACGACGCATGAAGATCTCCTGGCACACGCACGGGCTACGAATTATGCGGCTTCAACCGCCCGATTGCACCCTTCCCCCTGAAGCCGCACCATGAGCCGGCTGGTGCTTGTGGGTGGCGGGCATAGCCACGCAGAGGTCATCCGGCGATTGGTGATGGGTTTGGCGCTGGAAGGACCATGTCGATCGGCGCTTCATCGCCAAGTGCCGCGGCAAGCGCGAAGCCGGCCCGTGAGCGGGCGGTCTCGACTGCGTTAGACGATGGTCACGCGCGCGAACTTGCGTTTCCCGACCTGCAGCACGGCAGTAGTGCCCCGGGACAGCCGCAAGCCCTTGTCGCCGACTTTATCGCCATCGATTCTTACACCACCCTGCTGAACCAGGCGCAGCGCCTCGGAAGTGCTCCCCGCCAGTCCCGCCCGCTTCAGGACCTGCGCGATCGGCACACCGGCTCCTTCCGATGCGATGCGATGTTCCGGAATATCGCTCGGGATTTCTCCCTGCCGGAAGCGCGCCTCGAAATCAGCGAGCGCCGCGGCGGCCGCCGCCTTGCCGTGAAAACGGCCGACAATCTCCTGGGCAAAGGCGGCTTTGACGTCGCGCGGATTTTTTCCCTGGGCCACGTCCGCCTTCCACGATCGAATGGTCTGCAGCGACTCGAACGACAGCAGCTCGATGTAGCGCCACATCAGTTCGTCGGAAACCGACATGAGCTTTCCGAAAATTTCCGCCGGCGGCTCATCGATGCCCACGTAATTGCCCAGCGATTTGGACATCTTGTTGACGCCGTCGAGACCCTCCAGCAACGGCATGGTGAGGATCACCTGCGGCGGCTGACCGTAGTGCTTCTGCAGCTCGCGGCCCATCAGCAGGTTGAACTTCTGATCGGTGCCGCCCAGCTCGACATCCGCCTTGAGCGCCACGGAGTCGTAACCCTGCACCAGGGGGTACAGGAACTCGTGAATGGCGATCGGCTGGTTGGCACGGTAGCGCGTGCTGAAGTCGTCCCGCTCCAGCATGCGGGCCACGGTATGGGTCGCAGCCAAGCGGACCATGTCGGCCGCTGAAAACTTGTCCATCCAGGTGGAGTTAAATGAAACCTCGGTGCGGTCGCGGTCGAGTATCTTGAACACCTGGTCGGTATAGGTCCGGGCGTTCCGGGCGATCGCCTCCCGCGTCAGCGGCGGCCGGGTGGCGTTCTTGCCGGACGGGTCGCCGATCATGCCCGTGAAATCGCCGATCAGGAACACGACATGGTGGCCCAGTTCCTGCAGCTGACGCAGTTTATTGATGAGGACGGTATGTCCAAGGTGCAGGTCGGGTGCTGTGGGGTCGAAACCGGCCTTGACGCGCAGCGGGCGGCCGGTTTTGAGCTTTTCCACCAGCTCCGCCTGAACCAGCAATTCTTCACAGCCGCGGCGGAAGACGTCAAGTTGCGCTTCAGCGGAGGGCATATTTCCTTGACCGGCGCGAGAGCGGCCCCCAAACTGGCCGACCTTGTCAGATTTTCCGGTTCTGATAAGCTTGCTACTTCAAAAAATTCAGGGAAATCATGTAGCAAGCGCAGGGCGGCATTTTAGCGCAATTCTTGCTACATCTGGCTCATGGCCCACAACAAGAAATTTCGCCGGCTGCTTCTCGCCGCGACGCTGCCCTTCGTCGGGGTAGTCGCCGCCTTCGGCGTGGCTCCGCACACCATTACCGATACCGTGGTGGTGGAGAAGGTCGTGGAGACCATCGCGCTGCCGGAATTGGCGGAAAGCGCAGGCCAGCACGACAGCTACTGGCACGAGGGTCGTATCCAGCGCGGCGACACGATCGCCAGTGTGCTCTCGCGACTCCAGGTCGACGACGCCGAGGCGCTGCAGGCGTTGCGCGGCAATAGCGAGGCCCGAGCCCTTTACCAGTTGGTACCCGGAAAAACGATCCGGGCCCAGGTCAACGCTGAGGGAAGGCTGCTTGCGCTGCGCTACCTTTCCGGCACGCAGCTCTATGCCGTCGACCGCGAAGGTGAGGCGCTCACTGTGCGCCGCGAGCCCGCGCAGCTCGAGACCCGCACCATGATGGCGACCGGCGTTATCATGAGTTCGCTGTTCGCGGCTGCCGATGCCGCGAATCTCTCCGATGCCGTCGCGATCCAGCTTGCGGACATCTTTTCCACGGATATCGACTTTCACCGGGATTTGCGGAAAGGCGACCGCTTCTCGGTGGTGTACGAGGCTTCCTATCACCTGGGAGACCGGGTCAAGACCGGGCGCGTAGTGGCCGCGGAGTTCGTCAATGCCGGCAAGACGTACCAGGCGGTTTATTTTGAGAACGCCGAAGGCAAAGGCGGCTACTACACCTTGAGCGGCCGCAACATCCGGAAAGCGTTCCTGCGTACCCCGCTGGAGTTTTCTCGCATCTCCTCGGGCTTCACCGCCGCGCGTTTCCATCCGGTCTTGAGGCAATGGCGGGCCCATAAGGGCATCGATTACGCGGCACCCACCGGGACACGGGTGAAAGCCACGGCGGACGGCACTGTCGAGTTTGCCGGCTTCCACGGCGGGGGTTACGGCAATCTGGTGGTGCTGCGGCATCAGTCCCGGTACAGCACCTGGTACGGCCATCTGTCCGGGATCGCTCAGGGCGTGCGCAAAGGCAGCCGCGTGACGCAGGGCGACATCATCGGCTACGTCGGCGCCACCGGTCTTGCGACCGGACCGCATCTGCACTATGAATTCCGGATCAACGACGTTCACCAGGACCCGCTGCGCGTGGTGCTGCCATCTGCACCGCCTATCACCGCGCAGATGAAACCCGTGTTCGAGGCCGCGACCCACCCCCTCGTGCTGCGTCTTGATGCGCTGCGCGGGACTAATCTGGCGCGGCTCGACTAAACGGGCAAAAGCGGGAACCAGGGCCCCGAAAATCCGGAGTTGGAACGGTCAACAAAAAAGGCGGCTCGCGCCGCCTTTTTCTCAGGCCCTCGTTCCCTCTAGGCGGAGAATGAGGAGCCGCAACCGCAGGTCGATGTGGCGTTCGGGTTCTTGATCACGAACTGCGCGCCCTCGACGTTCTCCTGGTAGTCGATCTCGGCCCCCGCCAGATACTGCAGGCTCATGGGATCGATCAGCAGCGTCACACCGCCCTTCTCCATTGCAGTGTCATCGTCGCTCACGCTTTCCTCAAACGTGAAGCCATACTGAAATCCCGAACAGCCGCCACCGGTCACGAAGACCCGCAGTTTCAGTTCCGGATTCCCTTCCTCGTCGATCAACTGCTTGACCTTGTTGGCCGCGCTGTCGGTAAACAGCAGCGGATCGGGCAGTTTTTCGCTTACCGCATTCATCTCGAACTCCTGGCCTCTAGCCACTAAGCAAACATTATCCGGCGCCTCTGTATCCGGGTCAATCGCCGGCGGCGGGCTTGAACTTCACCACTTTTTCCGATTTTCCCGCCGCCTCGTGCACCAGCCGGCCCTGCACCACTGCGCCGAGCTGCATTTCCAGCGCCTGGTAATGCACGTCTCCTGTGACATTGGCTTTGCCTTGCAGTTCAGCATACTCCAGCACATGGATGGGGCCGACCACCGTGCCGTTGATGACCGCGTGAGAGACATGGATTTCGCCGTCCACTCGGGCCTGTTCAGAGAGCACCAGCGTGCCGGGTTTGTCCGGACTGGCGATCACATTGCCGCGCACCTGACCGTCGATCCTCAGGCCACCGCTGAAGCTGATGTTGCCCTCGATCACCGTACCGGCGCCGATCAGGCAGTCGATGCGATTCTGTGGTTTGCTGCGCTTGTTTCCAAACATAGCTAGCTCCTCCTACGATGAAGCGTGGACGGTGTGTGCGAGACGAGGCACCTTGCTGCCGGCCTCGTAAACCCGCACCTGCAGGCTTTTCACGACGGCGTCCGGACTCACTTTGAAGGTCCCCTCGACGCGCTGGAAAAACTTGAAATTCAGCCGATACTCCTTGGCGTCGCGATCGCCCTCCGGCGGCACGGCAAACGCGGTAGTTCGTTCGTTCTCGCTCAAATTGACGACCAACTGCAACCGTCCCTCGAAGTTCCTGTCCCGCTGTCCGGTTTGCACGAGAAACAGGCGATAGCGGTATTCGCCCGGCATGATCTCCTTGTGCAACTTGAAACGGTCGATCATGACGCCCGCTGCGCCGCCGCCAGCCGGCATCAAGCTCTGAAAGAAGGCGAGATCCTCCTTCAGCGCCGCGTTCTGCTCGGTCAGCGCCTTGATCTGATGCGCAAGGTCCTCGTAGGTCGCGCGCTCGATCGCCAGTTGCCGTTCCGCCGCTGCAGCACGGCTGCGCAGTTCAGCGAACTCCTGTTGCTCGCGCATCAGGATTTCTTTCGACCTTTCCGCCGAAATGCCGGGGTCGGCGCGTCCGAATCCCGGCAACACCACCCCCGGATTGAGAATTGCCCAACCCACGCCCACGGCAAGCACCACCACGGAAACAAGCACCAGCCAACGCCAGTACCATGCGACATGCGCGTGCACCGCGACGCGCGGCGCCGAGATACCGAACCGTTGCTTGAGAGTGCGCAGCAGTGCCATTGCCCTCGCTCGTCGTCAAGGCAGCAACGCGATCTGATTCAACCCCAGGTCTTCTGCAAGCCCGAACATGATGTTCATGTTCTGCACGGCCTGCCCCGCCGCACCCTTCATCAGGTTGTCGATAACGGCGAGCACGACGACCAGGTCGCCGCCCAGCGGCTGATGCACCGCGATACGACAGGTATTGGCGCCGCGCACCGAACGGGTGTCGGGATGAGCGCCTGACGGCATGACGTCGACAAACGGCTCCCTGGCATAGCGCGCCGCGTATAGCGCCTGGACATCGGCCCCGCTCACCAGCCGCGCATAGAGCGTGGCGTGGATGCCCCGTATCATCGGCGTCAGATGGGGCACGAATACCAGCCTGACCGGTTTTCCTGCGGCCAGCGACAGTCCTTGGGCGATCTCGGGCTGATGACGATGCCCACCGACGCCATACGCCTTGAAATTGTCCGCGGCCTCCGCCAGCAGCGTATGGACCTCGGCCTTTCGCCCGGCACCGGAGACGCCGGACTTGGCGTCGGCGATGAGATGATCGGTATCGACTACGCCTGCCTCGATCAACGGCAGGAAGCCCAACTGCACGGCAGTGGGATAGCAGCCCGGGTTAGCGACCAGTCTTGCGCTGCGAATCCGCTCGCGGTTCACTTCCGGCAATCCATAGACCGCCTCGGCTGCGAGTTCGGGGCACGCGTGCCGCATGCCGTACCATTTTTCCCAGAGCGCGACGTCCTTGATGCGAAAATCCGCCGCAATGTCGATCATCCGCGTCCCGGCGTCGTAAAGGGCACACGCCTGCTGCATGGCCACGCCGTTCGGCGTCGCGAAGAACACGACGTCACACGCTTTCAGGGCTGCCGGCGCAGGCTCCGAGAATTTCAGGGCGACCCGACCGCGCAGGTTGGGAAACATGTCGGCAACCGCCGTACCCGCCTCGCTGCGCGAGGTAATGACGCAAAGTTCGGCCTCCGGATGCTGGGCGAGCAGGCGCAGCAGCTCCACTACGGTATACCCGGTGCCGCCGACAATCCCGATCCTGATGCCCGTTCTGGCCATGGCGCTCTCGATGAGAAAACGCGCTCACCCTACCGCGCGCACGATACCCCTTCCAGGTAAAAAGTCCCGAGCTTGGATTATATCGGCCGGGAAAAAACAAAGCCACCCGCAGGCGGCTTTGCCGTGCGACGCGATTTCAGCGTTTCGAGAACTGCTTGCGTCGACGCGCCTTGTGCAGCCCGACCTTCTTGCGCTCCACTTCCCGCGCGTCGCGGGTCACGAGCCCCGCCTTCTTGAGCGCCGGTTTCAGCGTCGCATCGTAATCGATCAATGCGCGGGTGATGCCATGCCGCACCGCACCGGCCTGTCCTGATTCGCCCCCGCCGTGCACATTGACCGCGATATCGAAATTCTGAAGGCGGTCCGTGATCTGCAGCGGCTGGCGCACGATCATCCGGCCGGTTTCGCGCGAAAAAAACTCGTCAACCGGCTTGCCGTTGACGACGATCGCGCCCTTGCCGGGCTTCAAAAAGACCCGCGCCACCGCGCTCTTGCGGCGACCGGTACCGTAGTTGCTCTGCACAGCCATGGCTTGCCCTAAATCTCGAGTTGTTTGGGTTGTTGAGCGGCGTGAGGATGCGCCGCACCGGGATACACTTTCATCTTGCGCAACATGGCGTAGCCCAGCGGGCCCTTGGGCAGCATGCCCTTGACGGCCATTTCGAGCACGCGCGTCGGATGGCGAGCCTGCAGCTTGGCGAAATTCGTGGTGTAGATGCCGCCGGGATAAGTGCTATGCCGGTGATAAAGCTTGTCGCGCGCCTTGTTGCCGGTGACGCGCAGCTTTTCCGCATTGACCACGACGATATAATCGCCGGTGTCGACATGCGGCGTGAATTCGGCTTTATGCTTGCCGCGCAGCCGGTGTGCGAGCGCGGCCGCCAGCCGGCCGAGGACTTTGTCGGATGCGTCGACGATATACCAGTCGCGCTGGGCTTCATGCGGCTTGGCGGAGAACGTTTTCATGGGCGGCGATCGCCATCACAGCGATTTCGGGAAACCGCGAATTCTATTGGGAATCAGCCGCCTGTGTCAAACCTTCGAGGATCCGCTGCCGCTTGTAGGTCCGGTCCGGCGGTCTG
>JBQTJV010000120.1:0-1650 GCA_052386775.1 Betaproteobacteria bacterium
GGAACACGCCGAACAGCTTGTCCGCATACTGCATGTCAAAGCCCACGCCGTTGTCGCGCACGAACAGGACGAGTCGCCCGTCCTCTTCGCCGACCAGCCCCAGTTCGATTTGCGCCGGGTCGCGCTGGCGGCTGTACTTGACCGCGTTTCCGAGCAGGTTGACGAACACCTGTTTGAGCATCGCGGGGTCGCCGACCACGCGGGGAAGCGACGCGATCTGCCAGGCGATGTTGCGACCATCGGTAGTCATTTTCAGGGTGCGGATCACCTCCCGAACCAGATCGTCGAGAGCGACGCCCGATTCCTGCATCTCGGCCCGCCCCATGCGGGAAAACTCCAGCAGATTGTCGATGAGCTCGCCCATCTGACGGCTTGCGTCGGTGATTACATTCAGATGCCGCCGGGCTTCCGATGAAAGCGTGCTGGCGGTGTCTTCGACCAGCATCTGGATATAGCCATCGACGTGCCGCAGCGGCGCGCGCAGGTCGTGCGACACCGAGTAGGAAAACGATTCCAGCTCCTGATTGGCGGCTTCGAGCTTTGTGTTGAGCAACTGCAGCTCTTCCTGGCTGTGCTGGAGCTCCTTATTGCGCTGGATGGCGGCCTCATAGGTCGAGAGAAGCAGATTGAGAATCTGCAAGCGGTCGGCGGTGATGAAGTGCTTCTGGTTGTTGAAAAAGATCTGCACGCCCATCCCTACCCGCTCATCGCGGCGCATCTCGTGATTGATGAGCACGAACTGCACGCGGCTCAGCAGATAGTGCTCGTCGTAGGGCTTGAGGATGAAGTTGTCGGCGCGGCACTCCAGCCCGCGGATCACGTCCTGCGGATCGGACAAGGTGGTGACAAGGATGAGCGGGACGTTGCCCAAACGGGCGTCCGATTTGACGCGGTGGCACAGTTCGTAGCCGTCCATTTCGGGCATGATCACGTCGCTGATGATGAGCGTGGGCTTGCGCTGCCGGGCGGCTTCGAGCGCCTGGCGGCCGTTGGTGGTCACGGTGACGCGGTAGCCCTGCTGTTGGAGAATGTGCTGGAGGCGCTGGGCCTGCGTGGGGCTGTCTTCCGCTATCAGGATTTCCACGGGTGAATCGGACGATCGCGTACTTGCGCTCATGATCTCAGCTCCTCGACAGGCCATTGCTTTGGTTGACCAGCGCGACCAGCGCATCGGCGATCCCGTCCGCCGGCAGCACATGCGTGGCGCCGCCCAGGGCGATGGCTACCCCCGGCATGCCGTGCACCACCGAGCTTTCCTGGTCCTGGGCGATGGTGATGGCCCCCTTGTCATTCATCGCTTTCATTTCCTCGGCGCCGTCCTTGCCCATGCCGGTCAGCAACACCCCCAGCGCGCTCGGGCCGCACACTTGGGCCAGCGAACGGAACAAGAACGACACCGCCGGCCGCAGGTGATTCTCCGGTTCCTCGCGGGTCAGGACGATCGCGCCGCCGGCGCCGATGCCCATGTGGAAATCGTCGGGCGCGAGGTACACGTGGCCCGGCAGCGGTGTAGTCCCGTAGGAAGCGAGCTGAATCTGCAAGCCGGTGGTTTGGTTCAGCCACTCGGCCATGCCTGCCAGGAATCCGCGCGCAATGTGCTGCACGACGAGCACCGGCGCAGAAAAGTCCTTCGGCAGGCCTGCGAGAATG
>JBQTJV010000121.1:0-3476 GCA_052386775.1 Betaproteobacteria bacterium
CCCCTATATCCTCTATCACGACAAGAAGATCTCGGCGATCCGCGATCTGCTGCCGGTGCTGGAGCAGGTCGCCAAGGCCGGTAAGCCGCTGCTGATCGTGGCCGAAGAAGTCGAAGGCGAAGCGCTCGCCACCCTGGTCGTCAACAACATCCGCGGCATTCTGCGCACCTGCGCGGTCAAGGCCCCCGGTTTCGGCGATCGTCGCAAGGCGATGCTCGAAGACATGGCCATCCTCACCGGCGGCACGGTGATCTCCGAGGAACTCGGGCTCAAGCTGGAGAACGCGACGCTGAAGGACTTGGGGAAAGCCAAGCGCATCGAGATCGAGAAGGAGAACACCACCATCATCGACGGCGCCGGGGACCAGAAAGCGATCGAAGGCCGGGTGAAAAACATCCGCACCCAGATCGAGGAAGCCACCAGCGACTACGACAAGGAGAAATTGCAGGAACGCGTCGCGAAGCTGGCGGGCGGTGTGGCGCTGGTGAAAGTGGGCGCCGCCACCGAAGTCGAGATGAAAGAGAAGAAGGCCCGCGTGGAAGACGCGTTGCACGCGACCCGTGCGGCGGTGGAAGAGGGTGTCGTTCCGGGTGGCGGTGTGGCGCTGATTCGTGCCCGCGGCGCGATCGGCAAGCTCAAGGGCGACAACCACGACCAGGACTGCGGCATCAAGATCGTCGCCCGCGCGCTGGAAGAGCCGCTGCGCTGGATCGTGGCCAACGCCGGTGACGAGCCCTCGGTAGTCCTCAACAAGGTCGTCGAAGGCAAAGGCAACTACGGCTACAACGCGCAGACCGGCGAATACGGCGATCTGGTGGAGATGGGCGTGCTCGACCCGACCAAGGTCGCGCGCACCGCACTGCAGAACGCGGCGTCCGTTGCCGGGCTGATCCTCACCACCGATGCGATGGTGGCGGAGTCGCCGAAGGAAGAGTCGCATGCCGGTCACGGCCACGGTGGTGGCATGGGCGGTATGGGCGGCATGGACATGTAATCAGCGCGCGAGCGCGAATTACACGTCGTCCCAGCATCAAAGTGCCGTCTTCCCGGCGAAGGCCGGGATCCAGAGAAGCAAGAAAGGCCCCGCACCTGCGGGGCCTTTTCTTTGTCGGCTTTGCGACTTCCCTTATAATGCGCGCTTCAAAAGCGCCCCTAGAGCGTTTCCCTGCGCATCGTCTTCCCGGCGAAAGCCGGGATCCATCAGTAGTTCAGTGTTTCGGGGCCAGGTAGCTCAGTTGGTAGAGCAGAGGACTGAAAATCCTTGTGTCGGCGGTTCAATTCCGTCCCTGGCCACCATCCACTTCGACAGCACGTCGCATTCGTCATGATCTCTCAGACCACCCTTTCTATCCGGACGAGAGGCCGCGGCACGATCGACATCACAGCCGAAGTAGCGAGAGTTGTCGCAGCGAGCGGCGTGCGCATCGGACTGTGCACCGCGTTCGTGCAGCACACCACGGCGTCGTTGATACTGTGCGAGAACGCCGATCCCGACGTGCGCCATGATCTCGAAACACTGTTCGCGCGTCTCGCCCCGGACGGTGACCCCGCCTGGCGCCACGACACCGAAGGCCCAGACGACATGGCCTCGCACGCGCGCTCGATCCTCGCCGGCGCGACGCTCACCGTGCCCGTGTCCGGTGGCCAGCTCGCACTCGGCACCTGGCAGGGAATCTACCTGTGGGAGCACCGGCAGAGGCCGCATGAGCGTTACGTGATCGTGACGGTGATGGGGGATAAGTAGCTTTAGCGTTCACCCTTCGACGGGCTCATCGCTGGCCAATTGCGTTCGACGGACTCAGCGCGAACGGCCATTCGCGCGCGGTCAGTATCTGAAGATCGCCGCGAGCCCGCTCCTGGTGGGCATGTGCTCGCCGGGCACGACCTCCACGCGGCCTTTCGCGCGCAGCACGGCGACCGCGATGTCATCCAGCACGTCGTCCACTTCCGGATCGCCGATGTCGCTGCGCTCGACGAGGCCGGTCTCGCTGTCCATCCAGCCGCCGATGTGGCGATCCGCTTCGACCAACAACGTCGCGATGCGCCCGCCCACGGCCGCGGCGCCGACTTCGCTCAGGCGGTCGGAACCGAGGTTCTTCGCTACGGCCTCCCTGAACTCGCCGGCCAGTGCGCAGGTGCGTTCGTGGTAGTGCGGTTCGACGATGGCCCAGGCAGCGCGGCGCAGTTCGGCGTCATCCATGCGCATGGGATTGGTGTTGATTCCTTCTTTGATCAGGAACGGATTGCGGCTGATCTGCCGGAACAATCCCTGATGCTCGGGCAGCGCGGCGAGGAGCAGCGGCAGGCCCGACGGTTGGGAATGATGCTCGAGCACGGCTTTGTCCACCGCACGGAAGAAGCGCTCCGCATCGCGCTTCACGTCGTCTTTCTTCGACCCGTGTCCGTGGTGCATGGTCGTGCCAGAACGCTGCGTAGTCACCTTGGAATACGGCTCCGTGAGCTCCGTTCCGAGCGCATCCTCGATGGTTCGAGGCACGCCGGGCGCAAGCTCGATCCGGTCGAGCGCATCGCGACTGCCCTCGTACAGTTCGATCTTGTCGCGGTCGAGCGCGAGGATCTGATATGCATCCGCCGTCTGCAGTACTCGCACCAGCGGCTTGACGTGCAGCGAGTTGGCGACGATCGCCAGCTCAGGCACAGGGCGCTGCAACCGGTAAACGCGGAAGAATCCGGGCGCCGCAAACACAGCCAGCCCGTCTCGCGGGTGCTGCCACAAGTCCTTGTCCTCGAGCAGTCGTTCCACCGGTTGCACGAGTTCATCCGCCTGCCTGGATTGGGTGTCCGCAAGCGACTGCCGCAGCGTGCTCACGAGATTCTTGTAGCGGATCGGGTTCTTCTGGCTTGCCGGGAAGGGGCGGTCGGTCGGCTGGTAGAGCGACAGGCACGGCGCCCCGCGTTCTTCCAGCAGCTCGGAAATGGAGGCATAGCGAGAGTCGATCATAGTGGATGAAGATAAACCGAAAAGTGGGGTTGCGACGCGTGGAAACCGTTGGACCGGATGAGCTTACGGGCGTTCCGGGATGCAACGGGCGGGACAGCAGGGACAGACGGACCTGTCTCCGGAAATTAAAAACGTTACATCACCCGGTTGAACCACAGCACCGAGCAGAACGCCGAGATCGCCAACAGCAGCGCACCGATCCCCACCAGGAAAGCGGTCACCTCCACCGTGCGCGTGCGCTCGACGATCATGCGCGCGCTGAGATGCTCGTAAATGCTGTTCAACTCCGGCGTGGAACTCGCTGCGTAGTATTCGCCGTACGTGGTTGCCGCGATTTTCTTCATCGTCTCCTCGTCCAGCCGCACGCGCATCGACCAGCCGGCGAATCCCAGCGTGGTGCCTTCGGGGTTTCCGATGCCCACGGTATAGATGCGAACGCCGTACTCCGCCGCGAGCTTGGCCGCATCGAGCGGATCGGGACCATGGGTGTTCTCGCCGTCGCTCAGCAGGACGA
>JBQTJV010000122.1:0-7131 GCA_052386775.1 Betaproteobacteria bacterium
TCGCCGGGGTTGGAATTAGCGCTCCACGGCCCTTCAGGAACGCAGATGGCGGCATTCATCACCAGCCAGGACAGGGATCACATGAAATCCTTCCCGGTCGAGCACAAGACTCGAATCATGCGCGAAATCATGACGCGGTACCCGGTGGCGGAGCGCAACTTCGTGGGCAACACGCACTTCGTCAAGACCATCCTGAAGCTGCGCGCCGACGGGTTGCGCCTGATCGACCTGCAGGCGCTCGAAACCGCTTTCACCAGCGTCTGGTACAAGAAGAACGGATCGTTGCTGGGCAAGGCGAAAACCGACGTCGCAGCCATGGTGGTCTGGACGACCAGTACCAGCGAAGACGACATGACGACCGTAATGGTGTGGCGGATTTGACATGCGGCGCTGCGAAAACAAGAACATCGGGCGCTGTAGCGGCGCTACGACAGCAGGGCTCGCGAGACCGCTACAACAAAATCCAGCGATCGCGATATTGCCGGGCGCAGTGGGAAGCTATATTACGTGAGCATGGCGAAACGTTCAGCGCCGGATCACTGCGCTCCGCTCACGGCTCGAGAAGCTGATGGCGAGGAGGCATTATGAAATCCATACTTGATCGTTCATTCCGATATACTCCCAGCGCGCATACCGACCTCAGAAAAACCTTTGCGAGGGTGCGCCGGGAACAGCGCACGCTCGATCACGAAGCGACCGCGGCAGCCGAGGAGGCCAAGATCAAGGTCGCTCCGCTGCGGCGCCAGGCGGGCGATTTCGTGCGCCAGCGCATTCCCGGCAAACCCTAGCCGCGATCGACTCCGCACCGGAAGACCGCCTGCCCCACATCGCTCGACAGGGGCGGTGCCAGGGGCTGCGGGTAGCGGCGCCCACGCTGCGCCTTCAGGCATAAATTCGTCGAACGCTGCCATCCCTGCCGGCTGCTGCCGCGCTGTCCCTGCTGCTGCGGGCCCGGTCAAGCCGGTGTGCAAATTCCTCCGAACGGCAGGCGGACTGAAAATCCTGTAGCGTAGCGGCTGACGAACGAGCCGCCACCGCCCTGCCACACTGAACGCGCCCTCAATGGCTTCCCCATTTCGAGCAGCCTGTCTGCAACTGAATTCCGGCAATGATCTCGATGCCAACCTCGCGGCGGTGCAGGCAATGACGCGGGAGGCCGCGGGCGGTGGGGCACAATTTGTCCTGATGCCGGAGTATGCACTGATGCTCGACGGCAGCGGACGGGTCATGCGCGAGCGGGCGCTCGATCCGGATGGCGGACCGCCCTTGAAGGCGTTGCAGGGGCTGGCGCGCGAACTCGGAATTTGGCTGCTGATCGGTTCGTTGACGGTTCGCACCGAAGAGGAGCGCATGGCGAACCGCTCGTATCTCATCGCGGCCGACGGCGCACTGATCGCAACTTACGACAAGGTTCACATGTTCGACGTAACGCTGCCCGACGGCAGGGTGATACGCGAATCGTCGGCGTATCGGCCGGGAGACCGCGCCGTCATCGCGCCAACGCCATGGGGAAAAATCGGCCTGACGGTATGCTATGACCTCCGATTCCCGGCCCTTTTCCGCACTCTGGCTCAGGCCGGGGCATTGTTCGTCACGGTGCCCTCGTCGTTTCAGCGGCAGACCGGCAGGCATCACTGGCACCCGCTGCTCAGGGCGCGGGCGATCGAAAACGAGTGCTTCGTCCTCGCTCCCGCGATGTGCGGCGATCACCCCGGAAACCGGCAGACCTACGGCCATTCCCTGATCGTCGATCCGTGGGGCGAGATCCTCGCGGAGGCAGGAGAAGACGCAGGCATTGTCTATGCCGACATCGACCCCGCCCGGGTAGCGGGCATCCGGAGCATGATGCCTTCCCTGGAACACGACCGCAGTTTCGGGCCGCCGTCGCCGCAAGCCTGAGCATCAGCGGCCAGTCCAAGACAGTCCCGTGCGCTGCGGCGACGCGCAAGATCGCGGGCGCAGGCACTCGCCTGCGGTGTCGAACCGGGGCGGGAAATCTGCCGTGATACAATCCGACGTACTTTGACCCTTTGCCAGCGAACGAATAATCGCTGCATCCGATACACCGTCATCATCGCGTTCCAAGCGGCGCATTCAGCCGGCACCTTGATCCATGCGCATCTTGATCAGCAATGACGACGGTTATTTTTCCCCCGGTATCGCCTTGCTTCATCGTACGCTGGCCGCGCTCGCTCATGTCACGGTGGTCGCGCCGGAACGCGATCGCAGCGGCGCCAGCAACTCTTTGACCCTCGATCGCCCGCTGACGGTGCGGCGCTCCCACAACGGCTTCTACTATGTCAATGGAACGCCCACCGATTGCGTCCACCTGGCAGTGACGGGGTTGCTCGAAGAACTCCCGGACGTCGTGATCTCGGGCATCAATCACGGCGCGAACATGGGCGACGACACCATCTACTCGGGTACCGTTGCCGCCGCCACCGAGGGATTCGTGCTCGGAATTCCGTCCATCGCGATCTCGCTGGTCGCCGAGGGCGGAGATCATTATGAAACTGCGGCCCGGGTTGCGGTGGATCTCGTGCGCCGGTTCGAATCCACTCCGTTCGGGCAGGCCGTATTGCTGAATGTCAACGTTCCGGATGTGCCGTACGAGCGGCTCACGGACATGGCCGTGACCCGCCTCGGCAAGCGGCACAAAGCCGAGCCGGTGGTGAAGTCGAAAACACCGCGTGGCGACATCGTGTACTGGATCGGTGCCGCCGGCGGCGCACAGGACGCGGGCGAGGGCACGGATTTTCACGCGGTCGCACGACACGCCGTATCGATTACCCCGTTGCAGATGGACCTGACGCGCTACTCCCAGCTCGACGTGGTGCGCCAGTGGCTGCAATGAGTGCGTCCCGGCACGGCGGGATAGGCATGACGTCGCAGCGTACGCGCATGCGCATGGTCGAGAGACTGCGCGCCCTCGGCATACGGGACGAGGTCGTGCTCGCGGCTATGGGCGAGGTGCCGCGGCACATCTTCGTCGATGAGGCGCTCGCGAGCCGCGCCTACGACGATTTTGCCCTGCCGCTGGGCTTCGGGCAGACCATTTCCAGTCCCTATATCGTGGCGCGGATGAGCGAGCTTGCGCGCAATGGCGCGGCAATCGGCAAGGCACTCGAAATCGGCACCGGCTGCGGCTATCAGACTGCGGTGCTCGCCCGGCTGGCAAAGGAAGTGTATTCCGTTGAACGGCTTGCGCCGCTGGTGTCGAAAGCGCGAGCGCACTTGCGCGAAGTGCACATCACCAACGCCCGGCTGCGCCACGGTGACGGGTTGAACGGGATGCCGGCGCTCGCGCCGTTCGACGCAATCGTCATGGCGGCGGCTGCCACGCACGTGCCCGAATCGCTGCTGGGACAGCTTGCCGTGGGTGGTAGAATGGTTTTGCCGATGGAAAGCAACCGCAAGCAGCGGCTCTGCGTCATAGAACGTACGACGCAGGGCTACAACGAAAAGAAGATGGACGACGTGAAGTTCGTGCCGCTGTTGCCTGGAGTGGGGTGACGCGACTTTGGCGGGATACGGGTTGAGATTCTGGATTCTCCCGATGACAGTCGGGATGGCGATTGCCGGCTGCACCGCGCCGCGTCCCGCACCGGTGATCGAGCGTGCGGCGAAGCCCGTCGCGCCGGTCAAGCCGGCGCCTGCCGTCAAAGCGCCGCTGCCAGCCGACGCTCGTCCTGCGTTCCACACGGTGAAGAAGGGGGAGACCCTCTACAGCATCGCGCTGGAATATGGCCTCGACTACCGGGAACTGGCCGAGTGGAACGGCATCGATCCGGCCCGGCTGCAGACGGGACAGCAACTGCGATTGACACCCCCGGATACGACGGTCAGCGCTGCGCCGCTCAAGTCGGCGCCCGGTTCCATAGAAGCGCGGCCGCTCGGCGCGCAACCTGCAGTCCCGGCGCCGGCAGTGCCGCCGGCAGGCGTGGCACTGATGAAGACGGAGCCGAAGGGTGTGCGCGTTCCGTATTCCGACCAGGCTTATGCGCAGCTCGCGCAGATCAAGCCCGAGGCGGCTGTGCCGACGAAGCCGGCCGACCCGGCCGCGCCGTCCAAACCTGAAAGTGCGCCGGAGGCAGCGGCGCTGAGCTGGGTCTGGCCGACCAGCGGAAAGCTCGTTGGAACCTTCAACGGCAGTACCGCGAAGGGTATTGCGATCGCCGGCAAGCTCGGGCAGCCGGTGCTGGCGAGCGCTGCCGGAAAAGTGATACACAGCGGCACGGGGATCAGGGGGTTGGGCAGGTTCATCGTCATCAAGCACAACGATGCCTACCTCTCGGTCTACGCGCACAACAATATGCTGCTGGTCAAAGAAGGCGACAGCGTCGGCCGCGGCCAGAAAATCGCCGAGATGGGCAACAGCGATGCCGACCAGGTGAAGCTGCATTTCGAAATCCGGCGCTTCGGCAAGCCCGTCGATCCGGTCAAGCTGTTGCCCGACCGCCCGGCTTGAGTTGCTGCGTTCAAACGCTGAACTGCCGGACCCTTAGCTCCAGCTCCCGCAACGAAGCCGTCCCGGGATCAGGCGCGTAGCGCAGCGCGACGTACAGGCGTGTAATGGTCTCGACGTGCGGCGCCAGATCGGGCCGCGCCCGGGCCAGGCGCGCGGCGTAGTGCAGCGGGCCTTCCGCCGGGCGGCGCGCCATGCCCCGGCGTGTGAGTTTGCGGCAGAATTTCGCATACGCCAGCTTTACCGGATCGCTCACCTGTGCTCTCAACGTACGCAGCATCAGAGGAGCCAGAACCAGCATGATGAGCGCGGTCGCCGCGATCAGTGCGAAGCCGAGGGTGCGCCATGTCGCGTCGTCGATGCCCACGCGCGACAGCACCCAGCGCTGGCGCTCCGGGTTGTAGCCGAGGACCCACTGGTTCCACTGGTTGGCGAGCGTATCCCAGCTGAACTGAAGCTGGCGCAGCAGCGGATAATCGCCGCGCACGAGGAAAGGGAGCGGCTCGCTGCGCGACACGGCGGCCGCGATACCCGACTGTATCCGCAACGGAGACACCGCGGCGGTAGGATCTACCCGCACCCATCCCTCGTCGGCCAGCCAGACCTCGGTCCAGGCGTGTGCGTCCGCTTGGCGCACGATGAAGTACTCGCCGAAGGGATTCCGCTCGCCGCCCTGATAACCGGTCACGATTCGCGCGGGAATGCCGGCTGCCCGCATGAGCACCGCAAAAGCCGAGGCGTAGTGTTCGCAGAATCCGGATCGCGTGTCGAACAGGAATTCGTCGACGGCATGCTGTCCCAGCGCCGGCGGTTCAAGCGTGTAGTAAAACTTCTCATTGCGCAGCATGAGCAGCACTGCGCTTATCAGCGCGGTATCGCTCGCATGCTTGCCCCGGAGGTCCTTTGCGAACTGCACGGTGCGCGGATTCGCGCTTTCGGGCAGCCTGAGCGCGCGCGCCAGCACATGCGAGTTCTCGCCGGCACCGGTACGATACTCGAGAAAGGAGCGGGCCTCGTAACGCAGCCGATGCGTCACGGGTGTCGGCGAACGCAATTGAAAATCGCTGGTGGTGGCCGCGTGAGTCGGCGCGGCATCCGGCAAATCCAGTGCAAACAGCCAGCGCCGGTTGTGCGGTTCCACCGTCACCGCGTATTCGACGGGGGGCGACAACGCCTCGAGCGTCGGCTTGCCGCGCAGGAAGGCGTTAGGCACGGTCCAGGTTCGGCCGTCAAAGTCCCAGAGCACCGGCCCCCTCCAGTACATGTTGCGCGTCGGCGGTGCCGAAGACTTGAACTCGACGCGAAAAGCCACTGCGTCCGAGAGGGTCAACTGCGATACGCTTCCGGGCGCCATGGTGTCGGACAATCCGCTGACCCCGGCATGCGCGTCCTGCGGCAGCCTCCACAAAGGTCCGGTGGCGCGGGGAAAAAGCAGAAACAGCGCAAGCATCAGCGGTGCGGATTGAGCGAGCATCAAGGCCGCGTCCCGAATCGGTTGCCGCAGGGCGGGTTGGGGTGATGTGTGATTGCACGCGATCATCGCAGCCGTGATGACCCACAGGCAGCCGACCATGTAGAGCCCTGTGGTGATGGTCTGCGAATAGAGAAAGTTGGTGATGATCAGGAAATAGCAGAGAAAGATGAGCAGCAGCGCATCGCGCCGGGATTCGGCTTCCAGCAGCTTGAGCGCAAGCATGACCACGAGCAGCGCAACGCCGGCGTCGCGTCCGAACAGGGTGCGGTAATTCAGGAACACGCCGAGGGCGGCGATGGCTACCACGCCGATGATGAGCACCTTGCGCGGCAACGGCAGGCGCCTGCTGCCGATGTAGAGGCGCCACAATGCGAGCATGGCGGCGAGCAGCATCACCCAGGCCGGCAGCCGCTGCACGTGGGGAACGGCGACCAGCATCAGCGCAACAGCCAGCCAGGCGACGTTCCGGAAATCAATCCGGATTGGTGCGGTTCTTGTCATCCTCAATGCCAAACAGGGCGAGCGCCTCCAGGCAGCGGGCGCGTTGCGCATCGCCGCTTGCCGGGGTTACGGTCCGGCCCGGAATGCGCATCCCGAAACTCATGCCTGATGCATGGGCGTCCAGCACCCAGCGCGCGAGGCGCGACAGTTTCTCCTCCGTATCGAGCGCGGAAGGAAGGTGACGCCAATCGAGCCACAGTTCGCTATCCGCGCGGCCCCCGAACTGCTTGGTCAGCAGTTTCTCGCCGCGCGCGAAGGCCTTCCAGGCAATGTGGCGGGGCGCGTCTCCCAGGTGGTACTGGCGCAGCCCGGTGAAGTCCTCGCGGCCCCGCCCCAGCAACGCGCCGCTTCCAGCGCCGGCCTCGGCGCCCGGCAGCGCCAACCCGGGCGGGGAGGGGCGCGGATAAACCAAACAGTGTATGTCGAAATCGAGGTAGGACCACGCGTAGTAGAGGCCCAGCGGAAAGCGGGTGAAAAGCGTGAGCCGCCCGGGGCGCAGCTTGCCCCGGCGGCGCGCGGGTATGCCGATCGTCGCGACCGCGGAATCGCGCTGCGGCACGTCGACATACATTACGGTTTCTTTGTCCGCGGTCAATCCCAGGGCGTAACGGGTGTTCTGCCCCGGGTTTTCGAGGTACACCGGAAAGCGGGCCGTCTCGCCGACAAACACCGGTTGCGCTCGACCGCCGGA
>JBQTJV010000123.1:0-22730 GCA_052386775.1 Betaproteobacteria bacterium
GGCAGCGCCTGGGCCCCGACACGCGAATGGCGGTCAGTCGCGGCGGGGTGCGCGGCGTATGGGTGAGCTTCACCATCGACGACGATGAGTACTGGGTCATGCTGCCCCGCGCGCGCATCGAGCGCACCGAGCCGTTGTGGTGGGTCGGCTGGGGCCTGTTCGTGCTGCTCGTCGCGCTCGCCGGCGCCTACTTTCTCGTGGCGCGCATCAACCAGCCGCTGCGCCAGCTCACGCGGGCGGCCGCGCAGGTCGGCCAGGGCAAGATTCCACGCCCGGTGGACGAGTCGGGGCCCGCGGAAATCAGCACGCTCGCCGGAGCGTTCAACCAGATGGCGGCCGATCTCAAGCGTCTCGACGAGGAACGGGCGCTGCTGCTGGCGGGCGTCTCCCATGACCTGCGCACGCCGCTGTCGCGCATCCGCCTCGGTATCGAGATGCTCGCCGACAAGGGACAGGCGGAGTTGAAGGAAGGCATCGAGCGCGACATCGAGGACATCGATGCGGCGATCAGCCAGTTCCTCGATTTCGCCCGGCTTACCGATGCCGAGCCCGTCACTGCGGAAGGCGACCTGAATACCCTGGCGCGCAGCATCGCCGAGCGCTACGCGCGGCTCAACCGCAACGTCATCATGGAACTCAGCCCGGTCCCTGCGCTGCCGCTCCGACCGCTCGCGATGCAGCGGCTGATACAGAACCTGGTAGAGAATGCGCTGCGCCACGGCGGCGGGGCCGTGGAGATCGTCACGGGCGTGGCGGGGAGCAGCGCGTTCATCGAGGTGCTCGACCGCGGACCCGGCATCCCCGAATCGGAAGCGGAACAGATGCTGCAACCCTTTACCCGCCTGGACAGCGCACGGGGCGCGGGGCCCGGCACGGGACTGGGACTGGCGATCGTGGACCGCATCGCGCGCGCGCACGGCGGAACGGTGCGCCTGCTGCCGCGCGCCGGCGGCGGTCTCCGCGCGCGGGTGGAACTGCCGCTCAGTTCGTGAACCGCTGAGCCGCCAGAGTATGCAGGCGCACCGACAGCACGCGGCCCAGTCCCCGCAGCAGATCACGCGCGAGCCCCGGCTCCTCGTTGCCGAATGCTTCGAACGCCTGCGGCGTGAGACGCAGCAGCTCTCCGTCGCTGACGGCCCACACGTTCATCGACCGCGGCTGGCCGTCGAAAAAGGATTGTTCGCCGATCACGCTGCCCATGCTGATGCGCGCGATCGGTGTTGCGCCTTCGGCACCGGTATACCCGCCCGCTTCCAGTGAACCGGCCGCGACGAAATAGAGATCCTGGTCGAGCGCGCCGCGCTGTATGACGGTATCGCCGGCACGGAAGCGCCGCGGTTCAGTGCGGGCCAGGAGCTTGGCCCAGGCGCCCTCGCTCCATCCCAGGCGCAGCGCATCGCTGGACGGCTCTTTGGCCTCAGGCCGGCTGCGCGCGAAGATCGCGACATGTTCGACGCCGCTCAATCAACACTCCTGCGGTTGGAGCGGAAAATTATAGCATCGGCATAAATGCGGGAGTTCACGGATCACCGCTAGACCAGCTCCTGACGATCTCGTAGGCAAGCGCGCGTTCGCGCCGCACCGACTGCACCAGCGTGAAATCCCTGGCGCGCCATCCGATGGACCGCGCCATTCCCGTTTTCGGCTCCCGCCGTGCATCGCGCAGCAGCGTGATGTGCGGCACGTATTCGCGCCCCTCGCGTCGAAATCCATGCGCCTGCAGCGCTTCACCGAGGGCGTCGACGAGTACGCGTAATGCCGGAGGACACTGCGTGGCGCCCGCCCAGACGATGCGGTTGTGGCGCCAGTATCCGCACTCATCGAATTCAAGCGCAAAGGGTTCGACCCGGATGGCGTCGACCGCCTGGGCGATCAGTGGCATACGCGGTGCGGAAACGTCACCAAGGAAAGCGAGCGTCAGGTGCAGGTTAGCGGCGCGCACCGCACGCCCGCCGCAGTCCACGCTCAATTCTCGGGCCAGCGCGCCGAGCGCCGCGCGCGCCTGCTCGTCAGGCCACACGGCAAAGAACAGTCGAACCGCTGCGCCGGCGTCCGGACGGCCGTTCAGGGCGATCCCTCCCTGCGCGCAATCAGCGCGATCGCTTCGGCAGCAATGCCCTCGCCGCGACCGATGAACCCGAGCCTTTCCGCCGTCTTCGCCTTGATATTGACGGCGTCCACTGCGATGCCGATATCCGCGGCGATGTGCTGTCTCATGGCCGGGATATGGCGCGCCATCTGCGGCGCCTGCGCAATGATGGTCGCGTCGATGTTGACCGCGACCCAGCCGTGCGTCGCGAGGAGGCGTCGGACTTCGCGCAGCAGTTTGCGGCTGTCTATGCCGCGATATTTTTCGTCCGTGTCGGGAAAATGGACGCCAATATCGCCCAGCCCGGCCGCGCCGATCAATGCGTCGCATACCGCGTGCAGCAGCACGTCGGCGTCGGAGTGACCCGCAAGGCCGCGTTCATACGGAATCTCCACACCGCCGATGACCAGCTTGCGCCCTTCCACCAGGGCATGAACGTCGAATCCCTGCCCTATTCTCATCGTTCGCTTTCGTTACTTTCCAGGATCAGCTCGGCGAATCGGAGGTCTTCCGGATACGTCACCTTGATGTTCCGCGCATCGCCTTTTACCAGGCGCGGTTTGAGCCCGAGATTTTCTATCGCACACGCTTCATCCGTCGCGGCCGCATGATTCGCGGCACGAAGCGCTTCCAACAACACGCGGTAGCGGAACATCTGCGGGGTCTGCGCCTGCCAGAGGTGCTCGCGCGATTCGGTCTGCACCACGCGACCTTCTGCATTCGCGCGCTTCAACGTATCCGCGACCGGCACCGCGAGCAGACCGCCGGTTTCGTCTTCCGACAATTCGGCGATCAACCGGTCGAGATCGGTGCGCGCGAGGCAGGGGCGCGCCGCGTCGTGCACCAACACCCAGTCCGAGGCGCCGATCGCGTCGCGCGCGGCGAGCAGCCCATTGAAAACGCTCGTCGCCCGCGTGGCGCCACCACAGTAGAGCGGCTCCAGTCGCGGTGAAGAAGCGCTCCAGTCGAACCGCCCGAAATGGGTGTCACCCTGCGCCAGCACCACGAACACCTGCTCGATGGCAGGATGCGCACCGAGGCAGGCGATCGAGTAGTGCAGCAGCGGCTTGCCGGAAAGCTGCTGGTACTGCTTGGGTAGCTCGCTCGCCATGCGCGCTCCACTGCCCGCCGCGGGAATCAGCGCGAAATATCTGGCCATTTCGAGTTGGAAAAAGGGTAGGAGCGGGCATTGTAGCAGTCGCCCTCGACCGCAATGTCGGTCTTTCGCGCTCAATGCCGAGGTCTATAATCTTCAGCTTGATATGGCGCGGTACGCCCCGACTATAAGGCAATGAAACAGGTCCATACCGGAGGCACACGCCCGGCTGCCGTGGCCGGTACCTTCTATCCACGGGACCCGGGCGAACTGGCGGACACCGTCGGGAAACTGCTCGCCGCGATCAAGGCTGATTGCGGTGCGGCGATTCCAAAGGCGATCATCGCGCCGCACGCCGGGTATGTTTACTCCGGCCCCATTGCCGCAAGCGTCTATGCGCTGCTCGCGCCGGCGCGCGGTCGTATTCGCCGCGTGGTACTGATGGGCCCCACGCACCGTGTCCCCGTGCAGGGACTCGCCTTGCCGCGAGCCGACGCCTTCGCGACCCCCTTGGGGGAAATCAGGCTCGATCATGAGGCCATCGCAGCGGTCAGCATGCTGCCTCAGGTCGTCCACAGCTCGCCCGCTCACGCTTTGGAGCATTCCCTGGAAGTGCATCTGCCGTTCCTGCAAAGCGTCCTCGGTTCTTTCAGCCTGGTGCCCTTTGCGGTCGGATATGCCGACGCCGCGCAGGTCGCCGAAGTGCTCGATGCCGTGTGGGGCGGCCCCGAAACGCTGATCGTCATCAGCTCCGATCTGTCGCATTACCACGCTTATCGCGACGCGCAGGTGCTCGACCGGCGCACTGCCGATGAAATATTGAAACTTCGCACCGAGATCACCCACGAACAGGCTTGCGGCGCCACCCCGGTGATCGGTCTCAACCTGGCGGCGCAGCGGCACGGGCTCCGGCCACGGCTGCTGGACCTGCGCAATTCCGGCGACACTGCGGGCGATCGCGCCCGGGTAGTGGGTTATGGCGCTTTCGCCTACTACGAGGAGGGCAACCGTGAGCATTGAAGCTGCGCCGCAGGTGCCGCCGCACGCCGGCATCGTGCTGGTGCCGCTCGCCCGCGCGGCGATCGCGCAGCAAATCGGCCGGCCGCTCTCGTCTCCCGAGCAGGCTGACTGGTTGCGCCAGCACGGCGCGTGCTTCATCACGCTCACGTATGAAGAGCGCCTGCGCGGCTGCATCGGGACGCTGCAGGCGCATCGCGCCCTGGGCGAAGACGTCCGGCAGAACGCGGTGGCGGCCGCCTTTCGCGATCCGCGTTTCAAGCCCCTCACCTTGCAGGAGTTCGACGGCGTAGAAGTGGAAGTCTCGCTGCTTTCGCCGCTCGAGCCCCTGCAGTTCGCGGACGAATCCGACGCGTTGAAGCAGCTGCGCGTCGGAATGGACGGGGTGGTGTTCCATTACGGCCACCACAAGAGCACCTTCCTGCCGCAGGTATGGCGCGATTTCACCGAGGCGGCCGACTTCATGGCGCATCTCAAGTACAAGGCCGGTCTTCCGCCGGACTTCTGGGATCCTGAAGTGAAGCTTTCCCGATATACGGTCGTCAAATGGCGCGAATCCGAATTGCGCGCGCTGAAAGCATGAGCGCCGCCCTTCATCCCGGCCGTTACTGGCACATGCTGGCGGATGGCCGCATGCAGTGCGACCTTTGCCCGCGCGACTGCCGCCTCCACGAAGGCCAGCGCGGCGCGTGTTTCGTGCGGCAGCGCGTCGGCGACGAAATGATGCTGACGACCTACGGCCGTTCGTCCGGATTCTGCATCGACCCGGTGGAGAAAAAACCGCTCAATCACTTCTATCCCGGCTCGAGCATCCTTTCCTTCGGCACCGCGGGCTGCAACCTCGCCTGCAAGTTCTGCCAGAACTGGGACATTTCGAAATCGCGCGAGATGGATACGCTCGCCGACGAGGCGACGCCGGAAGCGATCGCCCGGGTCGCCTCCGAACACGGCTGCAAGAGCGTCGCCTTCACCTACAACGATCCGGTGATCTTTGCCGAGTACGCGATGGATGTCGCGGATGCGTGCCACGCGAAAGGCGTCAAGACCGTTGCCGTGACGGCGGGCTATATCCACGACCGGGCGCGCCGCGAGTTTTACGCGAAAATGGATGCGGCAAACGTCGATCTGAAGGCGTTCACCGATGAGTTCTACTTCAAGCTTTGCGGGGCGCGGTTGAAGCCGGTACTCGACACGCTGGTGTACCTCCGGCACGAAACGGCTGTCTGGTTCGAGATCACCACGCTGCTCATTCCGGGCAAGAACGATTCGAGCGAAGAAATCCGCGCCGAATGTCAGTGGATCATGCGCGAACTGGGACCCGACGTGCCGCTGCACTTTACGGCGTTTCATCCCGACTACAAGCTCACCGATTCGCCCGCCACGCCGGCGGCAACGCTGTCGCGCGCGCGCGATATCGCCCTTGGCGAGGGCTTGCGCTACGTATATACCGGCAACGTGCACGATACGGTGGGCGGCACCACATACTGCCCGGGATGCCGCAAGCCGCTCGTCGTTCGCGACTGGTATCGCATCGAGTTGCAGGAAGTGACCGCGGACGGCCGCTGTCCGGGCTGCGGACATGAAATCGCCGGTCGCTTCGACGCCTTTGAGGGCCGGTTCGGGCGCCGCCGCATTCCCGTCGCCATCCACGCCCCGGTCTGAGAGCCCGTAGTGCCGGAGGCCGGCTTGCGCCCGCGTCTCATCCCCTCCTGACCCGCATCGGGTCGTGACTTCAACGGCCTGTATAATCGCCGGTTTTTGTTCGACTGATGCTGGACTCCACCGTACCGGCGCCGGGGCAGCGGGTCACTGCGCCGTACTTGCATGGATCGAGCGATGCGCTCGGCATGGCCGAACTCGCCCTGCGCGCCCGCCCGCTGCTGATCGTCACCGAGAATGCCTGGCATGCGCAGCGCCTGCTGGACGAAATCCCGTTCTACGCGCCGCAACTGAAAGTCCACCTGCTCCCCGACTGGGAGACGCTGCCCTACGACCACTTCTCGCCGCATCACGATCTCGTCTCGGAACGGCTCGCCACGCTCTACCAGATGATGCGCGGCGAGTTCGACATCGCGATCGTGCCGGTCACCACGGCGCTCTACCGCGTGACACCGGTCGAATATCTCGCGGCGCGCACGTTTTTCTTCAAGCAGGGCGAAAAACTCGCGGCCGATGAGCTGCGACGCCAGCTCACGCTGGCCGGTTATACCCACGTCACGCAGGTCCTCGCGCCCGGGGAATACTGCTATCGGGGCGGCCTCATCGATCTCTTTCCGATGGGCAGCGCCCTGCCCTATCGCATCGATCTGCTGGACGACGAGATCGAAAGCATCCGCAGCTTCGACGTCGACACGCAGCGCAGCATCTACAAGGTGCCCGAAGTGCGGCTGCTGCCGGCGCGCGAGTTTCCGATGGACGAGGCCGGACAAACGCAGTTCCGCCGCCATTTCCGGGAACGATTCGAAGGCGATCCCTCCAGGAGCCATATCTACAAGGACGTGAGCAAGGGCATTCCGAGCGCGGGCGTCGAGTACTACCTGCCGCTCTTCTTCGACAAGACCGCGCTCATCACCGATTACCTGCCGAAGGACGCGCTGGTGTGCCTGCAGGGCGAGCTCGACACCGCGATCGCCGAGTTCTGGACGGAGACGCGCTCGCGCCACGACATGCTGCGCCGCGATCTCGCCAACCCCGTGCTGGCGCCCAACGAACTGTTCCTCGCCGCGGACGAGTTCTTTGGTGCGATCAAGCCTTTCCCGCGCATGGTGTTTCCAGCCGCCCCCACCGAGAACGCGGCAACCGCAGCGCTGCCGCCGGTCGCGGTCGAGCGCCGCGCGGCGAATCCGCTGCACCAGCTCCAGGATTTTCTCGCGGGCTACGGCGGGCGCGCACTGATTCTCGCGGAGAGCCACGGCCGGCGCGAAACGATGCTCGAGTATTTCGCCGAGTACGGCCTCAACCCCGCGCCCTGCGACGATTATGCTCAATTCCAGGGTTCAACCGAGCGCGTCATGCTCGGTGCGGGACCGCTTTACTGCGGCTATATCCACACGGCGCACGGCTTCGCCGTCATCACCGAGAACGAGGTTTACGCCGCCCAGGCGCGCACGCGGCGCGAGCGCGACGCGCGGCGCGCGACCACCGAAGGGATGCTGCGCGATCTCTCCGAAGTGAAGATCGGCGACCCGGTGGTGCACGAACAGCACGGTATCGGCCGCTATCTCGGCTTGAGAACGATGGACCTCGGCGAGGGCGGGACGGAATTCCTGACGCTCGAGTATGCCGGCGGCGACAAGCTCTACGTCCCGGTATCCGGCCTCCATCTCATCAGCCGTTACAGCGGCGCCGCCCCGGAGGCAGCGCCGCTCCACCAGCTTGGCAGCGGTCAATGGGAGAAGGCAAAGAAAAAGGCCGCAGCGCAGGTGCGTGACACTGCCGCCGAATTGCTGAACCTGTATGCGCAGCGCGCCGCCCGCGAAGGCCACGCCTTCCAACTGAGACAGCACGATTACGAGGCGTTCGCCGAAGGGTTTCCGTTCGAGGAAACACCGGATCAGGCCGCCGCCATCAGTGCCGCGCTCGAGGATCTCAAGAGCGGCAAGCCGATGGACCGCCTCATCTGCGGCGACGTGGGGTTCGGCAAGACCGAAGTCGCGCTGCGGGCCGCCTTCGTCGCCGTGGCGGACGGCAAGCAGGTCGTGGTGCTTGTGCCCACCACGCTGCTCGCCGAGCAGCACTTCAACAGCTTCAGCGACCGTTTCGCCGACTGGCCGGTGAAGATCGTCGAGCTGTCGCGCTTTCGCAGCGCGAAGGAATCGGCCGAGTCGCTGCACGGGCTGGCGGAAGGGCGCATCGACATCGCGATCGGCACCCACAAGCTTCTGGGCCGTGACGTGAAGTTCAAGAACCTGGGGCTCGTGATCATCGACGAGGAGCACCGCTTCGGCGTGCGCCAGAAGGAGCGCCTGAAGGCCTTGCGCGCGGAAGTCGACGTGCTGACGCTTACCGCCACGCCGATCCCGCGCACGCTCGCCATGTCGCTGGAGGGCCTGCGCGATTTCTCGGTCATCGCGACGGCGCCGCAGCGCCGGCTGGCGATCAAGACTTTCGTCGCGCGCCACAGCCGCTCCCTGATCCGGGAGGCGGTCATGCGCGAGCTCAAACGCGGAGGACAGACCTACTTCCTCCACAACGACATCGATACCATTCAGCACGTTGCGGAATCGCTCGCCAAGCTGGTCCCGGAGTCGCGCATCCGGATCGCGCACGGCCAGATGCGCGAGCGCGACCTGGAGCACGTGATGCGCGACTTCTACCAGCAGCGCTTCAACGTGCTGCTCTGCACGACCATCATCGAGACCGGCATCGACGTGCCGAGCGCCAACACCATCATCATCAATCGCGCCGACAAGTTCGGGCTGGCGCAGTTGCACCAGTTGCGCGGGCGCGTCGGCCGCTCCCATCACCAGGCGTACGCGTACCTGCTGCTTCCCGACGAGGGCAACATCACGTCACAGGCCAGAAAGCGGCTCGATGCGATACAGATGATGGAGGAACTCGGGTCCGGTTTCTTTCTCGCCATGCACGATCTCGAAATCCGCGGCGCCGGCGAAGTGCTCGGCGAATCGCAGAGCGGGGAAATGCAGGAGGTCGGCTTCAACCTCTACTGCGCGATGCTGGATTCCGCGGTGCGCTCGCTCAAGAAGGGCGAGGAGCCGGATCTCACCGCCCCGCTCGGCGTGACCACCGAGATCAACCTGCACGTGCCGGCGCTGCTTCCCGCCGATTACGTGCTCGACGTGCACGAACGCCTCGTGCTGTACAAGCGGCTTGCGAACTGTGAAGACGAGGAGGCGCTCGACACGCTGCGGGAAGAGCTGATCGATCGCTTCGGCCCGCTGCCCGAGGCGGCGCGCGCGCTGGTGGACTGCCATCGCCTGCGCATACTGGGAAAGCCGCTCGGCATCGCGCGCATCGACGCCACGGACGCCGCGGTACAGTTCCAGTTCATTCCGAAACCGCCGATCGAGCCGATCAAGGTGCTGCATCTCGTTCAGAGCCGCCGCAATTACCGTCTCGCCGGGCAGGACCGCCTGCGCATCGAAGCGAAGATGCCGGATGTGAAGTCGCGCATCGCGGCCATACGCGAGGCTTTCGCCGCGCTTCATTAGCGAGAGACCCCACCGGCGTCTGGCCCATGGTAAGCTTTGACCTCCGGATGCCGGAAGACAAAGGAGGAATCATGAAAAACATCGCCGCTCTGACGCCGGCCATCGCCCTCGCCATCGTTCTGTCCGCCGCGCCGGTGGTCGCCCAGATGAAAGACGCAAAACCGCAAGCCGCGCCTATGAGTGCCGGCCAGGGCGGTGCGATGAAGGATGAGGGCAAGCCGGCGGCGCGCAAGCGCGGTTCTTCGCTTGCCAGCGTGGACGCCCGGCACTGCCTGCAGCTCGCCACCAACATGGCGATACACCAGTGTGCGGAGAAATACCGGCCGCGGTAGCACCCATCCCCTGCTCATAATGCTTCACGCCGTCATTCCGGCGCAGGCCGGAATCCAGGCGGGGGCCTTAGATGCACCTCGTTATTCAAGGTCACGACGTTTCGACGCCCGACCTCAAGCAACTCGCGAAACTGTCCGCGGCCAGCCGTATCGAGCGGCTCACGGAGACCGCATTTCGATTGCGTGACGCGCAGCCGCGCGACGGAATTTCAGCGGCATGCGAGCGGGCGCAATTGGACTACGCGTTCGTGCCGGAGGATCGCCGCCTCTCGGATTTCCGGCTGCTGGTCATGGATATGGACTCGACCCTCATCACCATAGAGACCATCGACGAGCTGGCCGACCTGGTGGGTTTGAAGCCGCAGGTCGCGGCGATCACCGCGCGGGCGATGCGCGGGGAGATCGAGTACGACGAGAGCCTGAAAAGCCGCGTGGCGCTGCTGGCGGGCCTCGACGAAAGCGCCCTCGATCGCGTCTACGATGAGCGACTGAAGCTGAGCCCGGGCGCGCAGCAACTGCTGACCGAAGCGAAGCGGGCAGGCATCAGGACGCTGCTCGTCTCCGGCGGCTTTACCCGCATCACCGAACGATTGAAACCGCGCCTCGGCCTCGACTACACGCACGCCAACACGCTCGAAGCGAGCGGCGGAAAGCTCACCGGAAAAATCACGGGGCGCATCGTCAACGCGGAGGGCAAGCAGGAGGAACTGATCCGCGTGCGCGATGCGCTCGGCATCGGGCGTTCGCAGATCATCGCGATCGGCGACGGCGCAAACGATCTCAAGTTCATGGCCGAGGCCGGCGTCAGCATCGCCTACCACGCCAAGCCGATCGTGCGCGGTCAGGCCACGCACGCCATCAACCACGTCGGCCTCGACGGCGTCATCCACCTCTTCAACTGACCGACGCAGCGATCCCGCGGGATCGCGTGTCGGTCATCCCGTCGAAAGACGGGATCCAGTGAAATCCGGGATCCCGGCGTACGCCGGGAAGACGGCGGCATGACATACGCCGCGAACACCGCTATGGCCTCAGCCAGGCGATCCCGCAACGGCGTTCGTGGGGTTGCCGGCGAGAAAGGATTCGACGTTCTTCACCGCGAGCAGCAGGCCGTCGCGGCGCACTTCCGGCGTCTGCCCGGCGTTGTGCGGCGAGAGCACGGCGTTGGGCAGGCCCAGCAGCGCATCGCCCGCCTTGATGGGTTCGTCGTGAAAAACGTCGAGCCCGGCGCCCGCGATCCTGCCGCCTGCAAGCGCATCGGCCAGCGCGTCGCGATCTATCAGCGGACCGCGCCCGGTGTTGATCACGATCGCCTCCTTTTTCATCGCGGCGAAGTCATCGGCGCCGATGAAGTTGACGGTGTCCGGCGTGAGGCGCAAGTGCAAGGTGATGACGTCCGCACGGCGTAGAATCTGATCCTTCCCGCCGGGTGTGATGCCTTGCGCCCGCAGCCGAGCGGGATCGCGGCGCAGGCTCCAGCCCAGCACGTCCATGCCAAAGGCGCGACCCAGGGATGCAACGCGGCTGCCGATCGCGCCCATGCCGAAGACGCCGAGCGTTTTCCCGTGCAGTTGCGTCAGCATGTCGCGCGGCCACTCGCCCGCCCTCATTTCGCGATCGATGCGACACAGCTTGCGTGCAACGGCCAGCATCAGCGCAAACACGTGTTCGGCAACCGCGATCGCATTCACGCCCGGCGTGTTGCAGACCGTGACGCCGTGTCGCCCGGCCGCATCGAGATCGATGTTGTCCGTCCCGGTGCCCCAGATCGACACCATTTTGAGCGCGGGGCACGACGCAAACACGGCATCGGTGAAGCGTGCGTGCGCCCGGATGTTGATCGCGACCCGGGCATCGCCGATGCGACGTATCAGCTCCGCCTCGTCGTGCGCCCCGCGTTCGGTGCAAACGCGCACCTCCCCCAGCCGCTTCGCCCGCTCGTGGGCGGGGGAACCTTCAAACACCGATGGAAAATCGTCCGGCACGACGATCACGAGACGCCTCCCTGGCTTGACGCTACCGTCGCGCCTGCTGGTACAGCGGCATGACGCGCTGGGTATACCCCTGCAGTTCCTGGATACGGCTCTGGTCCGAAGGGTGAGTGGAAAGGAACTGCGGCATGCCGCCGCCCCCGGCCTGGGCCATCTTCTGCCATAACGTAATCGCGGCCCGCGGGTCATACCCGCCGCGCGCCGCCAGTTCGACGCCGATGCGGTCGGCTTCGCGCTCGAACTCGCGCGAATACGGCAATCCGAACGTGACGTCGGCGACGAGGCCGGCGAGGTCCTGCCCCAGCCCGCCCAGCCCGACGGCCGCGCCGGTGACCCCCCCCGCGAGCCCCTGCGCCATCTGCTGCGACGCGCGCTCGCGCCCATGCTCCCGCAGCGCGTGCGCGATTTCATGGCCGATGATCGCCGCCAGTTCGTCGTCGGTCAGCCGCAGTTTCTCGATAAGCCCGGTGTACACAGCGATCTTGCCGCCGGGCATCGCCCACGCGTTTACTTCCGGCGAGCTGATCACGTTGACTTCCCATTTCCAACCCGGCGCGTCCTTGCGAAAAGCGCCCGTCGCGGGAATGAGGCGCTGCGTGATCGCGCGCACCCGCTGAACCTGCGCCGGGTCACGGTTGAGGGAGCCTTTCTGCGAAGCGGACTGCAGCGTCTGCCGGTAAGCGGAGACCGCGGCGCTGTTGACCTGGTCCGACGACACCAGCATGGCCTGTTTGCGCTCCACACCGACCGCCCCCGCCTGGGTGGTCTGAACGGTCTCGCACGCGGGAAGGGCAAGGGTCGCCGCCAGCACCAGAAACAGCGCCCCACGATGGATTTCCAATCGATCGGACCTCATGTGTCACCTCTTGCACCGCATCAATAAACGGGGTACCGCGAGTCACCGAGCAGTTGAAACGGCAGCCATTCGCTCCCGCTTTCACGACACAAGCCGTAACGGAACGGCCAGACTGCACGACCGGGGGTAAAAAAACGTAGATCGTGGAACCACACGCAAAGTTCGGGGTTTCCGATTTCCACCTTGTAGAGTACCGGATACAGCGCGAACCAGCGGAAGAAGGCGAACTGCGGCTGCTTCCACGCTTCGCGCGCCGCCGCCACCTGCGCCGGTGCCGTGCCGTAGCGCGGCGCGACGTTCCAGACCGCCTGCCTGAGCGGCAGGTAAGGCGCGCTCAAGCGCGTAATGAAACCGGCATCCGGGGCAAGACGCAGCGGCTCCGCCCGTAACAGGTTGACCAGGCTGTAGTGATAGCGGTCCTCTTCGCTCACCACGATCATCCAGTTGAAGGGCGACACCGGCCTCGGCTGTGCGGCGACCGCAGCGGTACTCAACCCCGCCGACCGGGCGTAGGCCTGGCCGAAATCGATCGCGCGATGCTGCATGGCGTACTGCAGCCCGATATAGCAGACGAGAACCGCGAACCCGGCAATCGCCGGCGTCCGGGAATGGCGCCATAACACGGCGGCGAGCAGGCCGGCCACGATGATGCCGCTGAACCACAGATCGATGATGAAGGTGGTGGACAGCGCGTAGCGCGTGTCGCTGAACGGCGCGAAGATCATCGTGCCGAACGAAGTGATCCAGTCCCCGGCGATGTGGATGCCGATGCCCCAGGCGAATACGCCGAAGTAGGCGCGCCACGGCGGTCCCCGCCGCCAGATCAGCGTGCACAGCCAGGCAAGGAGCAGGCTCCACAGCGGCAGCATGACGAGCGAGTGCGTGACGCCGCGATGGTAGTAAAGATACGAAAGCGGCGACATCCACGACGTTACGACGTCGAGATCGGGCAACGCAGCCGCGAGAAATCCCAGCCCGACGCGGCGCGAGAGCGGGATCGCATCCGGCGTTCCGGGCCCGGGGGCCGTGGCGCGCGCGATCAATGCGCCCGACAGCGCGTGGGTCAGCGTGTCCATGAAATCAGCGGATACTAATCCCAGCGATCGTCGCGAACCTGGATCTCGCCGTTCTCGACGCGCACGGGAAACTTTGCGGTCGGCTCATACGCCGGCGCCGACAGCGCCTCCCCAGTACGGATGCAGAACCGCGCGCCGTGCCGCGGGCACACGATCTGGTCGCCCTCGACCGTGCCGCCGGTCAGCTGCCCGCCATCGTGGGTGCAGATGTCTTCGATCGCATAGAATTCGCCGCCCAGGTTGAACACCACGATCGGCGCGTCGTCCGCCGTCACGATGCGCCACTCGCCGGGCGCAAGCTCCCCCACCTTCGCTACGGTGACCCAGTCGGACATGTCGACTAAACGGCGACGACTTCGATATCGGGCTCGATCTGGCGTACCAGGCTCTCGATGCCGGCCAGCGTACCGGAAATCGAGCTTGGGCAACTGCCGCACGCACCCTGGTAGTGGACCGTGAGCCGATTGTTTTCCAGCCCCAGCACGTAGAGATCACCGCCGTCGCCCTGGAGGTAAGGCCGCACCTGCTCGTCGAGGATCTCGTTGATGCGCTCGAGCCGCGCGCGATCGGCCTCGCTCAGGTTCTCGAGATTGGTGCCGGCGGCGACCTGATCGGCGATCTGCGCGGAACCCTCTTCGGCGCCCGGCGCATCGCGGATCGGGACCGCGAGCTTGCGCATCAGTTCCTGCCAGTCCGCGCTTCCGTCCTGCGTCACCGTGATCCAGTGATCGACGTAAAAGACGTTGGTGACGTGCTCGATCTCGAAGAGCCGGGATGCGAGCGGATCGTCCTTCGCTTCCTCGATGTTGTCGTACGAGCGGGTGACGCCCCACGTCAGCGGCTCACGCAGGATGAACTTCATCGCGTTGGGGTTCGGCGTCGGCTCGATTTCGGCGATCTTCGGCATACGCGTCAAACTGCACTACGCTCGTCATTCCGGCGTACGCCGGAATCCCGAAAAGCCTCTGGATTCCGGATCACCGTCCGGAATGACGGACGTTTATCGTGAGGTTGTTGGTCGTTCATACTCGCACTAAGCACCGCTTCCCATCGGGGCGTGCATCGGGTCGCCCTCGGCTTCGGTCGATGTCGATTCGATGGCGTTGAACGCGGCGTGCAGCGTGTGCCACGGCAGGATCGCGCATTTCACCCGCGTCGGCAGATCGCGCACGCCCGCGAAGACGGTCAGCCGGCCGAGATGGTGCGATGCGCTCTGCGGATCGAGCTTTCCGGTTGCCATGTCGCGGAATTCCTGCACCAACTGCTCGGCGTCCGCGCGGCTCCTGCCTTTGACGGCGGTGGTCATCATCGAGGCGGACGCCTTGCAGATCGCGCACGATTCGCCCTGGAAGTTGATGGCGCCGACGATATCGCCGTCCACTTTCATCGTCAGATGGATGTGATCGCCGCACAGCGGATTGACCCCTTCCGCCCTGTGCGTCGCATCGGCGAGCGCGCCCCAGTTGCGGGGCTTCTTGTTGTGATCGAGGATCACTTCCTGGTAGAGCTGCTTGCTGTCAGCCATCAGCCGAACACCTTCTGCACGCGGCGGATGCCCGCGACCAGCACATCGACCTCCGCCATCGTGTTGTAAAACGCGAACGACGCGCGCGAGGTCGCCGGGATTCCGAACCGCTGCATCACCGGCTGCGCGCAATGGTGCCCGGTGCGAACCGCAATGCCGTCTTCGTTGAGCAGCGTGCCGACGTCGTGCGGATGCACCCCTTCGACGAGAAACGACGCCACCGCCGCCTTCTTCTCCGCCGTGCCGACGAGCCGGATACCGGGCATGCGGTTCAACTGTTCCGTGGCGTAGTCGAGCAGGCTCGTCTCGTACGCGGCGATGCGCTCCATGCCGATCGCCGTCAGATAATCGATCGCCGCCCCCCGCGTGTGGGCGGCGGCGATCGGCGGCGTGCCCGCCTCGAACTTGTGCGGGATGGTGTTGTAGGTGGTCTTCTCGAACGTGACACTCAGGATCATGTCGCCGCCGCCCTTGTAGGGCTGCATCTTCTCGAGCAGCGCTGCCTTGCCGTAAAGCACACCCACGCCCGTCGGGCCGCACAGCTTGTGTCCAGAGAACGCGTAGAAATCGCAGTCGAGGTCCTGCACGTCGACGCGCAGGTGAGGCGCCGCCTGCGCGCCGTCCACCAGCACCGGCACGCCGCGCTCGTGCGCAAGCCGGATCATGTCCTTGACCGGGTTGATGGTACCGAGCGCATTCGACACGTGCGTCACGCCCACGAACTTCGTGCGCGGACCGAAGAGCTTGCGATATTCCTCGAATTGAAGTTCGCCGCGGTCGTCGATCGGCACCACGCGCAGCTTCGCGCCCTTTTCCTCCGCCAGCATCTGCCACGGCACGATGTTGGAATGGTGCTCGAGGGTGGTGAGGATGATCTCGTCGCCCGCGCTGATGAATTTTCGCCCGTAGCCGTGCATGACCAGATTGATCGCATCGGTCGTACCACTGGTGAATATGATCTCGCGATCTTCCCCGGCGTTGAGGAATGCCCGCGCCTTGCCGCGGGCCGCTTCGTATTCCGCGGTCGCCTTCTCCGACAGATAGTGAACGGCGCGATGGATGTTGGCATGCTCGCTCGACTGGTAGCGCACCCAGCGGTCCATCACCGGCCCGGGCATCTGGCTCGACGCAGCGTTGTCGAGAAAGACCAATGGTTTGCCGTTCACCTCGAGGTCGAGGATCGGGAAGTCGCTGCGGATGCGCGCGCAGTCGAACACCGGCTTGACGGCGGTCCCGGCAGGATTCATGACGGCCGCTTCGCGTTTCATTCCGGCGCCTGGGTCTGTTCGAGCACCACACGCTCCAGCCGCTCGACGAGCGTGGGCACCGGCAGCCGGTCGATCACTTCCGCGCCGAACGCGAAGGTGAGGAGATTGCGGGCCCGCGCCTCGGACAGGCCGCGGCTGCGCAGGTAGAAAAGCTGCTCGGCGTCGAGCTGCCCGACCGTCGCACCGTGCGCGCATTTGACGTCGTCGGCAAAAATTTCGAGCTGCGGCTTGGTATCGACGTGGGCTTTCGCCGAGAGCAGCAGGTTGCGGCTCTGCTGAGCCGAATCGGTGAGCTGCGCACCGGCCCGAACCATGATCTTGCCGCTGAAAACGGCATGAGCGGCGTCAGCGACGATGCACTTGTGAAGCTGCCGGCTGCGACCGCCGGGTTTCACGTGGTCGATCGCCGTATGGGTATCGGCGAGCTGGCGGCCGGAGATGAGCGTCAGCCCGTCTATGGCACACTCGGCGCCCTCGCCCTGCTGCACGACGTTCAGGTTGTGGCGCGAAATGCGCGCGCCGAGCGTAATCGTGTTCGATTCGTAACGCGCATCCTTCGCCAGCCCTACCGTGCAGTGCTTGATGTGGAAGGCACCGCGCGCCTCCCGCTGCAGCTTGACGTGCCGCACCCGGGCGTTCTCGGCGACCACGACCTCGGTGACCGCGTTGCTGAAATAACCGTCCGCAGCCCCGTGCGCCACATAATCTTCCACGACGATGCACTCGGCGCCGGGCTCGGCCACCACCAGGCAGCGCGGATGCGACACCATCTCCGGTCGAGTGGAAAGGAAGCGTAGATGCACGGGCGCAGGACAGACCCTTCCCTTACCGATCCAGATCAATGCGCCGTCGTGCAGCCGCGCGGTATTGAGCGCGGCAAACACGTCGTGCTCGAACGTCGCATGGCGCGCGAGGTGCTGTTCCAGCAGACCCGCATGCGGGTCGAGCGCGGATGCGAGGTCCGTCACGACCACCCCTGCCGGCAATCCATCGGTCGCGGACAATTCACGGACGTAGCGTCCGTCCACAAAGGTGAGATAGATCGATGCTTCCGGGAGTCGCAGGGCTTCGATGTCCGATGCAGTAACCGTCGTTCCCGTCGCCGCCTGGAACCGCATGCGAGTCAGCGGCGAGAGATCGGTAAAACGCCACTCCTCGTCGCGCGTCGTCGGTACGCTCAGCGCGTTCGCGCGCTCCAGCGCTGCACCGCGCCGCGCATTGAGCCAGGCGTGCGGGACGCTCGGCAGCGCACCGCTGTCTTCCAGCAGGGAAGCGACGTACGGATGGGGAGCCGCTGCCACCGTCATGCCGCCGCCCTGCTCCCCGCCTTGTACTCGTCCACGACCCAGTCGTAGCCGCGGCTCTCCAGCTCGAGCGCGAGCGCCTTGTCGCCGGTCTTGATGATGCGCCCGCCTTCCATCACGTGCACGTAATCCGGCACGATATAGTTGAGCAGCCGCTGGTAGTGCGTCACCAGCACGCAGGCGTTCTCGGGGGTGAGCAGCCGGTTGACGCCGCCCGCCACCACCCGCAGCGCATCGATGTCGAGCCCGGAATCGGTTTCGTCGAGGATCGAGAGCCTGGGCTCGAGGATCGCCATCTGCAGGATCTCGTTGCGCTTCTTCTCGCCGCCCGAAAAGCCTTCGTTCACGCTGCGCTCGAGGAAGCTCGGATCGATCTCGAGCAGCTTCATCTTGTCGCGCACGAAGTCGTCGAACTCGAGCGGATCGAGCTCGTCTTTGCCGCGCGCCGCCTGCACCGTGTTGTACGCGAGGCGCATGAAGCCGCTGTTGCTGACACCGGGAATCTCCACGGGATACTGAAAGCCGAGGAACAGCCCGGCGCGTGCGCGTTCCTCGGCCGACATGTCGAAGAGATTCCGTCCGTCGAAACGCACCTCGCCCTTCGTCACCGTATAGGCGGGATGCCCGGCCAGCGCCTTCGCCAGCGTGCTCGTGCCGGAGCCGTTTGGCCCCATGATGGCGTGGATCTCGCCGGCACGCACGGTGAGGTCGATGCCCTTCAGGATCTCGAAGCCGGCGACAGTGGCGGTGAGCCCGCGCACTTCGAGCAGCACTTTTCCGTTCGCATTGATCATCCCACGCTGCCTTCGAGCTTGAGTCCGAGGAGCTTGGTCGCCTCGACCGCGAACTCCATCGGCAATTGCTGAAAAACGTCCTTGCAGAAACCGTTGATGATCATCGACACCGCCTCTTCCGTGCCGATGCCGCGGCTCTGGAAATAAAAGAGCTGGTCCTCGCCGATCTTGGAGGTTGTCGCCTCGTGCTCGACCTTCGCGGTGGCGTTCTGCACCTGGATATAAGGGAAGGTGTTGGCGCCGCATTTCGCGCCGATCAGCATCGAATCGCACTGCGAGTAATTGCGCGCACCGTCCGCCTTCGCGCCGATCTTTACCAGTCCGCGGTAGCTGTTGTTGGAGTAGCCGGCGGAGATGCCCTTGCTGACAATGGTGCTCTTCGTGTTGCGCCCGATGTGCACCATCTTCGTGCCGGTATCGGCCTGCTGATGGTGGTTCGTGAGCGCGACCGAATAGAACTCGCCGACCGCGTTCTCGCCGAGCAGCACGCACGATGGATACTTCCAGGTGATCGCCGAACCGGTCTCCACCTGGGTCCACGAAATGTGCGAGTTGACGCCCTTGCACAGACCGCGCTTGGTCACGAAATTGTAGATGCCGCCCAGCCCGTCCTTGTCGCCGGCATACCAGTTCTGGACGGTGGAGTACTTGATGCGCGCGTTGTCGAGCGCGACGAGCTCCACCACCGCCGCGTGGAGCTGGTTGCTGTCGAACTTGGGCGCCGTGCAGCCCTCGAGATACGAAACCGATGCGCCCTCCTCGGCGATGATCAGCGTGCGCTCGAACTGCCCGGACGACTCGGTGTTGATGCGGAAGTAGGTCGAAAGCTCCATCGGGCACTTCACGCCCCTGGGGATGAAGCAGAACGAGCCGTCGGTGAAGACCGCCGAATTGAGCGCGGCATAGTAGTTGTCCCCGGGCGGCACGACGCTGCCCATGTACTGGCGTACCAGTTCGGGGTGGTCGCGCACTGCCTCCGAAATCGAGCAGAAGATGACGCCCGCTTCGGCGAGTTTCTTCTTGTATGTGGTGGTCACCGACACCGAGTCGAAGATCACGTCGACCGCCACGCCCGCCAGCGCCGCGCGCTCGTTCATCGGCACGCCGAGCTTCTCGAACGTGCGCAGCAGTTCCGGATCGACCTCATCCATGCTCTTCAGCTTCTTCGGCTTGGGCGCCGAGTAATAGATGATGTCCTGGAAGTCGATCTTCGGGTACTTGACGTTCGGCCACGTCGGCTCTTCCATCGTCAGCCAGTGGCGGTAGGCCTTGAGGCGGAACTCGAGCAGCCACTCCGGCTCGTTCTTCTTCGCGGAGATGAGCCGGATGGTGTCCTCGTTGAGCCCCTTCGGCGCGGTCTCCGCTTCGATGTCCGTGCGGAAACCGTGCTGATAAGGCCGGTTGACCAGGTTGTCCAGAACTGTGCTCATCTATTTCACTTCCACAAATTCAAAACGCAATGGACGCGAAAGACGCAACATGTCGTGTCACGCGGTTTTCTCTTTCACGCTGAAGCTCTCGCCGCAGCCGCACATCGCGTCCACGTTCGGGTTGTTCACCTTGAACACCTGCTTGAAGCCTTCGCGCACGAAATCGAGCGTCGAGCCGTCGAGGAACGACAGGCTCTCGCCATCGATCACGACCGTCGCGCCGCTGCCTTCGAACGACTGATCGCCGGCCCGCACCTCGTCAGCGTAATCGAAGGTGTAGGCGAAGCCCGAGCAGCCCACTTTCTTCACGCCGAGTCGAAGGCCAACGCCCGCACCGCGCTTTGCGAGCTGCGTCTGGATCTGCCTTGCTGCGCTTTCAGTCAACTGTATCGCCATCGTCTTACCTCGCTAAATCGCCATTGCGGTCAACTGCTTCAACCGCGCCAGCGTCGCCGCCAGCGTCTTCAAGAATGCTTCCACCTCGCCCATGGTATTGGTCGCGCCGAGACTCAATCGCACCGCCCCGCGCGCCGCTTCCGGCGCGACGCCCATCGCGAGCAGCGTTGCGCTCGGCTCGGTGCTCGTGCTCGAGCACGCCGCGCCGGCCGCCACCGCGTAACCCTGCTTGTCGAGCTCGATCACCAGCGCTTCGCCGTCGATCCCCTTGAAGGCAAAATAACTCGTGTTGGGAATGCGCCGGGCGCGCTCGCCGAAAATCACGGCACCCAGTTCGTGCAGTCCTTCCTCCAGGCGCTCGCGCATCTGTTCCAAGCGGGTCGTCACCTTACCCATCCGGTCGGCGGCCAGCTCGCACGCCGCGCCGAATCCCACGATCGCGGGCACGTTCTCCGTGCCCGAACGCAGTCCCGACTCGTGTCCCCCGCCCGCGAGCAGCGGCCTCAACTCCAGCCGCTTGTCCACCACCAGCGCCGCCGCGCCTTTCGGCCCGTAGAGCTTGTGCGCGGAAATCGTCATCGCGTGCACGCCGAGCGCCGGGAAATCCACCGCGATCTTGCCGAGCGCTTGCACGGCATCGGTATGCATCCACGCACCGGCACGCCGCGCGCGCCCCGCCACCGCACCCACGTCCTGGATCACGCCGGTCTCGTTGTTCGCGAGCATCACCGACACGATTCCCGTCGGCTGCGAAAGCGCCGCGTCGACGTCATGCAGATCGATCTCGCCATCGCGGGTCACCGTGAGCTTCCGCACTTTCCAGCCTTGCCGCGCGAGATCCTGCGCCGGCCTGGCAACACACGGGTGCTCGATCGCGCTCACCGCAATCTGCGACGGTTTGAGATAGCCCGCCGCGCCCTTGATGAAGAAGTTGTTCGCTTCGGTGCCGCCCGAGGTGAACACCACCTGCGAAGGCTGGACGTTCACCAGCGCCGCGACCTGTTCGCGCGCATCGTTCACGGCCTTGCGCGCCACCGTGCCGAACTCATGCCGGCTCGACGCATTGCCATAGCCGCCCTGCAGATAAGGCAGCATCGCCTCGAGCACCCGCGGATCGACGGGCGTCGTGGCGTTGTGATCGAAGTAAACGTGGCTCACGCCTCAGAACTCCGTAGGGTGGGCATTCATGCCCACCGACCGCGGTAAACCGAGGGTGGGCGCAAGCGCCCACCCTACGGGCTGGTTCACGAATCCCTGAGTCATCACTACACCGTCGCGTGGACGCGCTTACCACCCTCGCGCATGTCGTGCACTTGCGCGACGCCCGATTCCTTCGCCTTCTGGTTGTCCACGAGCTGCCGCAGCGTGACCGATTCCAGATAACTGAAGATGCGGTCGTTCAGCGCCGCCCACAAGTCGTGGGTGAGGCACTTCTGGTCGTCGTGGCAGTTTTCCTTGCCGCCGCACTGCGTGGCATCGATCGGCTCGTCCACCGCGAGGATGATGTCCGCGACGCTGAGTTGCGCCATGTCCCGCGCCAGGTTGTAGCCGCCGCCCGGCCCGCGCACGCTCGCCACTAGGCGATGGCGGCGCAGCTTGCCGAACAACTGCTCCAGGTAAGAGAGCGAAATCTTCTGCCGCCCGCTGATCTCGGCAAGCGTCACCGGGCCACTGCCGTGGTGCATGGCCAAGTCCACCATCGCCGTCACCGCAAACCGTCCTTTAGTCGTCAGTCTCATTAGGCCGCCTTCACAATACTGAAAAAAATCATTGATTTGGGCCTCAGCCCCCACACCAGCAACCGGTTCAACTATACCTTTCCCGACTAATTTAGTCAACTATCTTGTTGAGATAGTTCGCGTCCAGTTTTTCGCCTTGCTGATCGTCCATCTTGCCGCCCAGCCGCCTCAGTTCCTCGCAAATGCGCTCCAGGCGCTGGTCGGTCTCGGCGCAGTGATCGATCAGTTCGTGTACCGCCTTCACGACCGGATCGTTCATTCCGTTCGCGACGGCGTAGGCCGCGAATCGCCCTGCTGTCGTGTCGCGCCCTTCCACCACGCGCGCCGGAATGCCGATCACGGTCGCGCCCGGCGGGACGTCCTTGACCACCACGGCATTCGAGCCGACGCGCGCGCCATCGCCGACGGTGATCGGGCCGAGAATCTTCGCGCCGGCCCCCACCACCACGCCTTTCGCCAATGTGGGATGGCGCTTGCCCTTGTTCCACGAGGTGCCGCCGAGCGTGACGCCGTGGTAGAGCGTGCAGTCGTCGCCGATTTCCGCCGTCTCGCCGATGACCACGCCCATGCCGTGGTCGATGAAGAAGCGCTGGCCGATCGTCGCGCCCGGCGGGACGTCCTTGACCACCACGGCATTCGAGCCGAC
>JBQTJV010000124.1:0-1770 GCA_052386775.1 Betaproteobacteria bacterium
GACTTCGCCCGCGTTGTAGCCGCCCATGCCGTCGGCCAGCACTGCGAGACCGATTTCGCTGTCGGCCGTAATGCTGTCCTCGTTATGCGAGCGCACCCTGCCCGGATGCGTCGCGGTCGCAATCTCGAGGGCGGAACTGAGGTTTCGGGCTTTGTTGTCTGTTTGTAGGGACTTACCGCCGTTCATTCGCGCATTCTACGGTACGGATCGGAAAAGTACATGGTTTTCACCATGCACCCGGCATGCCCTTTTAGCACACCGCCGGCGGAAGCAGAAGGAAGCAGCGAACGGAAGCTGGCTACGCGCCGAGGATGGCGCCGCTGGCAATGCCGTTGGCGCGCACGAACTCGCCGCCGGAGAGTTTTTTCCCGTCCTCGCCCCGGGCGCGCAGCACTTCGATGGAGCCGCCCTGAGCGGTCACCTTGAAGCTGGAGTCCGTCACGTCGGAGACCTCGCCCATCTTGCCCACCACATCGGCAAAGCGTCGAAAAACGTGCTTGCGGGCGTCGAAGATCTGCACTTTCTTGCCGGCGAGCGTCGTCCATGCGCCGGGTGCCGGATTGCAGCCCCGGATCAAGTCGTACACCTGCGCCACCGGTTTCGCCCAGTCGATCCTCGCTTCCGCGGCGCGGCACCAGCCCTCGTACGTCGCCTGGGACTCGTCCTGGGTGATTTCGCGGTGCTTGCCGGCGAGCACCAGATCCGCGGCCTCGAGCATCGCCTTGATGCCCATCGGAAAGAGCTTGTCGAAGTAGACCGAGCCGATGGTGTCGTCCGGACCGATCTCGCACTCCTTCTGCAGGATGACCGGCCCTTCGTCGAGCCCGTCGGTGGGGCGGAAGATGGTCAGCCCGGTGCGGGGCGCGCCCTGGATGATCGGCCAGTTGATCGATGACGGCCCGCGATGCTTCGGCAGCAGCGAAGGGTGATACTGAATGGTGCCGTGTTTGGGGATGTTGACGAAATCCTGGGGCGCGAACTGCAGCACGTAGGCCATGACGCCGAGATCGACGCTGAGCACGCGCAGCGCCTCATGCGCTTCGGCCGCGCGCAGCGACGGAAACTGAAAGACCTTGAGGCCCTTTTCCTGAGCGGCGGCCCGCAACGGATCGATTTTGGCGCCGGCTTTCTCCGGCGCGCAAAATACACCCGCGACTTCATCGCCACGCGCGAGAAACGCCTCCAGCACGGCCTTACCATAGTCCTGCTGCCCGATGATTGCGATTTTCATTGTGGTCTCGTCACGTGGTAAGCCCGTTCATGCTGCGTTTATCGAAGCATGAACGGAGAACTCAGCCTTAAACCGCGGGGTGGGCCCCGGCCCCCCGATTTGAGGAGACGCGGTTCGTCGAACGGACATGTTCGACGGTGGGCATAAACGCCCACCCTACGACTCTCCTGTCCGATGATTGCCGTGTCATGCCTGCCTCTCAAGCGGCTTTCTTCGGCGGCACCGAGAACGCGCCCGCGCTCTTGAGCTTGGTCACCTGTTCGTCGCCGTAGCCGAGCACTTCGCGGAGGATCTCCTCGGTATGCTCGCCGAGCGTGGGACTGCGCTTGATGAGCGTCGGCGAAGCGGAAAGCTTGATCGGCATGCCGACGTTATACCACTTGCCGCGCTGCGGATGGTCGAGTTCCACCCACATGTCGCGGCCGCGCACGTGCTCGTCGTTCGCCAGATCCTCGGTCGACATGATCGGTCCGCACGGCACATCGAGCGGATTGAGAATGGCCATCAGCTCGCGCTTGGTGTACTTCTCGGCGAACTTG
>JBQTJV010000125.1:0-3614 GCA_052386775.1 Betaproteobacteria bacterium
AGACGATCGGGATGCCGCGCTCCTCAAGGTAGGCGCGAACCTCGAACAACTCATCCAGCGATTCGACCTGGAACGCAAAGTGATGCAGGCGGACGGCTCCCTTTGATGGAAACTCCGCGTTATCTCCGTCCGAGGGAAAAAGTCCGATCGTATGATGGTCGCCTACCGCCGTGAGGAAGACGCCGCCGGCGGTTGCGTTGTCCGAGACGCGAAAATTGAGCACCTCGGTGTAGAAGCGTATTGAGCGCTCGATGTTGCGCACCTGGAGGACCACGTGCCCCAGCTTCTTGATCCGGACCGGGCTGGGACGCTGCGCAGGCTGCGTGGAAATCGGGGCCTCGACGACTTGATCCATACGGTACACCTCCTCTTTGGGACGACATGCCGCAGTCGGGCACGACCGCAGGCAGCCAGTATAACGCCAACGGTATCGGGCGAGCGCCCCATCACGAATACTACATGGACTGTTGCTAAGGTTGCGCGGTTCGCATAGATTTGCGCGTTATCCGTGATGTCGGTCGCACCCGGCTGGCTAGCGACAATAATTTCAAAGGAGGAAACCATGAGGATCTACGGACTGATCGCGGCAAGTGTTGGACTTTTGCTTGGTGCAGGCGTTGCATACGGTCAACAGACCTACCCGACCAAACCGATCCGGCTGATCGTGCCGTTCCCGGCCGGCGGCCAGACCGATGTCGTGGCACGAACCGTGGCGTTGAAACTCGGAGAAGCATTCGGGCAATCGGTCGTCGTGGACAACCGGCCCGGCGCGGCGGGCAGCATCGGCGTGGAGCTCGCGCTGAAGGCGGCCGCCGACGGTTACACGATGGTTCAGATTTCGACGAGCTATGCCGCCAACGTGGCACTCTACAAGTTGGCATACGACCCGGTCAGCGATGTGGTGCCGGTCATCATGATCGGGGAGATCGCCAACATGGTGACGGTCAATCCGTCAGGTCCCTTCAAAAGCGTCAAGGACCTGATCACCTACGCCAAGGCGAATCCGGGCAAGATCAATTTTGCCTCCGGCGGCACCGGCAGCGGAAATCATCTGTCCACCGAGGAGTTTGCCCAGATGGCCGGGATCAAGATGACGCACGTGCCCTACAAGGGCTCCACCGCCGGCGTGACCGATCTCATGAGCGGCCAGATCCAGCTCATCTTCAGCGGCGTCACGGGAATGATTCCGCACCACAAGGCGAAGCGCGTGCTCGGCATCGCGGTGACCAGCGCCAAGCGCAACAAGGCGGTGCCTGATCTTGCGACCGTGGCTGAAACCATTCCCGGTTTCGAGTCGGTCAGTTGGTCAGCCATCCTGGCGCCCAAGGGCACGCCGAAGCATGTCATTGCACGCTGGAACACGGAACTCAACCGCGCCCTGCAGATGCCCGACGTGAAGGCCCGCATGGATTCGATCGGCCTGGATGTCGCGGGCGGCACGCCGGAGTACCTGCGGAAGGTCCTGGTGCAGGACATCGAGAAGTGGAAGAAGGTGGTCAAGGCCGCCAATATCCAGCTTTGAACTCACGACCTGTCCCGCCGGTTGGGCGGCCTGCCTGCGCCCGCACGCGCATGCGCAAGCCGACCGGGCGCCCGGCAGGAACGAAAACGCGCTGAAGACTATCTAAGTTTTCAGGCGCGCATGGCGTGCTAGGCGTTGCGAAGTCCGGACGGAGGATTTTTCGCATCGCGCGGCGCGCCGCTGGAAACGCACGAGGAGGGACGCGATGAACGATGTGAGTTTGTTGTCGCGGCAACGTGCCCGGTCGATCCAGATTATCGGCGTAGCCTGCGGTCAAGGGGCGCGAGATCCCCGTTGCGAGTACGCCCCGCAGGCGTTGCGCGCCGCCAAGCTGATCTCCCGGCTCCACGGGCGAGGTTTCCGGGCCGCCTGGATCGACACCCTCCGTCCGAGCCGGCCTTCCAGCGGGGATGAGCTGAGAGCGGTGCATAACGTCTGCAAGCGGCTCGCGCAGCGGGTCGAAGACGTCGTCATGCGCGGTGATTTCCCCGTCGTGATCGGCGGCGATCATTCGTGCGCCATCGGCACGTGGAAAGGCATCGCGCGCGGCAATCGGGCTCGCGGTCCGTTGGGTCTGATCTGGATCGACGCCCACATGGACGCCCATACGCCCGAGACCACGCCCAGCGGAATGCTGCACGGCATGCCGCTTGCCTGCCTGCTCGGCCACGGCGAACCGCTCCTCACCGGGCTCGCCGAGGGCATGCGGATTCAGCCGGAGCACATCTGCCTGGTTGGCGTTCGCAGCTTCGAAGCAAGCGAGGCGGCGCTCCTGAGAAATCTGGGCGTGCGGGTGTTCTTCATGGAAGACGTCGCAAGGCAAGGTCTCGAGGCCGTGCTGCGCGAGGCGCTCGCCATCGTCCAGCGCGGCACCGCAGGCTTCGGCGTTACGATCGATCTCGACGTGGTCGACCCGCGCGACGCGCCCGGCGTCGGGACTCCAGCCCCGGGCGGCATCCGCGCGAACGATCTGCTCGCGGCCGTGACCCGGTTCGCCCATGAGCCGGCGCTGCTCGGCGCGGAAATCGTCGAATACAATCCCTATCGCGACCGCAACGCCGCGACGGCGGGACTGGTAGTAGACGTGCTCGATGCGCTGCTCAGCGGCCAGCATACGCTCGATCTCGACCGGCTCGTCGAACTGGAGCAGCGTTACGGGGCGCACCACTACGACCCGCTCCCGGTAGCGCTGGTGCGCGGTCAGGGCGTGTACCTGTGGGACAACCAGGGCCGGCGCTACATCGACATGATGAGCGCATACTCCGCGGCGAGCCACGGGCATTGTCATCCGCGGCTGACGAAAGCGCTTTCGGCGCAAGCGCACACGCTCACCATTACGTCGCGCGCATACTACAACAACCGGCTGCCTCTTTTCCTTGAACGATTGTGCGAGGTAACCGGATTCGACATGGCGCTTCCTGCGAACACCGGGCTCGAGGCCGTGGAGACCGCCTTGAAGGCCGTGCGCAAATGGGGCACCAAGGTAAAGGGCGTCCCGGAAGACGGCGTCGAAGTCATCGCGTGCGAGGGCAATTTCCACGGCCGCTCGATTGCGATTCTCGCAATGTCATCGGAACCCCAGTATCGCGATGGCTTCGGACCGTATCCGCCCGGATTCAGGCGCATTCCCTACGGCGATGCCGCCGCGCTCGAACGGGCGATCACACCGTACACGGCGGCGTTTCTGGTCGAGCCGATCCAGGGCGAAGCGGGCATCGTCGTGCCCCCAGCGGGCTATCTTGCCGAATGCGCGAGAATCTGCCGCGCTCACCATGTCCTGCTCGTGTGCGACGAGATTCAGACGGGCCTGGGCCGCACCGGCCGCGTCCTCGCGTGCGAGCATGAAGGCGTCCGGCCCGACGCCGTCATCCTTGGCAAGGCACTGGGCGGCGGTCTGCTCCCGGTTTCCGCCTTCCTTGCGCGGCGCGAGGTGATGGCGGTATTCACGCCGGGCGATCACGGCAGCACTTTCGGCGGCAATCCGCTCGCAGCGACGGTCGGACTGGAAGCGCTCAACGTGATGGTCGAGGAACGTCTTCCCGAGCGCGCCGCCGAACTCGGCGACTACCTCCTCACCCGGCTCCGTGCGATT
>JBQTJV010000126.1:0-4322 GCA_052386775.1 Betaproteobacteria bacterium
CCGCCGCCACGACTAAAGCGACATTCCTGCCCATACTCATCATTTGCATCTCCAGCGTCTATTTCACTTGGGAGCAGGCGATCCGCCCCGCGGACCGAGGAAGTACCACAGGATCAGGCCCAGCAGCGGCAGCAGCACCACCACGATGATCCAGATCAGTTTCTTCTCGTTGGAAGCGGAGCTTTGAATTATGTTGATAATCGCCCAGATATCACCAGCGAGAATCAGCAGACCCCAGAGACCGTGGTACCCGACGTCCATCATGTTGGATCCTTCCTAACAGGGCCTACTACATGCCCATGTCGCCCATGCCACCCATGCCGCCCATTCCGCCACCCCCTGCGTGCGAATCGTCACGCGGCAGTTCAGCCACCATCGCGTCCGTAGCGAGGATGAGGCCCGCCACCGAAGCGGCGTTCTGCAGCGCGTAGCGCGTAACCTTGGTTGGATCGAGCACGCCCATGGCAACGAGATCACCGTACTCGCCGGTCAAGGCGTTGTAGCCGAAGTTGCCCTTGCCCTCGGCGACCTTGTTGAGAACCACCGAGGGCTCATCACCGGTGTTGGCGACAATCTGGCGCAGCGGCTCTTCCAGCGCGCGCAGCACGATCCTGATGCCGGCGTCTTGATCGTCGTTATCGCCTTTCACGCGAGAGACGGCTTCACGACAGCGCACCAGCGCAACGCCACCGCCCGCCACGATCCCTTCTTCGACTGCCGCGCGGGTCGCATGCAGCGCATCTTCCACGCGCGCCTTCTTCTCCTTCATCTCGACCTCCGTTGCGGCACCGACACTGATCAGCGCAACGCCACCGGTGAGCTTGGCGACGCGCTCCTGCAATTTTTCGCGGTCGTAATCGCTGCTGGTGTCTTCGATCTGCGCGCGCACGTTCTTGATGCGACCCTCAATGGCGCTCTTGTCACCGGCACCGTCGATCACCGTGGTATTTTCCTTGCCGACTTCCGCGCGCTTGCAGCGCCCCAGATCCTTGAGCGTGACGTTCTCGAGCTTCAGTCCAAGCTCTTCAGAGATCACGGTGCCGCCGGTGAGAATGGCGACGTCTTCCAGCATTGCCTTGCGCCGATCGCCGAACCCCGGTGCCTTCACCCCGCACGTCTTCAGAATACCGCGGATGTTGTTCACCACCAGTGTCGCCAGCGCCTCGCCGTCGAGATCCTCGGCGATGATCAGCAGCGGCTTGCCGGCCTTGGCGACCTGCTCGAGTACCGGCAGCAGTTCCCGGATGCCGGAAATTTTCTTGTCGTAGAGCAGGATGAACGGCTCGTCGAGCAACGCCATCTGTTTCTCGGGCTGGTTGATGAAGTACGGCGAGAGGTAGCCACGGTCGAATTGCATGCCTTCCACGAACTCGAGTTCGTTCTGCAGCCCCTTGCCGTCCTCCACCGTGATGACGCCTTCCTTGCCGACCTTGTCCATCGCATCGGCGATGATCTTGCCGATTGCCTCGTCCGCATTCGCCGAAATCGCACCGACTTGCGCGATTTCCTTGTTGATAGTGCATGGCCGGGACAGTTTCTTGAGCTCTTCCACCGTCGCGATAACGGCCTTGTCGATCCCGCGCTTCAGATCCATCGGGTTCATGCCGGCGGCCACGTACTTCATGCCTTCCTGCACGATCGACTGCGCGAGCACGGTTGCGGTGGTGGTGCCGTCACCCGCCACATCCGAAGTCTTGCTTGCCACTTCCTTCACCATTTGCGCGCCCATATTCTCGAACCGGTCTTTGAGCTCGATTTCCTTGGTAACCGACACGCCATCTTTGGTGACGGTGGGGGCACCGAATGAGCGCTCCAACACCACATTGCGGCCCTTGGGCCCCAGCGTGAGCTTGACGGCGTCGGCGAGGATGTTGACGCCTGCGACGATCCGGCTGCGGGCGTTATCGTGAAACTTGACTTCTTTGGCTGACATGCTGACCTCCTGAGGTATCGATTTCGGGTGATGGCTGATGCCCACCCGAGCGGGCGCGTCACTTGCCTTCGACGACGCCCATGATGTCTTCTTCGCGCATGACGAGCAGTTCATCGCCTTGCACGGTCACGGTCTGTCCGGAATATTTTCCGAAGAGAATTCTGTCCCCGACCTTGACGTCCACCGGCCGGACAGTGCCGTCTTCGAGCATCCTTCCCTTGCCGACGGCGGTGATTTCGCCTTGGTCGGGCTTGTCGGCTGCCGTGTCGGGAATGACGATGCCCGAGGCGGTCTTGCGTTCTTCTTCCAGGCGCTTGACGATCACGCGGTCATGCAAGGGGCGGATTTTCATTTTCGGCACGTCCTTTGTATGGTGGATGTTTTGCTGGGCGCATAGTCGTTCGGTCTAGCCCGATTGAAAGAGAACCGGCTGCCGTTCAGCGGCCGCCGGCCCGCCCCATCGTCCTGCGGCCTTTGTTTCGAGGAGGATTTCTGGCTTCGCTTCGCAACGATACCTGCCGCGGCTCGGGTCGTGTGTTGTTGGCGGGAGAGTTCGGACTCGCCATGCGCGCCAGCCCCTTCACCCGTTCAATTTCGGTGGCCACCGCATCGACGTTCGCCGGATGTCCGGCTTGCGGACCGCGCGACTGCAGCGATGCGCGTTCGCTCTCGAGCAGTTCGTGCAGGCGGCGAAGCGCGCCGCTGGTTGCGGCTGCGGCACCAGCTTCCTGCTCCATGGCCTGCCGCTGCGCTTCGACCCCGGCGATCGCGTCGATCAGCTCTTCGGTTGCAAGTGGTGATTCCGTAGCCATGTATGTATCCTGTTGTGTTCATGAAGGAAACAGGCTGACAACTTTAAGTCAGGCCTTTGAACGCGGCAAAAGTCCCACCACTCCAACGATGGTTGCGACTATCCCACCGATCAGCAGCCACATCGCCTTGTCGGTAGGTGCACCGGTAAAAAAGCGTGAGATGTCGGAGCTGGCGGAATTCATCGCGCTGACGCCGAAGATCACGAGCACAATGCCCGTGGCTAGAAGCGCAAGCGAGATCGACTTGTTCACAGGGGCCGCCGTCCCTCGATAACCCTGATCAAGACCACCACCAGGGCGATTCCCAGGAGAATGTGAATGAACCCACCAAACGTGTAGGCGGTCACGAGTCCGAGCAGCCACAAAATGATCATAATCACAGCTATGGTATAGAGCATGGTATTTGTCCTTTTGAAGGGCACCGTTGATTGCCGTCATTATTCTCCCTTCCCACCGGATGCTCTGTACGCTGTCCAACAGACAGTGCCGAACCTCCTACCCTACCCTAACCTCACTTCGTATTCAGCTTTCGACATCGGGTCTGTACCTGCCGCTTTCCTCGTGCCGTCTGCTGGCCTTCTCAGTGGCCCGCGAACAAACCAGGAGAGTCCGATGCCCGCCGCAGATCGAGTCCGAGTTCCTGTTGCGAACAGCCTGCTTGCCGCTGTACCCCGCAAGGACTATCAGCGCCTGCTTGGCGGGCTTGAGCCGGTCACCCTGCCCTTTGGCAAAGTGCTCTATGAGCCCGGAGACTCGATCAGGCACGTCTACTTTCCCAACAACTCACTCGTGTCGCTGCTGACACTCGCGGACGGGCACCTGGCTCTGGAAGTCGGAATGGTCGGTCGGGAGGGTATGGTCGGCACTCCGATGTCGCTTGGGATCGACGTTTCTCCGGTTCGCGCCCTGGTGCAGGGAAGCGGTACGGCCATGCGCATGACAGCAGCGCGTTTCCGCAAGGCACTCCGTCAATCACCGCCACTGCAGCGAGCGCTGCACCGTTATGTCCATTTACTGATGGTCCAGGTCACACAGACCGCCGCGTGCAACCGGTTTCACGTGGTCGAGGCGCGCCTAGCACGTTGGCTGCTAATGACCCGCGATCGTGTACGCAGTGACCAATTTCGCCTGACCCAGGCCTTTCTCGCGCACATGCTGGGCGTGCGCCGTGTCGGAGTCACCAAGGCCGCCGGCGGGCTGCAACGGCGCAAACTGATCAGCTACAGCCGGGGCATCATCAGAATCCTGAATCAAAAAGGCCTCGAAGCGGCATCCTGCAGGTGTTACGAAACCGTCAAAGGCGCACAACGCTCCACGTCGCCAGGATCGAAAACAGACGATTCACGTATCGCAACGCCGGCTTGAACTTAGGAGACGCAATGACTGATAAAACCAACGCAGGCTCCGAAAAAGTGCCGGATGCGTCCGACACCCAAATGAAAGGCAGCGCGAGGCTTCCACTGGAAAAAGAGCCCGGCGCCGACTTCGCCAGCTCGTACACCGAACTCAAACGCTCAATCATCAGGCCCGCCTTCGAGAATACCGGAACCCGATTGAAAAAAAGTGGTTATGACATC
>JBQTJV010000127.1:0-3918 GCA_052386775.1 Betaproteobacteria bacterium
GTCTCTTCCTCGCTCCAGCCCTTGCGCAAGGCGGCCTCGCCGCGCTCGGCGGCCAGGATGTCGTAGCGGCGCAGGAACTTCTCGACCTGGACGATGTAGTAGGACAGCGATTCGGTCGCCGTATCGATCGCCGTCAATCCGCCTCCGACGACGACGATAGGCAGCCGTACCTGCATGTTGGCCACGGAATCCGCCTTCGCGGCGCCGGTCAGTTGAAGCGCCATCAGGAAGTCCGACGCCGTGCGCACGCCGCGCGCCAGCCCGTTGGGCATATCGATCACCGTTGGCCTGCCGGCGCCGATGGCAAGCGCGACGTGATCGAAACCGAACGCGAACGCGTCGTCCGCGGTGATCGTTCCCCCAAACCGAACGCCTCCGAAAAGGGCGAACTCGCGCCGCCGTTCAAGGAGCAGCCGGACGATCTTCAGAAAGTTCTTGTCCCAGCGTACGGTGATGCCGTACTCCGCGACGCCGCCGAAGCCCGCCATGACGCGTTCATCGAGCGGTTCGTGCAACTCGCGGATGTCGCGTATCGGCTTGAACGCCACGCGCCTGCCTGCGGCGTCCACGCCGGACAGCTCACCTGCGAGCGGCTCGATCTTGAGCCCGTCGATTCCCACCACCGTGTGCCCATCGTTCATCAGAAAATGCGCGAGCGTGAATCCGGCGGGCCCCATTCCTGCAACCAGCACGCGCTTGCCCGTCGGGGGGCCGGGGTAAGGCTTGCGGAGATTGAGCGGATTCCACCGCGTGAGCAGGCTGTAGATCTCGAAGCCCCACGGCAACTCGAGCACGTCCCTGAGGGTGCGAGTCTCCGCCTGGGGGATATCGACCGGCTCCTGCTTCTGGTAGATGCAGGCCTTCATGCAGTCGTTGCAGATGCGATGCCCCGTCGCCGCCGCCAGGGGATTATCCACAGCGATGATCGCCAGTGCCCCGATCGGTAACCCCTCTGTCTTGGCCTTGTGGAACTCCGATATCTTCTCCTCGAGCGGGCAACCGGCGAGCATCACCCCGAATGCGCTCTTCTTGAAAGATTCCGCACCCCGTCCTGTCGCGCCCTTTTCCTGCAGCCCCTTGGAGCACGAATCCTTGCCCTGCTCGTGGCACCAGATGCAGTAATGCGCCTGGTCGAGGGCGCCCGTAAGATCGGTACCCGGGTCGGTCAGCTTGAATCCTTCGCGCCGCCGCAGATGCTCTTTGCCGAGGGAGTAATGCACGAATCCGTTATCTTGAGCGGCGTGCACCGGGACCAGGCGACGGGGATCCAGCTTGCGCGGCGCCTTGAACAGCACGCCGCCGCGATGCTTGTGCTGGCCGGCGGCGGAATGGGCGGCCCACGCCGCGTAGCGCAGTGCGAGGTCCAGTTTGTCGGCGTTTGCAGGCTCGTCTGTCTGCCAGGAAATCACGTGACGGGCGAATGCCAATTCACTCCACGGCTCTCCTATCAGTTTTTCAAGTTCAGCCCCGAGCGCCTCTCCGTCGAAGTGCGCGGCGTCTTCGGGCTTGAAGCGGTGCATTGCCTTGCGCTGCACGAACAGCCGTTTTACCGAGTACAGCGGGGACCTGTCGTGGTGCCCGGCCTGCAGGGCTCCCAGTTCCCCTTCGATGCCGAACAGCCATGCAAGATACGACTCCAGATGCGGCGCCAGCGCGAGGAGCAGGGTTGATTCCTGCGTTGCAGTGAACGGGTCGACGCCGGCGCGCGCGGCGATCAACTGCGCGTGCAAATCGGCATCGGTTCGCGCCAGCTTGTCCAGGAAAAGCCGGTCGAGGCGTTTCAGGCCTTCGCGGTCGTACAAATCGGCAAAGGACAGTCCCGATTCGGGGTTCGGGATCGTAGCAGGGGCCAAAATATCGGGGGCGGTGAAAGGTACGAATTATACCAACCACGCCCCTCGCATTTAGAGCCAAGCGCACTATCGTTATGCCGCCGAAAGAAATGGCGGCCGCCGGTGCCGATCCGAGTGCGCGACATTTCGTGGGATAATTCAGCGATCTATCGCTGCGGCAGTCGAGTAGCGGGACGAACCTCCAGCGGGCGGACTACAGGCCGGCCATGACGCAGGCTCAAAAAATTCTGATGTGGCTGCTGCTGATGGCGCTTGCCGCTCTGGTGAGCTACTTCAGCTTTCGCGGGTATCTTTCCCCCGAATTTCTGATCGGCTTCGCCAATTTCCTCTACTGTTAGCGCGGCCGTTTCCTGCCCCCGGCCCGGTCGTGACGCGTTTCGCTAGACCTCGATGCTGCGCTCGGCGGCCAGCACGGTGTTCGCGATCAGCATGGCCACAGTCATCGGACCGACGCCGCCGGGGACCGGAGTCAGATAGGACGCGTGCTGCCCGGCGCCGGCAAAATCCACGTCACCGGTAAGTCTGCCGTCCGCGAGGCGGTTGATGCCCACGTCGATCACCACTGACCCAGCCTTGATCATGTCTCCCGATACCAGACCAGGCCTTCCGGCGGCAACGACCAGGATATCGGCAAGCCGCGTCCATCGGTCCAGGGCCGGCGTACGCGAATGGCATATCGTCACTGTCGCCCCGCGCGCGAGCAGCAGCAGCGCCATGGGCTTGCCGACGATGGTGCTGCGGCCGACCACGACGGCATTGCGACCCTCGATCTCGATACCGGCATGATCGAGCATCGTCATCACGCCCAGCGGCGTGCCCGGGACAAACAAGGGAGTTCCCGCAACCAGCGCTCCCAGATTGCGCCAGCCGAAGCCGTCGACGTCCTTGTCTGCCACAATGGCCTGCAGTATGCGCCGGGAATCGAGCGCTCGTGGCAGGGGCAATTGCACGATAACGCCATGGATGCGCGGATTCTGGTTGAGCGCCCCGATAATCTCCAGCACCTTGGGCTCCGGGCAGTCGGCGTCGAGCTGATGAACTTCCGAATGAAGTCCGGCGGCCGCACACGCCCGTGCCTTGTTGCGGATGTAGACGAGCGACGCGGGGTGTCCGCCGACTTCGACAGCCGCGAGGCCCGGAACAATGCGCCGGGCACGCAGAGCGGCAACGCGCTGCTCGAGGCTTGCATAAACGGTGCGCGCGATGGCCGCGCCATCGAGAAGTATGGCGGTCATTGCATCAAAGAGGCCAAAGTCGAAACGAGAATTCGCGATGCCGCATTTCGCTGCACGATCGAGCGCTTATGGCTGCGCGGTTGCGCGGGGCGGCAACACAGGCTCCACGAGCTGAAAAAAAATCTCGTCATGCTTCACCATGCCGAGCTCGCTGCGTGCCCGTTCCTCGATAGCCTCCAGGCCCTGCTTGAGATCGCGCACTTCCGCATCGAGCGCACTGTTGCGCGCCTGGAGCCGCTGATTGATTGCCCGCTGCGCTTTGATCTGCTGATCGACTTCCCAGACCCGCAACCAGCTGCCCTTTCCGAGCCAGAGCGGATACTGTATGAGGGCTATCATCGCCGCCAGGACCAGGGTGAGCAGTCGCATGCGGCTGACGGGCCCGTTCAGCGCAGCTGATAGAAGGCGCCGCGTCCCGGATAACCGGCGGTTTCTCCGAGATCCTCTTCAATTCGCAGCAACTGGTTGTACTTCGCCAGCCGGTCGGATCGCGACAGGGAGCCGGTCTTGATCTGCATGGCATTCGTTGCCACGGCGATGTCGGCGATGGTCGTATCTTCGGTTTCGCCGGAGCGGTGCGAAATGACTGCGGTATAACGGGCGCGCTTGGCAAGCTCGATGGCGGAAAACGTTTCGGTCAGCGTTCCGATCTGGTTCACCTTGATCAGCACCGAGTTCGCCACGCCCTGCTCGATGCCCTGTCGGATGTAGCGGGTATTGGTGACAAACAGATCGTCGCCCACCAGCTGCACCCGGTTTCCGAGCCGCTGAGTGAGCAGTTTCCATCCTTCCCAGTCATCCTCGGCCATGCCGTCCTCGATGCTGATGAT
>JBQTJV010000128.1:0-16323 GCA_052386775.1 Betaproteobacteria bacterium
CGCGATATCGCGGCGCTCGCGGCGATGGACATCATCGTCACCTGCCAGGGCAGCGATTACACGAGCGAGATTTATCCCAGGCTGCGCGCCTCGGGATGGGATGGCTACTGGATCGACGCCGCGAAGACGCTGCGCATGAACGAGGACGCGGTCATCGTCCTCGACCCGGTCAACCTGGCGGTGATCAAGCAGGCGCTTTCGCACGGCGTGCGCAATTACATCGGCGGCAATTGCACGGTGAGCTGCATGCTGATGGGCATGCACGGGCTCTTCGCCAGCGACCTCGTCGAGTGGATGACGTGCATGACGTACCAGGCCGCATCGGGCGGCGGTGCCCAGCACATGCGCGAGCTGCTGACCCAGTTCGGGCTGATCAACGCGGAAGTAAAGTCCCTGCTCGACGACCCGGCTTCGGCGATTCTCGAAATCGATGGCAGGGTACACGCCAGGCAGACCGACGGCACGTTGCCGATGGACAATTTCGGCGGGGTGCCGCTCGCCGGCAATCTCATCCCGTGGATCGACAAGGACCTGGGCAACGGCATGTCGCTCGAGGAGTGGAAGGGCGGCGCCGAGAGCAACAAGATACTCGGCCGCGGTCCGGCATTCGGCACGCCGGCGACGCCGATCGACAGCCTGTGCGTGCGCATCGGCGCGATGCGCTGCCACAGCCAGGCGCTCACCATCAAGCTCAAGCGCGACGTCCCGCTCGACGAGATTGCCGGCATGCTGGCGTCGGCGAACCCGTGGGTGCGCGTCGTTCCCAACGAACGGGAGGCGTCGATGCGTCAACTCACGCCCGCTGCGGTGACGGGCCAGATGCACATCCCGGTGGGCAGGCTGCGCAAGCTGGCGATGGGCGGGAGCTATCTCGGGGCGTTTACGGTAGGCGATCAGCTGCTGTGGGGTGCAGCCGAGCCGCTGCGCCGCATGCTGCGCATCCTGCTGGAGGCGCAGACGGCGCGGCGCGACACGCGCGCCGCGCGCAAACACGCGGTCAGCACCTGAGCGATCCGCGCCTCGCACGGCGTGGCAAGCGGTGTGCCGGAAGAAATTTGATGTTATTCTGGTGCGGGACGACAAGTAAAAAGAGGGGATGTCGTGTACAAGGCTAAATTCGCGCAGGGGTTGGTGTGGCTGCTGGTGCTCGTTCCGTGCGTCGCGCAAGCCGCCAGCCTGGGAAACCTGACCGTCCGTTCCTCTCTGGGCCAGCCGCTGCTGGCTGAAATCGATCTCGTAGCCGTTCGCAAGGACGAACTGGGGACGCTCGATGTGCGCCTCGGGTCTCCCGACGCGTACCGGAAGGCCGACATGCAGTACGGTGCGGCGTTGAGCGGCATGCGGCTTTCGGTCGAAAAACGGCCCAACGGAACGCTCTATGTGCGCGTTGCCTCCACCCGCGCCGTCAATGAACCTTTCGTGAATCTGGTCGTCGAGTTGAGTTCCTCGTCGGGGCGCTTCGCGCGCGAGTACACCGCTTTGATCGATCCGCCGGGTTACACGCCGCCGCAGACCACGGCTGCCGCACCGGCTGTCGAGGCACGTCCCGCGCCGGCGCGGCCGGAGCCCGCCGCAGTCCCCACCCCTGCGCCGGCGCGTGCCGCAGGCAGGGAGTATGGGCCGGTCAAACGCGGCGAGACGCTCGGCAAGATCGCGGCGAACGTGAAGCCGGAGGGGGTCTCGCTGGAACAGATGCTGGTCGGCATCGTGCGCAGCAACCCGGAGGCTTTCATCAACAACAACATGAATCTGCTGCGCGCAGGCGCGACGCTGCAGATCCCGGACAGCGAGCAGCTGGCTGCGATCCCGCGCGGCGATGCGGCCAAGGAAGTGCGGGTGCAGACTTCCGACTGGAACAGCTACCGCCGCCGGTTGTCCGACCGCCCTGCCACGGCTTCCGAACGCGAGGACACCCGGAAGAAACGCGAGCCGCGGGTCAAGGTGGAGGACAAGGCGGCGGGCGAGAAGAGCAAGGACGTGCTGCGTCTTTCGAAGGGCCAGCCGGCAGGCAAGAAAGGCCGTACCATCGAGGACCGGGTGCAGGCGCTGGAGGAAGAGTTGATCGCGCGTGAGCGCGCGCTCAACGAAGCGAATCAGCGCATCAAGGACCTCGAAAAGGCGGTCAAGGAAGGGGCGCCCAAGTAGGTCCGGCCCCGCAACGCCTCATACCGGCGGCAGCAATGGGCACCCCGCGCCGCACGGCACGGCGTGCAACATTCGGTTTTTCCCTTCTTTTTTCGTCCCCCGCGCGGCAAGCTGAGGCGCCGCACCGCCGCGTGCAAGTGTGCCAAGTCCTTTGAATATACGCAGCCATTTGACCGACGCATCAGGAGCATTATTAGCTTGCATGGCTAAGTGACTGATGCTAAGTTAAGTCGCACCTGAGGGGGAACACGAAAGGGGCGGTGTGCAATATTCCATTCGCATAGGGAAATGGCTGGCCGCAGCGCTGATCGTGCTGACGCCAGGCCTCGTCGACGCGGCCGGGCTAGGCAAGTTGACGGTGCAGTCGGCGCTCGGCCAGGCGTTCCAGGCCGAGATTGACCTGATATCGGTCCCGAAGGAAGAACTTGGCTCGCTTTCCGTCCGTTTGGCATCGCCGGCGGCGTACCAGCAGGCCGGATTGCAGTACAACAGCATCGTTGCCGGGCTGGCGTTGCGCATCGAACGGCGGCCTAACGGTCAGCCGTACATCAAGGTGACCTCCAGCCGGCCGGTCAACGAATTCGTGGTCGATATTCTGATCGATCTCTCCTGGGCTTCGGGGCGCATCATGCGCGAGTTCCGCGTGCTGCTTGACCCGCCGGATGCCAGCGCGCCCGCCGTGGCGGAATCGCGCCCGGCGCCGCCGCCGGCGCAGCCGTCGGTGCAACGCGCCGCGCCGGTGGAACCCGCTGCGAGAGCGTCGGGCGATGGGGCCTACGGTCCGGTGAAGCGCGGCGAAACGCTGTCGCAGATCGCGCGCGAAGTGCGCCCCGACGGGGTGTCGGTCGAGCAAATGCTGGTCGGGCTTTATCGCAGCAATCCTGACGCGTTCATCCGCAAGAACATGAACCTCATGCGCAGCGGCAAGATACTGCGCGTGCCCGAACGCGGGGAAGTCGAGGCGATTTCCCAGGCCGAGGCGGTCAAGGAGTATCGCGCTCAAGTCGCCGACTGGAACAGTTACCGGCAACGAGTCGCCGAGTCCGCGGCGCCTGCACCCGAGGGCGCGCCCGCGACACGAGGCAAGATCACCGCGCGCGTGGACGAACGCGCTGCCGGGGACACACGGGATGTCGTGCGGCTTTCAAAGGGCGAGCCGCCCGGCTCACCGACCGCCGGGCAGGCCGGGGAAGCCGGTGCGAAGGCGCGCATCAGGGCGCTGGAAGAAGAGATCATCGCGCGCGAAAAAGCGCTGAAAGAGGCGAACGAGCGCGTCGCGCAGCTCGAGAAAACCATCAACGACATGCAGCGCTTGATGGAGATGAAGAGCGCGGGAATGGCCGCTGCGCAGCAAAAAGCCGAAGGCGCGGTGAGGCCGGAACCGGCAGCCAAACCGCCGGCGCAACCCGTGGCCCAGGCACCGGCCCCGCCGGAAGCGGCCAAACCGGAAGCCGCCAAACCGGAAGCGGCCAAACCGGAAGCCGCCGCCAAACCGAAACCGCCGGTCAAGCCGGCCGCGGTGCCACTGCCGCCGGAGCCCTCGCTGGCGGAGTCGCTGCTGTCCAACCCGATCAACCTTGCGGGCATCGCCCTGGTGCTCCTCGGCGGCATCGCCTTCTGGGTGGTCCGCCGGCGCCGCGCTGACGCCTCCCGTACCGCCAGCCTGCTCGCGCCGACATCGGGCAGTGCCGGGGGGGCCGTGCTCGCCCCGGCTGCGCCCGCCGCCGCCGTCGCGGCAGCAGCGCCGGCGGTCGCGACGCCGGATGTCGACCCCTTGGAGGAGGCACGCGTCTACGTTTTACACGGGCGGGACGCGCAGGCCGAAGCGATCCTGAAGGATGCGCTCGCCAAGACCCCGCGGCGTGAAGGTCTGCATCTCAAACTGCTGGAGATCTATGCCGCACGCCAGGACAAGAATCAGTTCGCAAAGTACGCGGCCGATTTTCAGAAGGTCACACGCGGCGACGGCGAAAACTGGATCAAGGTCGCGGCGATGGGTTATGCGCTGGACGCGGCGAACCCCATGTATGCTGCCGGCAAGGATCTCGCCGCACCGGCCCCGGTGGCGGAAGCGCGCTCCGTGGACGTGGATTTCGACCTCGATTTGACGGCGCCCGCGCCGGCGCAGCCGCAGCCGGAAGCGAACGTCGCCGCTGCGTCCCCGGCCGCGACGCAAGTAAAGGATGCGCCGAGAGTCCCCGATCAACAGATCGCGACACCGCCGGTCGCGGCAAGCGCACCGGCGGCGGCACCGGATGTCGCGCCGCTCGATTTCCACATCGAGCTGCCGCCCGCCGGTGGCGGAGCAGCGGGCCAGCCGGAACCCAAGCCCGAGAGTGCAGGCGGGTTCAAGCTTCCCGACATCGATCTCAATCTGGACGACCAGCCCCAAAGCGCGGCCAACGTGGCCGGCAGCAAGGACGCGCACTGGTACGACGTGCAGGCCAAGTTCGATCTCGCCAAGGCCTACGAGGAGATGGGCGACAAGGCCGGCGCGCGCCAGATACTCCAGGAGGTCATCCGGGAGGGCGACGCGGAGCAGCAGGTGCAAGCGAAGCAACTGCTCTCCGCCATAGGCTGATCGCCGCAAACGGCGAAATAGCGAACCGCGGCAGGGTGGTCTGTCGCGGTTTTTCTTTTTGGGATGCGGCTCGATGAGCGCGGAAGCTGCGAAACCCGGCGTGCAACGCGTGGTGCTGGGACTGGAGTACGATGGCAGCGCCTTCTGCGGATGGCAGACCCAGCCGCAGCGCTGCGCCGTGCAGGACAAGCTCGAAGCGGCGCTCGCACAACTCGCCGGGGACCCGATCGCGACAGTCTGCGCCGGCCGCACCGACAGCGGCGTGCACGCGCTGGCGCAGGTCGTCCATTTCGACACCGCAGTGCAGCGCCCGCTCTCGGCGTGGGTGCGCGGGTCGAACGCGTTGCTGCCGCCCCACGTGGCGGTCACCTGGGCGCGGGTCGTCGCGGCCGATTTCCATGCCCGTTACTCGGCGCGGGAGCGCAGCTACCGTTACCTCCTGCTCAACCGCGCGGTGCGGCCCGCCGCCGACCAGGGCCGGGTCGGCTGGGTTCACCTGACGCTGGACGAGGCGCGCATGCGCAACGCGGCTGGCATGCTCATCGGCGAACACGACTTCAGCGCCTTCCGCTCGAGCGAGTGCCAGGCGCGCTCGCCGGTGCGCGACCTGCGCCGGCTCGACATAGAACGCCGCGGCGATTACCTGTTGATCGATTTTGCCGCGAATGCCTACCTTCACCACATGGTGCGCAATATCGTCGGCGCGCTGGTATACGTGGGCAGCGGAAAACGTCCGCCCGAATGGATCGAAGAAGTGCTGAGAAGCCGGGACCGAGCGCGGGCCGCACCGACTTTCGACGCGGCCGGGCTCTATCTGGCGCGGGTGGTGTACGATGACGTGTGGGGCCTGCCCGCAGCGTCGCGGACATTGCCGCCGCACTTCTCGCACCTGATGGATCTCTAGCGCAATCATGGCGACGGCCGTAAAAATCTGTGGCGTTTCCCGAGTGGAGGACGCGCTCGCCGCCGCCCGCAGCGGCGCGCATGCGATCGGGCTCGTTTTTTACCGGGACAGCAGCCGCTGCGTTACCCCGGCGCAGGCGGGAGAGATCATCCGTGCGCTGCCCGCGTTCGTCACTGCAGTAGGGCTCTTCGTCGATGCGACCGCAGCCGAAGTGCGCGAGACCATCGCCGTTGCGCCGGTCGGGCTGCTGCAGTTCCACGGCACGGAAACGCCGGCCTTCTGCCGCCAGTTCGGCCTGCCGTACATCAAGGCCGTCCGGGTCCGGTCGGGAACCGATTTGCTACAATACGCGCGCGATTATCACGACGCCAAGGCGCTGCTGCTCGATGCATACGTCGACGGGGCGCATGGCGGGACCGGGCAGTCGTTCGACTGGAGCTTGATTCCGCGCACGCTGCCCCTGCCGGTCGTCCTTTCCGGTGGACTGGATGCCCGAAACGTGACCGGCGCCATCCAGCAGGTGCGGCCGTGGGCGGTCGATGTGTCGAGCGGCGTCGAGGCCGCCCCGGGGATCAAGGACGCAGCGAAGATCGCCGCGTTCATAGCAGGAGTGCGCAATGCGGATGTATGACCTGCCCGATGCGAGCGGGCATTTCGGCCCCTACGGCGGCACCTTCGTGGCGGAGACCCTGATCCAGGCACTGGATCAGCTCAAGGCCGCCTACGCGCGTTACCAGAACGACCCCGACTTTCTCGCCGAGTACAACTACGAACTCAAGCACTACGTCGGGCGGCCGAGCCCCGTCTACCACGCGCGGCGCTGGTCCGGGCACTTCGGCGGCGCGCAAGTCTATCTGAAGCGCGAAGACCTCAACCATACCGGCGCGCACAAGATCAACAACGTGATCGGCCAGGCGCTGCTCGCGCGGCGCATGGGCAAGCGGCGCGTCATCGCGGAAACCGGAGCAGGCATGCACGGCGTTGCGGCCGCCACCATCGCCGCGCGCTACGGCATGGAGTGTGTGGTCTACATGGGTTCCGAGGACGTCAAGCGCCAGATCCAGAACGTCTATCGCATGAAACTGCTGGGCGCCACCGTCGTTCCGGTCGAGAGCGGTTCGAAGACGCTGAAGGATGCGCTCAACGAAGCGATGCGCGACTGGGTCACCAACGTGGAGAACACGTTCTATATCATCGGCACCGTCGCCGGGCCGCATCCGTATCCGATGATGGTGCGCGACTTCCAGTGCGTGATCGGGCGCGAAGCGCGCGAACAGATGGTGGAAATGGCGGGGCGCCAGCCCGATGCAATACTCGCCTGCGTGGGCGGCGGCTCGAACGCGATCGGCATTTTCCATCCCTACATAGCGGATGAAGCGGTGCGGCTGATCGGCGTCGAGGCGGCGGGCCACGGACTGGAAAGCGGGAAGCACGCGGCCACGCTCTGCACCGGCAAGGCGGGCGTCCTGCACGGCAATCGCACCTATCTGCTGCAAGACGAGAACGGCCAGATCATCGAGACCCATTCGATTTCCGCGGGACTCGATTATCCCGGCGTGGGACCGGAACACGCCTGGCTCAAGGACAGCGGCCGCGCCAAGTACGTCGCCGTCACCGATGACGAGGCGCTGCAGGCTTTTCACGATCTGTGCCGGCTGGAAGGCATCATCCCGGCACTGGAATCGTGCCACGCGCTGGCCTATGCCGCGAAGATCGCGCCGCGCATGAAGAAAGAGCAGATCCTGCTCGTGAATCTGTCGGGACGCGGCGACAAGGACATGCACACCGTCGCCCAAAAATCGGGGATTAAATTCTAAGATGTCCCGCATCGCTGCCACTTTCGAAAGACTGAAGCAGCAGGGCAGAAAGGCGCTGATCCCGTTCATCACCGCAGGCGATCCGGAACCGGCGCTCGCCGTCCCGCTCATGCACGCGCTCGTGGCGGGCGGCGCCGATATCATCGAACTGGGCGTTCCGTTCTCCGATCCCATGGCCGATGGTCCCGTGATTCAGCGTTCCAGCGAGCGCGCGCTGAAGCATGGCGTTTCGCTGAAGGTGGTGATCGGGTATGTCGCAGAATTTCGCAAGAAGGACGCGACGACGCCGGTGGTGCTCTTCGGCTATGCCAACCCGATCGAGGCGATGGGGGTCGAGCGTTTCGCCGAGGCGGTGAAAACGGCAGACGCCGACGGCGTGCTGGTGGTGGACTATCCGCCGGAAGAAGCCCGCAACCTCGTCGCCTTGCTGGACGCTCGTAAACTCGACACCGTTTTTCTGCTGTCGCCCACCACTGACGAGGCACGGCTGAAGCATGTCGCGGGGCTGGGGCGCGGCTATCTGTATTACGTTTCGCTGCGCGGCGTAACCGGTGCCGCGCACATCGATCTCGCTGATGTGGCGGGGCGCATTGCCCGCATCCGTTCCTGTACCGGCTTGCCCGTCGGCGTCGGCTTCGGCATCCGCGATGCGGATACGGCGAAGCGCATCGCCGGCGTCGCGGACGCCGTGATCATCGGCAGCCGGCTGGTGCAGATGATCGAGGAATCCGGGCGCGAGCAGGTGATCGGCAATGTCACCGGCTTTCTTTCCGGCGTGCGCGAGGCGATGGACAGTCTTGCGCGGGAGCACGCTGCGTGAGCTGGCTCCAGAAGCTCTTGCCACCGCGCATCAAGCGCGAAGGGCATCCGCGGAAGACGGTCCCGGAAGGGCTGTGGAGCAAGTGCGAATCGTGCGAGGCCGTGCTCTATCGCGCCGATCTCGAGAAGAACCTTTACGTCTGTCCCAAGTGCAGCCATCACAAGCGCGTGTCGGCGCGCGAGCGGCTCGACTGGCTGCTCGATCTGGAAGGCCGTTATGAAATCGGCGCCGAAGTGCTGCCGGTGGATACGCTCAAGTTCAAGGACAGCCGCAAGTACACCGAGCGCCTGGAAGAGGCCCGCACGGACACATCCGAGGAGGATGCCCTGGTTGTCATGCAGGGCAGCATCAAGACGCTCCCCGTCGTGGCGGCGGCGTTCGAATTCAGCTTTCTCGGCGGCTCGATGGGCTCGGTGGTCGGGGAACGCTACGTGCGCGGCGTGCAGGTGTGCGTCGAGCAGCGCCTGCCGTTTATCTGCTTTACCGCGACCGGCGGCGCACGGATGCAGGAAGGTCTGCTGTCGCTCATGCAGATGGCCAAGACGTGCGCGGCGCTCACCCGGCTTTCGCGCGAGCGCCTGCCCTTCATCTCCGTGCTGACGGATCCCACCATGGGCGGCGTTTCGGCGAGCTTCGCCATGATCGGCGATGTGGTGCTTGCCGAACCGGGCGCGCTCATCGGTTTCGCCGGCCCGCGCGTCATCGAGCAGACAGTGCGCGAGACGCTGCCCGAGGGCTTTCAGCGCGCCGAATTCCTGCTGGAACACGGCGCGATCGACATGATCGTCGATCGCCGCCAGATGCGAGACAAGCTTTCATCGCTCATTACGCTGCTCCTGAAACTGCCGGCTGCCGCCTGAGCCCGCGCCCCTGCCCGAGGTCGCGCGCCGGCAGGGCGCTCCGTACGCTGCATCGATGAATTCCGCGCCCCCGCCCGCCGCTTCGCTGGAAGACTGGCTGCAGTACATCGATCGCGTCCATCCGCAGGGCATCGCCATGGGTCTGGAGCGGGTCGCCGCGGTGAAGCAGGCGATGGGGCTCGCGCCGCAGTGTGTCGTCGTCACGGTCGGCGGGACGAACGGGAAAGGCTCGGCGTGCGCGATGCTGGAGGCGACGCTGCACCATGCGGGCTACAAGGTCGGCTGCTACACCTCGCCGCATCTCGTGCGCTACAACGAGCGTGTGCGGATCGGGCGGCAGGAGGCGGAAGACGCCGACCTTGTGCGCGTGCTCGACGCGGTAGAGCGGGCCCGCGGCGGCACCACCTTGACGTATTTCGAGTTCGGCACGCTCGCCGCAGTGCGGCTGTTCCTCGAGGCGCGCGTGGACGTCGCGATACTGGAAGTCGGGCTCGGCGGGCGGCTCGATGCGGTGAACGCGATCGATACGGACTGCGCGCTGGTCATGAGCATCGCGCTCGATCACCTGGACTATCTCGGCGAGACACGCGAGGCGATCGGCTACGAAAAAGCCGGCATTTTTCGCGCCGGCCGGCCCGCGATCTGCGGCGATCCCGATCCCCCGGAAAGCCTGGTGCGGCACGCCGGCGCGATCGGGGCACGCCTGCTCGTGCGCGGCGCCGACTTCGGATACGCGGCCGATCTCCGGCAGTGGCGCTATCACGGCCCCGGCGGAAGCAAGTTCGGGTTGCCCTGCCCGGTGTTGCGCGGCGCCCACCAGCTTGCGAACGCCAGCACCTGCCTCGCTGCGCTCGACGCCCTGCGCGACCGTTTGCCGGTTGCCATGGATGATATCCGCGCGGGCCTTCTGGAAGCCGAAATGCCCGGCCGCTTCCAGGTGTTGCCGGGACTGCCGGCGGTCATTTTCGATGTCGCGCATAATCCCGCCGCCGCGGCGGCGCTGGCTTCGACGCTGGCGGAGATGCGCACCGCGGGCCGCACGCTCGCGGTATTCGCGATGCTGCGCGATAAGGACATCGCGGGCGTGGTGGCGGCGATCCATCCGTGCATCGATGCGTGGTACGTTGCGAGCATCGACACGCCGCGCGGTGCGGACCGCGATGTGCTCGCGCAAGCCTTGCGCCAGCAGCGCGTTGCAGGAACGATCACGCTGTGCGACAGCGTCGCGGATGCCTGTGCGCAAGCCTGTGATGTCGCGACCCAAAATGATAGAATTTTGGTGTTCGGATCGTTCTATACCGTCTCTGCCGCGATGCAGGCGCACACGAAGCGGCGGTCGATGCAGAAACGGTGAGCGCCCGACGCGGCGGTATCCTGGGTTCACATGGTTCGATGGAGATGGCAAAAGCGATCAGCGACGAGGAACAGCAGCTTCGAAAGCGGGCTCGCCGGCGCCTGATCGGTGCCATCGTCATCGTGACGGTGGTGGTGGTGGCGCTGCCCATGGTGCTCGACAACGAACCAAAACCGGTCACTCAGGACATCGATATCCGCATTCCGTCTCCCGAGTCCGCGGGACCCTTCACCTCCAAGGTGGTTCCGGTCCCGCAGGTGCCGCCCGAGCCCAAGCCGCAGGCGGCTGCGAAGCCGTCGCCGGAAACCAAAGCGGCGCCCGCGCCGCAGGCCCAGGCCGGCACGCCGGCTAAACCCGAGCCACCCGCACCAAAACCGGACAAGACCGCCACACCCGCCAAACCGGAGCAGCCGGCGGCCAAGGCGCCAGCCTCAGGACAGTTCGTCGTGCAAGTGGTGGCCTTGTCCGATGCCGGGAAGGCCCAGCAACTGCAGCAGGCCATTCTCAAGACCGGAGTCAGTTCCTATACCGAGGTGGTCAAGACCGCGCGCGGCGATGTCACCCGGGTGCGCGCGGGACCGTTCGCGACGCGTGAAGCGGCGGAAAAAGCGCAACAGAAGCTCAAGAGCGCGGGATTCGACGGGAAGGTCGTGCCGACGCGATGACGGCGTTCGATTACGCTGTGCTGGTTATCGTCTCACTGTCGATACTGCTCAGCGTGATCCGGGGCCTGGTGCGGGAAGTATTGGCGCTGCTCGCCTGGGTCATTGCATTCCTGGTGGCGAGCCTTTTCGGGCCGAGCGTGGCAAGCCTGGTCCCGGACGCGATACCAAGCGCGGAACTGAAGCTGGTGACCGGCATCGTGGCGGTGTTTTTCGTGGCGCTGCTGCTCATGAGCCTGGTGGCGATGGCAGTGTCCCGGCTGGTGAAAGGCGCGGGGTTGGGGGTCGAAGACAGAGTGCTCGGTGCGCTGTTCGGATTCGCGCGGGGCGCGCTGGTGGTGACCGTGCTGGTGCTGCTCGCCGGGCTGACGGCGCTCCCGCGCGATCCGGTCTGGCGCAACGCGATGTTGAGTTCCCCGCTCGAGGCGTTTGCGATGTACCTTAAGGTCTGGCTGCCGGGCGATCTTTCGAAGCGGATCAAGTACGACTGAGGACTGGCGATGTGCGGAATACTCGGTGTGGTGGCGAAGGGTCCGGTAAACCAGATCCTCTACGACAGTTTGCTCGTGCTGCAGCATCGCGGCCAGGACGCCGCGGGCATCGTCACTGCTGACGGCGCGACTTTCCACATGCATAAGGGTGGCGGCATGGTGCGCGACGTGTTCCGCACCCGGAACATGCGCGAGCTGGTCGGCAACGCGGGCATCGCGCACACGCGCTATCCGACGGCCGGCTCGGCATGGTCGACGGCCGAATCGCAGCCGCTCTACGTGAACTCGCCGTTCGGCATCGTGCTCGGTCACAACGGCAACCTCACCAACGCCGAGCAGTTGAAGACCGAGCTTTTCCAGCAGGATCTGCGCCACGTCAACACCAACTCGGATTCCGAAGTGCTGCTCAACGTGCTCGCGCACGAACTGCACGCTGCGGCGACCAACTACAAGCTCGATCCCGCCACGATCTTCGCGGCCGTATCAAACGTGCATCGCCGCTGCCGCGGTGCGTATGCGGTGGTAGCGATGATCGCGGGCTACGGTCTGCTCGCGTTTCGCGATCCGTACGGCATCCGGCCGCTTGTGTTCGGGCGTGCCGAGAGCGAACGCGGTACCGAGTACCAGGTGGCTTCGGAGAGCGTGGCGCTCGATACCCTCGGTTTCCAGCTGGTGCGCGACGTCGCGCCGGGCGAAGCGATCTTCATCGACCTGGACGGCAATTTTTTCAGCCGCCAATGCGCAACCACCCCGTCGCTCAATCCCTGCATCTTCGAGTTCGTCTACCTCGCGAGGCCCGACTCCGTCATCGACGGGATCTCGGTGTATGAAACGCGCCTGAGAATGGGCGAGAGCCTCGCCGACAAGATCAGGCGCCAGTACGCGCACCTCGACATCGACGTCGTCATTCCCATCCCCGACTCCAGCCGGCCCTCGGCGATGGAGCTTTCCAAGCGGCTCAACCTGCCGTATCGCGAAGGCTTCATCAAGAACCGCTACATCGGACGTACCTTCATCATGCCGGGACAGTCGATCCGCCGGAAATCGGTGCGCCAGAAACTGAACGCGATCGCGATGGAGTTCAAGGGCAAGAACGTGCTGCTGGTGGACGATTCGATCGTGCGCGGCAACACCAGCAGCGAGATCGTGCAGATGGCGCGGGACTCGGGTGCGCGCAAGGTGTTCTTCGCCTCCGCGGCGCCGCCGGTGCGCTTCCCCAACGTCTACGGCATCGACATGCCGACCCGCGAGGAACTGATCGCCAATGGCCGCACCGAAGCGCAGGTTGCCGCGCTGATCGGGGCCGACGAGCTCATCTATCAGGACCTCGATGCGCTGAACGCAGCCGTGCGCAGCGTAAACCCCAGGGTGAAGCATTTCGAGGATTCCTGCTTCAGCGGGCACTACATCACCGGCGATGTGACGCAGGAGTACCTCGACGTGGTGGAGGCGCAGCGCCGCGACGGTGCCAAGCAGGCGGATCTTGCCGCAGCGAGCGCTGCCCAGCTCGATCTCGGCCTCGAACTCGTCGATTAGGATTTGACGAGGTGGCGGGCTGCGGTTTGACAGAGGCCGAGCCCGCGGAGTAATCTTCTGCCTGCGCCGATTTGATGATCAGCTTGCGGGCGCCGCCGGGATGACCGGTAAAAAATACGGCTAAAGCGAGTGCAAACCCGTTTTTAGCGAAAGCTGAAACGGGTTTTTTGCTTTGTGGAGAACGCCATGACAGAAAAATACCAGCTCGAGACGCTCGCAGTGCGCGCCGGAATAGAACGCAGCCAGTTCGGGGAGCATTCCGAAGCGCTTTATCTCACCTCGAGCTTCGTGTTCAAGTCCGCGGCCCAGGCGGCGGCGCGCTTCGGCAACCAGGAGCCGGGCAACATCTATTCGCGTTTTACCAATCCCACGGTGTCGATGTTCGAGCAGCGGCTGGCCGCGCTCGAGGGTGCGGAGTGCTGCGTGGCGACGGCTTCGGGAATGTCCGCCATTCTTTCCTGCGTGATGGGCCTGCTGAAGTCCGGCGACCACATCGTCTGCTCGGCCGGCGTATTCGGCGCAACGGTCCAACTGCTCGGCGGCATCATGAAGCGCTTCGGCGTGGACACGACGTTCGTGTCCGGAACGGACCCGGCGGGATTTCGGTCGGCCGTGACCCCGGGGACGCGCCTGATCTATATCGAGACGCCTTCGAACCCGCTCACCGAGGTCTACGACATCCCCGCGCTCTCGGCCATCGCGAAAAAAGCCGGCGCGCTGCTCGCGGTCGACAACGTTTTCGCGACGCCCGTTCTGCAGCGTCCGCTGGACCTCGGCGCCGACGTCGTCATTCATTCGGCGACCAAGTATCTCGACGGTCAGGGCCGGACGCTCGGTGGCGCGGTGCTTGGAAAACGGGAGGTGGTCTATGAAGGCGTGTACGGTTTTCTGCGCACGGCCGGTCCCACGCTGAGTCCGTTCAACGCCTGGGTGATGCTGAAGGGTCTCGAAACCCTGCGCATCCGGATGGAGGCGCAGTCCGCCGGTGCGCTCGAACTGGCGCGCTGGCTCGAAAAGCACCCGCGCGTGGAGCGCGTTTACTATCCCGGGCTGCCGTCGCACCCCCAATATGAACTTGCGAAGCGGCAGCAGAAAGGGCCCGGCGCCATCCTTTCGTTCGACGTGAAAGGCGGCAAGGAAGCGGCGTGGCGCGTGGTCGATTCGACGCGGCTCCTTTCGATTACCGCCAACCTCGGAGACACCAAAACCACCATCACGCACCCGGCGTCCACCACCCACGGCCGCATTACCGCGGAAGCACGGGCGGCGGCCGGAATAGGCGACGGTCTTCTGCGGGTCGCAGTGGGCCTGGAAGCGGTCTCGGACATTCAGGCCGATCTCGCGCGCGGCCTCGATGCCTGAGGCGGATCAGAGGGTGACCGTTACCTTCTGATAGAGGCCGCCGAAATAGGTTTGCTTGGCGACCACCGGCGGGCGGCCGGTGTCCGGCAGCGCATCGGCAATGTCGGATCCCCACATGCCCATGGCAAACGGCTCCAGGCATTTCAGCACCGGGATCATGATGTAGCGAAACGGGTTCAGCCGGCTGGGTCGATGGTAGTCGACGAACACGATCTTCCCGCCCGGCTTCACCACCCGCATCGCTTCGCGCACGGTCTGTCGGCGCGCGCTCTCCGGTTGTTCATGCAGGAGGACGAAAAGAACGACCTGGTCGTAGCTTGCATCCGCAAACTGGAGGCTCGTCGAGTCCTGTTGGTAAAGGCAGACCTGCGGCGCGTTTTTCAGCTTCTTCCTGAGATTCTGCAACTGAACGGGCGCCACATCGACCACGTCCAGTCGTGCTTCAGGCCCCAGGCGCTGCGCCAACCGCTGCGTGAAGTCGCCATAAACGCACGCGATTTGCAGGACTCTGCCGGTGGCCGGTGCGCTCAACTCGCCGAGGGCGGCGTCGCGCAGTCGCACGTAATTTCCCCACAGAATGAGGTTCACCAGCCACTGGCGTTCGAACACCTGTACCGCGCGGGGATGCAGGTAGGCCCACCAGTAGGTTTCTTCCAGATATGCCGGCAGGACGACCGGCCGCGCCAGGCCGAAAGTATCTGCGGGCGATGGACTGACAGCAGTCAGGGTTTTTTCCATGATTCAAGTCTCACATTGCTTTCAGATGCGCAGCACGAACAGGGCGGTTGCAATCGTGCCGACCGCCGATCCCATATAAAGCACCCACGCAGCCGATGCGTCATTGCGCAGGCCGGCGTCGTGCAGCGTGATCCGCAGGCGATGCGCGGCATGCCACAGTGACAGCGTGATGATGCCGAATAGCGCGACCTTGCCCGCCCAGTGTGCCGCGACGGCGTGAAGCTCCTCATAGCCGAGCGCGGGCGGTGCGTTTCCCAGCGCGGCGAGCAGCGTGACGACGATCAGCACCGGCGTCACGAACGCGGTGACGGTGCCGCCTGCGGCGAACAGTCCCCATACGATCGGCTTGTTCGATTTCGCCATGGTCACAACGCTCCGACCGCGATCAGTACGCCCAGCGTGATCGCTATCCAGGCCCCGTAGTGAAGTGCGACGATCCAGCTGTCGGGGACGAACGCCTCTCCGTGCTGAATCGGCATCGCCCGCGGTGCGAGGCGGAACCATGACGTCGTGTGGTAGAGCGCAAACGCGAGCGCCACGACATGAAACAGGATGCTCAGGGGACTCGCCAGTGCGCGAAGATAGGCCTCGTATGCGATTTGCCCCTGCGACAGTCGGGCGACGCCGACGATGAGTACCACGGCATAGGCGCCGATAAAAACGCAGCTCACCTCCCGAGCCATGTAACGCACATAGCGCGCCTGCCGCAGGAACCAATGCGTCCTGGGAATCGTGCGGAGGTAGGGATTGCGGCTCATCTGCGAGTCCACGGCATCAGGTGCTCGCGAAACCAGTCCAGCGTGCTTGCGATCTTCACCTGCTGTAAGGCGCCCGCCGGATCGACATGCTTGGGACAGACCTCGGAACATGCGCCGACGAACGAGCATTCCCATACGCCCTCATCGGCAGCGACCACCTCCTGGCGCTCGTTGCGGCCGCCGTCGCGCGAGTCCTGGTTGTAGCGATGGGCCAGCGCGATTGCCGCCGGGCCGATAAACTCCGGCGTCAAGCCGTACTGCGGGCACGCGGCGTAGCACAGCATGCAATTGATGC
>JBQTJV010000129.1:0-2582 GCA_052386775.1 Betaproteobacteria bacterium
TTTCGAGGACGTGATCCTGCAGCGCGTGCTCAGCGACGTGCAGGCCGGATGCTATGTCGACGTCGGCGCATCGCATCCGATCGTCGACAGCAACACCTACGCGCTCTACGAGAAGGGCTGGCGCGGCATCTGCGTGGAGCCGCTCGGCTACGGGGAAATCTGGAACGAGGCGCGCATCGAGGACATTTTCATCAACGCGGTGCTCGGCGACAAACCCGGCCAGACGACGTTCTACATCTACCGCGAAACGCAGCAGCTTTCCACGACTTCCATCGCCACGGTTGAAGCGTGGCGCAAGGACGGCAAGGTGCCGGATGAGAGCATCTCCGTTCCGGTGCTGACCCTGAACGATTTGCTGGACCAGCACCTGGGCGGCCGCAACATCCACCTGCTGTCGATCGACGTGGAAGGGATGGAAAAGGAAGTCCTGTCGGGAATCGACCTGCGCAAATACCGCCCCTGGGTCATGGTCCTCGAATCGACGCGTCCGGGCACTCCCGAGCCATGCTGGGAGGAATGGGAGCCCGGGATTCTCCAGGCCGGATACTCGATGGTCTATTTCGATGGCCTCAACCGCTTCTACCTGTCCGGGGAGCAGCAGGATCTGCGGGCACGCTTCGCGCTGCCGCCGAACGTCTGGGACCAGTTCGTGCTGGCGAGAGAACTGGAAAGCCGGGAAAAGTGCGTCGCGCTCGAGGCAAGCGTGCGGCGACTGACCGAAGAGCTCGATGCGGTCCGGTCGGAGGGCTTTCCTCCGGGCTCCAGTGGATGGCTGCGCCGGCTGCGAAGCGTCTGGCGGTCAGACCGGAGTTGAGCGAAGGTCCGCCGCGACCTGCTCGACCACTCCCGTCCAGTCACCCGGACGTTCCTGCCGGTACAGGCGCATGCTTGGATACCACGGGTTGTCGGAGCGCTCGAGATGGTGGCGCCAGTCCGGCACGCGATTGAGCATTACCCACACCTGCGTTCCCATCGCCCCTGCAAGGGCGGAGATCATCGTGTCGACCGTAACAACCAGATCGAGCTGGCTGATGAACGCAGCCGTATCCTGCAAATCGCGTTCGTGCGCACTCAGGTCGATCAGCTTCAGCGCGGCGTGCCGCAAGCTCGAAGCCTTGGCTGCCTCCCCGCTCTGCAGGCTGTAGAACGCCACGCCAGGGACCGCCTGCAGCGGCGCCAGTGCATCGAAGGGGACGGAACGGTCGCGGTTGTAGGGGTTCTGCGGGTTTCCGGACCAGACCACGCCGACCTTGAGGCGCGACTCGCCTGTCGATTCAATCAGCGATCGCCAACGCGCGGCCCGCTCCGGGTCTGGCTTGATATACGGTCCTTCCCACGGAATGTTCTGCAGCGTCGTGCCGAATACGCGCGGCAGGCTGTGCAGCGGAACATGGGCGGCGAAGGGCGGCAGTGGCTCTCCCGGGGCGATGACCTTCGCTACGCCGGCGACGCCTTGAAGCAGCGATTTCACCCGGGGCGCGCACTCGATTATCACGCTTGCGCAGCGCTCGGCCGCCAGGCGCGCATAGCGGGCGAACTGCAGCGGTTCGCCCAGAGCCAGCTCGCCATGCATGAGCAGCGCACCGTCGCCGATGTCGCGGCCATCCCAGATGGGTTGCTCGAATCTGCGCGCCGGCGCGCTCAACCAGTTGTCGAGACGCCAGCGCCATTCGTATTCTTCCCAGCCTCTCGCGTAATCGCCGGCCGCAAGCAGCAGCACGGCCCTGCTGTAGTGGGCTATGGCACGGCCGGGATCGACAGTCAGGGCCCGATCAAGACACGCCATCGCTTCCTGGTTCCGGCCCAAGCCGCTGTAGACGCTGGCGAGGTTGCAGAACGCCCTCGCGTCGGTCGGGTCGACCTCGGTCTGCCGCAGGTATCCCTGGATGGCGAATTCCTGCGCTTCGGCATCGTTGGCCAGCGCTGCGTAGTTCTGGTTCGCCTCGGGCTGCTGTGGATCCAGTACCAGCGCCTGGCGGAAGCACGCCAATGCTTCGTCGAATTTCCCTGCCAGACTCAGCACGCAACCGAGGTTGTTGTGGGCCTTGGCATGCCCGGGCTCGAGACGGGTCACCTGGCGATAGCTGGCTTCAGCCTTGGCCGGTTCTCCTGCCAGCTCCCAAAGCCTGCCGATGGCGTAGTGGGGCGCAGCAGCGCCGGGATCCGCCGCAAGCGCTGATTTCGCCCACTGCAACCCTTCCTCAATCTGCTTCGCATCGGCCGCCATGGCGGCCATCAGAGACAGTGCTTGCACGTCGCGCGGCGAGCGCTGCAATACGCCGAGGCAGATTTCACGAGCCTGCGCCGGAGCTCCCAGGCGGAGCGCGTCTTCGGCCTGGCGCAGCAGAGATGCATCATCCGGCCCGGCCGCGCGCAGCCTGGATTTGAGCCAATCGAGCATTGCCGGTTGATTGTGCAGGGGATGTGCCCAGAATGGGAGTCGAGTGACAATTTTCGTAACTCCGGGCGCCCGGCTAACGAGGCACTAGTGCACATTCCGGGCCGAGGCATGTGCAACATAATGATTTATAGGGAGAAAATATGACACTCTGGGCTGGCCCGGGACTTGCGAGACAGGGGTC
>JBQTJV010000130.1:0-3555 GCA_052386775.1 Betaproteobacteria bacterium
CTGGGCGACGCTGCTCGCCACGTGCATCGGGGCGGCGCCGGCCGCGGCGGAGAAGCTGGCCGTTTCGCAGTACGGCCGGATCACGGGCTCGCTTCCTTGGGTGGTGGCCATGAAAAAGGGCTACTTCAAGCAGGAAGGCCTCAACATCGACGAGATCGTTGCCGGCGCGGGCGGCGGGACGTCGCTGCGCAACATGCTCGCCACCGAGATCGGCTACGCCGAGGTGGCCACTTCGGCCGCGCTCGCCGCCATGCGCTCGGGCATCGACCTCAAGATCGTCAACGCCGCGAGCCACCACATCGGCGAGATCGCGCTGGTGACGATGCCGGGCAAGCCGATCCGCGCCATCAAGGACCTGGCGGGCAGGAAAGCCGGGTTTACCGGTCCGAAGTCGACCAGCGAGATGTTGCTGCGCATGGCGCTGGAGACCGCCGGCATCGGCGGCAAGGTGGAACTGATCGCCACCGGCGGCTTCGGCCCCGGCCTGACGGCGCTGGCGGCCGGTGGCATCGACGCTGCGCCGCTCATCGACCCGATCCTCACGCTGCAGCCGCAGAAGTACCAGGTGGTCTTCACCTTCGCCGACCTCATTCCACAGGTCACCTGGCTGGTGGGCGTGGCGACGAAGGAATTCGCCGAGAAGCAGCCCGACAAATTGCGCAAGCTCATCCAGGTACGGCGCAAAGGGGTGGATTTCATTTATGCCAACCGGGCGGAGGCGGCCGCGCTCTACGCCGAGGTCTGGCAGCAGAAGCCCGAGGATGTGGCACGCTTCTTCCCGAAGTATTTCGACATGCCCGGCGAATGGTCGCCCGGCGACTTCAACAGGGCCGGGCTGGAGAAGATGAGCGCCGGCCTGCAATCGATCGGGGACGCCGACAAGCCCATCGACTGGACGCCGATCATCGACCAGCGCTTCCTGCCGAAGGACCTGCAGCGGCCGCTTTGACGCAAGCGTCAATTCCTTGGTGACGCGGGCGTCGACACCCTGGTGACGCGCGCGGCGTCGATCGTCTGGCTGCGCGTCGCGGTCATCGGCGCGGCGCTCGCCGCGCTGGAAGGGCTTTGCCGTGCGGGGGTCATCACCCGTCTGACCATGATCCCGCCAAGCGAAATGGCCGCGGCGTTGGTCCAGATCGCGGCGAGCGGGCGCTTCATCGGCGACATGCGCTTCACCGCGCAGAACACGCTCGCCGCCATGGCCTTGTCCGTCGTCGCCGGGTTTGGCATCGGCGCCCTGGTGCATTCGCTGCCACGCCTGCGCCGGGTACTGGAGCCGCTTTTTTCCGCCTACTACGCGGTGCCGACCTTCGTGCTCTATCCGCTGATGATCGTGGCATTCGGCATCGGGGCCACCGCGCTCATCGTCATGGGAGCGATGTTCGGAGTGGTGGCGATGGTGGTGAACACCCTCATCGGCCTCGACCGGATACCCGCGGCCTACGCCAAGACGGCGCGCGTGATGCACCTTGGACGGGTGCGCGCGATGCTGCTGGTGCGGCTGCCGGCAGCGATGCCGAGCATCGTCACCGGCATCAAGCTCGCCGTGGCCTATTCCGTCATCGGCGTGGTGGCGGGCGAGTTCATCCTCGCCACGGCGGGCGTCGGCAAGCGCATCTCCTTCGCCTACAACGATTTCGATGCCCGGACGATGTACGCGCTGCTGCTGCTGATCATCGCCGCGGCCATGATCGTCAACGGCTTCCTGCATCGCTGGGAGCAACGGCTGCACCGGCGATGGGGCCGTTCGTGAAAGAACAACGCGCGGCGCGATCGACCGACTACCTCTGGCTCGCTCTCGGTTTCGTCGCCGCGTGGCAGCTGCTTTACATGGTCGCGGGCGCGGATGCCCTGGCCTCCCCCACGGCGACGCTGCACCGCGCCGGGCAGTTGCTTGCGAGCGAGCGTTTCTGGGGCCACGCCGCCGAGACCGGCAAGGCGTTCGGCCTCGCGTGCGTATTCGCCGTCGCGGGTGGGCTCGCCCTTGGCCTCTGGCTGGGCTTTCACCGCCTGGCCGGTGAGGTCGCGGACCCGATCCTCGGCTCGCTCTACTCGGTGCCTAAGATCACGCTTTATCCGGTCATCCTGCTCATCTTCGGGCTCGGGTTTTCCGCCAAGGTGGCCTTCGGCGCGATACACGGCCTGTTCCCGATTGCCATCTTCGCCATGAACGGCATCCGGCAGGTGCCGGTGGTGCACCTCAAGACGGCGCGCGTGCTCGGTCTCACGCCATGGGCGACGGTTTGCACGGTGCTCATGCCCGCGGCGGCGCCGGAAATCGCCGCGGGGCTGCGCATCGGCTTTTCCATCACGCTGCTCGGCACGCTGATCGGCGAGCTGTTCGCCTCCAGCTCAGGCGTCGGGTTCATCCTGATCCGCGCCATGGACACCCACGAAGTGGTCGAGATCATGGCGTTGACTTTCCTGCTGTTCGCGTTCGCCGCCGCGTGCAATGCGCTGCTGCAGCGGCTGGAAAACCGGGTCGGCTAGCGTGATGCGATGATTCCAGGATTCGCCTAGAGCTTTTTTCCCTTCGCCGGCTGCCCACGAAGCAGAAAGGTCTTCGGGTACTGACCTACGCCGCAGATCTTGAAGGAACCAAAGTCCTTGTACCAAGGTCCCTCCGGCGCCTCGGGGCTCGGACTCCCTCCACGCCTTCAGCTCGTAGAGGTCCTCAGCGGTGATCTCGCGCTCGCGCAGTCTCTCGAACAGGTGGTCGCGCAGCGCCGGAGGAAGGCCGGTCCACTGGATCCTCGGCATCACTCACCGAAGGTCATGCGGGCGAGTTCTTCCTTGAGACGTTTCTGCTCCTCCGGATCGCGGGAGCGCGCGAGGCGGTCGGCGAATTCTAAGAAGCGCTTTTTTTCCTGCTCTCGGGCGTCGAGCCCCGATTCGATGAGATCGGCAATGACCCGGCTCGTGCTCGTCCTCGTCGTTTGTGCGAGCGACTTCACCCGGCGAGCGACGCGCGCGGGAAGGCTGACGCTCTGACGAAAAGAACGATCCTCGACTGTCATTTCAAGAGGATACACCACTATGCACCACCCTACACCAGAGATGCCGAAACGACAGAGGAAAATACCGGGTGAAGTGATTTACCCGCGAAGCTCGGATCCGCGCGAAGCACCCGCTTGCCCGCGGCGATGGTGTATCGTCATGGCCGGCGCCGCGCAGCGGTTCTCTTCTTCGAAGTGACATCCATCGACCCCTCCGTAGCGCCGCACGCGGAATTGCGCGGGGTCACGCGGATTTTCCCCGCGCGCGACGGGCATCGCGAGGTGCATGCGCTCGGGCCGGTGGACTTGCAGCTCGCGCGCGGCGAATTTCTTGCAATCGTGGGCCCTTCGGGCTGCGGCAAATCCACCTTGCTGGACGTGATGGCCGGATTGTCTTCGCCCTCCTCCGGTGAGGTCATTTTCGAAGAAAAAAAACTCGAAGGCGAGGTGCCCGACGGGGTAGGCGTCGTGTTCCAGGAGGACGCCAGCTTTCCCTGGCTGAGCGTGCGCGACAACATCGCCTTCGGGCTGCGCCGCGCCGGGCGCGCCGAGGACGAGG
>JBQTJV010000131.1:0-2247 GCA_052386775.1 Betaproteobacteria bacterium
CCGCGACCTCGGCCATCTGGTAGCCGGGCGCCACGAGTCCGAAAGTTCGCCCTTCCCACAGAGCACACTCGCCGATGGCGTAGATGTCGGGGTTGGTGGTCTGGCAGTGCGAGTTGATCTGGATGCCGCCGCGCTCGCCGATCGCGAGGCCGGCGCCGCGCGCGAGCTCGTCGCGCGGCCGGATGCCCGCGGAGAAGACGATCAAGTCGGTTTCCAGGCTGGTGCCGTCGGCGAACACGAGCTTGTGCTTGCGCGCGTCGCCGTCAACGATCTCCCTGGTGTTCTTCTGCAGGTGGATGCGGGCGCCCAGCGCCTCGATCTTGCGGCGCAGGAGCCTGCCGGCGGAGTCGTCGAGCTGTACCGCCATCAGGCGGGAAGCGAATTCGACGATATGCGTCTCCAGGCCGAGGTCCTGCAGGGCCTTGGCCGCCTCCAGGCCGAGCAGTCCGCCGCCGATGACGACGCCGACCTTCGAGCGCCTGGCGGTGGCGGCGATGACCTCGAGATCCTCGATGGTGCGATAGACGAAGCAGTCGCGGCGGTCCTTTCCCGACACCGGCGGCACGAAGGGGTACGAACCGGTCGCGATCACCAGCTTGTCGTAGGGCACTTCCTTGTAGCGTGTCGAGCGCACCACCTTGTTCACCGGGTCGACGGCGAGCACGCTGTCGTTCAAACGCAAGGTGATTCTTGAATTTGCAAAGAAGTCTTTCTTAACCAGCGCAAGATCGGATGCCGTCTTCCCAGAAAAAAAGCTCGTGAGCTGCACCCGGTCATACGCTGGACGCGGTTCTTCGCAGAACACCGTGATCTCGCAGTGTTTGTTGCGCGCAGCCAGTTGCTCCAGGAAGCGTTGGCCGACCATGCCGTTACCGATGACGGCAACGCGCATCAGGCCGCCTTCGCCTTTGGCACTTCGGCTGCAATGCGGGCCAGACGTACAACGTCGCCGATGACGATCAGCGCGGGGCCGGCGAAGCCATCGCCGGAGAGTGTGCCGAGCGTCGCCACGCGCTGTTTCTGGCTATGCAAGGTGCCGTTTTCAATGATGCAAGCGGGTGTCGCCGCGTCCATGCCGGCTGCCCGCAGGGAGGAGAGAATTTTCTCCAGGCCCTTCAACCCCATGTAGATAACGAGGGTCGTGCGCGTCCGGACGAGGGCCTGCCAATCCGGTTCGCTGCCGTCCTTCGTGTGCCCGGTCAGGAACGTGACGCCACGGGCGAACTCGCGATGGGTCACCGGGATGCCCAGCGACGCGGGCACCGCGGTGCCCGAGGTGACGCCGGGAATGATCTCGACTTCGATTCCCTGCGCGCGCAGTGCTTCAAGCTCTTCGCCGCCGCGGCCGAAGACAAAGGGGTCGCCGCCTTTCAGACGCACGACGCGCTTGTTTTCCCTTGCGTATGAAACCAGGAGTTTTTCGATGAATGCCTGCGGCGTGGACTTGCAACCACCACGCTTCCCCACCTCAATGATTTTCGCGCCGAAGCGCACGTGCGCGAGGCAGGCGCGATTCACCAGCTCGTCCACCAGCACCACGTCGGCTGCGCCCAGCGCGCGCGCCGCCTTCAGCGTGAGCAGCTCGGGATCACCCGGCCCGGCGCCGATCAGGCTGACGAGTGCGCCCATCCTTCAGGCCGCCTGCTTGAGCTGCTTGCGATAGAGGAAATCCATCACCGTGCGGCGCAGCTCGATGTAGCGCTGATCGGCTGCGAGCGCGAGGCGGTCACGCGGCCGGGGCAGGGCCACCTCGAGCACGCCGCCGATGCGGGCGGCCGGGCCATTCGTCATCATCACCACGCGATCGGAGAGCAGCACCGCTTCGTCCACGTCGTGCGTCACCATGAGTACGGTGGCGCCAGTCTTTTCGACAATGCGCAGCAACTCGTCCTGCAGGTTGGCGCGCGTGAGCGCATCCAGGGCGCCGAAGGGTTCGTCCAGCAGCAGCATCTTGGGTTCGATGGCCAGCGCACGCGCGATGCCGACACGCTGCTTCATGCCGCCGGAAATTTCGTGCGGATACTTTGCTTCGGCGGGCGTAAGGCCGACCATCGCCAACGCCTTGTGGGTCCGCTCCTTGAGAATGCTCTTCTTGTCGCGGAAAACTCTTTCGACGGCGAGATAGACGTTGTCGAAACAGGTCAGCCAGGGCAGCAGCGAGTGGTTCTGGAACACCACGCCCCGGTCCGGGCCGGGGCCGGCGATTTCGCGCTCGGCGAGGACGATTCCGCCTTCCGTGGGCTGCAG
>JBQTJV010000132.1:0-11728 GCA_052386775.1 Betaproteobacteria bacterium
GCCGGTCATGCTTCGAAAGACCCAGCCTTCGGACAGATGCTGTTCCTGTTCGACGAGCCGACGACGGGTCTACACTTCGATGACGTCAGCAAACTGCTGCGGGCCTTTCGCCAGCTCATCGCCGCCGGAAACTCGCTGCTCGTCATCGAGCACAACCTCGACGTGGTCCGCAGCGCCGACTGGCTCATCGACCTGGGTCCCGAGGGTGGCGATGCAGGCGGAGAAGTGGTTTGTGCCGGGACGCCGCGGCAAGTCATGGCCACCACGCGCTCGCACACGGGAAAGGCCCTGCGCGACTACGAAAGCGCGCTGGCCGGCGTGGCGGTCGGCGCCTTCTTCGGTACGGATCATGGCGCTATTGGAGCGACGCTTCACGCCCCGCCGGCAAACGGTGCCATACACGTCCACAAGGCGCGCGAGCACAATCTCAAGAATATCGATGTGGCGTTGCCGCGCGGCAGCTTTACCGTGATCACCGGCGTATCGGGGTCGGGCAAATCGACGCTGGCTTTCGACATCCTGTTTGCGGAGGGCCAGCGGCGTTATCTCGAGTCGCTCAACGCCTACGCCCGCCAGTTCGTGCAGGCCGCGGCCCGTCCGGATGTCGACGCGATCTTCGGCATCCCGCCGACCGTCGCCATCGAGCAGCGCGTGAGCCGCGGCGGCCGCAAGAGCACGGTTGCCACGCTCACCGAGATTTATCACTTCCTGCGCCTGCTCTACGTGAAGCTCGGGCGACAGCATTGTCCGGACTGCGATGTGCCCATAGAGCCACAGAGCGCAGAAGCCATTGCCGCGCGCATTTTGCGCGACTATCGCGGCACCCGCGTCGGCCTGCTGGCGCCGCTGGTGGTCGCCCGCAAGGGCTATTACACCGATCTTGCGCGCTGGGCGGCGGGCCGTGGCTACAGCCATTTACGGGTGGACGGCGCTTTCCTGCCGACTGCCGCGTGGCCCCGCCTGCCACGCTTCCAGGAACACACCATCGAGCTGCCGGTGGCGGACATTCACGTCGGTCCCGGGAACGAACGTACGCTGCGCGCTGCGCTGGCCACGGCGCTCGAGGCCGGGCGCGGCGTGGTGCACGTGCTGGGCAACCTGGAAACACTCGCGCACGCGATGGACCGCGGCGACCCATCGCTCGCCGCAATGACCGAAGCGGTGTTCTCCACCAAGCGCGCGTGCCGCGCCTGCGGCGCCAGTTTTCCCGAGCTCGATCCCCGTCTTTTTTCCTTCAATTCCAAGCACGGCTGGTGTGCCGAGTGTTACGGCACCGGCCTTGCGCTCGACGAAGTCGGTTGGGACGAAGAGCGCAGGCGAACCGGCACCGAAGATCACGTGCTCGATTCATGGCTGGAATGGCTGGAAGTCGACGAACCATGCCGCGCCTGTCACGGCAAGCGCCTGAACCGCGTCGCGCTCGGCGTACGGTATCGGGATCTGTCGATCGCGGATCTCACGGCTCTGCCGGTCTCGGGCGTAAGTGCGTTCTTCAGGGATGTGGCGCTCGAGGGCCGCGAAGCCGAGATCGCGCGCGACATTCTCACGGAACTGCACTCGCGGTTGCGTTTCCTTCAGGAAGTGGGGCTTTCCTATCTTGCGCTGGACCGCTCCGCGCCTACGCTTTCGGGGGGCGAAGCGCAGCGCATCCGGCTTGCGGCACAGCTCGGGTCCAATCTGCGCGGCGTCTGCTACATACTCGACGAGCCCACAATCGGTCTTCATCCCCGCGACAACCGCGTGCTGCTCGACACGCTGGCGCGTCTTCAGGAAAAAGGCAACACGCTGGTGGTGGTCGAGCACGACGAGGAAACCATCCGCCGCGCCTCGCACGTCATCGATCTCGGCCCCGGGGCGGGCCGGCGCGGCGGCCATGTCATCGCTTCGGGCTCCGCGCAGGAATTGGTCAGGCATCCCGAATCGGTCACGGGAAAGTTTCTTGCCGCGCCGCTCCTGCATCCGCTGCATCCGCGCCGCCGCGTCGGCCGCGATACGCCCGTTCTCCGGATTGCAAGCGCGACACTGCACAATCTCAAGAATATAACCATCGACCTTCCACTGGGCAGGCTCGTAACGGTAACAGGCGTGTCGGGCTCCGGAAAATCGACACTTGCGCGGGATGTGCTGTACCGCAATCTCCAGCATCTCATCGCCGAACAGCGCATCGGAGCCCGGCGGCGCGCGAAGCAAGACGGACCGCGAGAGACCGCAGGGTGCCGCAACATAACGGGATGGGAGGCACTCGGGCGCGTGCTGGAGGTCGACCAGACGCCGATCGGCAAGACGCCGCGTTCCTGTCCCGCGACCTATGTGGGGTTCTGGGACAATGTGCGCAAACTCTACGCCGAAGTGCCCGAGGCGCGGATGCGCGGCTATGGAACGGGCCGCTTTTCGTTCAACACCAAGGGCGGCCGCTGCGAGACCTGCGAAGGCCAGGGGCTGCGCAAGATCGAGATGAGTTTTCTGCCTGACGTGAAGGTGCCCTGCGAATCGTGCCGCGGCGCCCGTTTCGACCCGGAAACGCTGAGCGTCCGATTCAAGGACAGGTCGATCGGCGACGTGCTCGCGATGAACGTGGACGAGGCGGTCGAATTCTTCAGCGCCCATCCCGCAATCCACCATTGCCTGCGGCTTCTCCAGGAGGTCGGGCTGGGCTATCTGACGCTGGGCCAGCAGAGCCCGACGCTTTCGGGAGGCGAGGCGCAGCGGATCAAGCTCGTCACCGAACTCGCCAAGGTGCGCAGCGCCCGCAGTGAACATCATACGCTCTACGTGCTGGACGAGCCGACCGTCGGGCTGCATATGGCCGATGTCGAAAAGCTGATCCGCGTCTTGCATCAACTGGTCGATGCCGGCAATACGGTTGTCGTCATCGAACACAATCTCGACATCATGGCCGAAAGCGACTGGATCATCGATCTGGGGCCGGAAGGCGGCGACGCGGGCGGAGAGGTCGTTGCGATGGGAACGCCGGAGGACCTGATCAGCGCGGCGGCGGCTTCCGACCGCGGCACGAAGACCGACCGCTCGCACACCGCGCTCATACTTGCCGGTTTTCTTGCTGCACGGCGGCTCGCGGCATGATATCGGCATGCCTGGTGGAACGTCGATTCCCAAGTCGAGTCCATAGTCTGCATGCCTGTCCGTCCGCAAGGAGAAGCACGATGCCCTCTTTTGTCCCGCGCCTTCGATGGGTCCGCGTAACGGCTGTCCTCCTCATTGCCGGCTGTACCGTGCCCCCGCCCACCGAGGTGCCGCGGGAACCCGCACCGGTGCCCAGGATTCCGGTTACCGCGGCGGACGGCACTTGGGAAATGACCGGCTCGACGTTCGTCGGCGCCGGCCGAATACCCGGCGTGCCGCGCGCCACGCTGGCCTTCGAAGCAGGCCGCGTTTCCGCCTACAGCGGCTGCAACCGCGCGAGCGGCAGCGCCTACCACGTCGGCGGGCGGCTGGAAGTCTCCGCATTGACCGCCACGCGCCGCGCTTGCGTCGAGCCGCTCGGTACCTTCGAGACCCGATACTTCAACCTGCTGCGCGCAAATCCGGTGTATCGCAGGGAAGGCAACATCCTGATGCTGCTGGATGAAAAACACAACGCGACGTTCCGGCGCGCCGGCGCAGACAGTGCTGCCGGCAAACCGTAACCGGATACAATCCCTGTGTGGAGCCCGATCCTCGAGCACTGACCGAAGCAGCCATCGATCACGACCCGATTGCGCAATTCGCAGCGTGGTACCGGGAAGCGTGCGCGGTGGAAAAGCCGCTGCCCCACGCCGCCGCCCTCGCCACCGCCAGCACGGGCGGCACACCCTCGGTGCGCATGGTGCTTCTGAAAGGCTTCGATACCGAGGGCTTCGTCTTTTTTACCAATTATCACAGCCGGAAAGGCCGCGACCTCGAGACGAACGATCAGGCGAGCCTGCTGTTCTACTGGGGTACCCTGGAACGGCAAGTCCGCGTGGAAGGTCGCGTGGCGAAAGTATCGGCGCGTGAATCGGATGATTACTTTCAGACCCGGCCACGCGGCAGCCAGCTTTCTGCGTGCGCGTCGCCGCAGAGCGAGGTCATCGCGGACCGCGCGGAGATCGAATCGCGTTACGCTGCCGCCGGCCGAAAGCATCCCGATGCCGTCGCGCGCCCGCCGCACTGGGGCGGTTACCGCCTGGCGCCCTCGGCGATGGAATTCTGGCAAGGCCGGTCCGACCGGCTCCACGACCGCTTGCGCTATGCCCGCGGACGCGACGGAAGCTGGCTGCTGGAGCGGCTCGCCCCCTAGGTCCGATCCGCGCGCCTAAGCTGGCGCTGCGGGTTCGCGCATCGTCACGAATTCTTCCGCCGTAGTGGGATGAATGCCGATGGTGGCATCGAGCTGGCGCTTGGTGGCGCCACAGTTGAGTGCCAGCGCAAACCCCTGGATGATCTCACCCGCTTCGGGCCCCACCATGTGCACGCCGAGCACGCGCTCGGTGGCCTGATCCACCACCAGCTTCATCAGCACTTTCTCGGCCCTTCCGGTCAGGGTGTGCTTTAGCGGCGTGAATGCCGTGCGATAGATCGTCACGTTCGATCCGCGGCGGCGCGCCTCCGCTTCGGAGAGCCCGACGGTCCCGACGTTGGGGTGACTGAATATCGTGGTCGCTATGTTTTCGTAGCTGACCGCCCGCCCCCCCGGCTTGAAGAGGCGCTCCGCGACCGCCATGCCCTCCGCGAGCGCGACCGGCGTCAGCAGCACCCGGTCGGTCGCATCACCGATTGCGTGTATGGAGGGCACGCTGGACTGATAGTTGGCATCGACGATGACGGCGCCGTTTTCCCGGAGTTTGACGCCGGCTTCCTCCAGACCGAGATGGCGCGTATTCGGTGCGCGTCCCGTCGCCAGCATCACGCCATCCGCCGCCAGCGCGGTACCGTCAGTGAGCTTCACCACGCAGGGATCAGCGCGCTCTATCGCCGCGATGTCGGTGTTGTAGAGAATGCGAATGCCTTTCGCGGACATCTGCTCGCCGAGGAAACGGCCGAGATCCGCGTCGAATGCCTTGAGCAAGCGCTCGCTGCGATAGACCAGTGTGGTATTCGCCCCGAGCCCATTGAAGATGGAGGCGAACTCCACCGCGATGTAGCCGCCGCCGATGATCACCACGCGCGCCGGCAGTTGCGGCAGATGAAAGGCCTCGTTGGACGTAAAAGCGAGTTCGGCGCCCCTGATGGCGGGCTTGACCGGCCACCCGCCTGTGGCAACCAGGATGTGCGAACTGGTGATGCGCCTGCCGTCGACCTCGACCGTATGGGGATCGATGACGCGGGCGCGGGCGCGCAGAATTTCAACTCCGGAGGCTTTGAGTATCTTTTCGTACACGCCATTGAGGCGCGCGATTTCGCGGTCCTTGTTTGCAATCAGCACCTGCCAGTCGAATTGCGCGGGCGGCAAGCGCCAGCCGTAATTTCTGGCGTCTTCGAAATCTTCATGAAAGTGGGCGGCATACGACAAGAGTTTCTTGGGAATGCAGCCGACATTGACGCAGGTGCCTCCCAGATAGCGCTCCTCGGCGATCGCGACGCGCGCTCCGCTTCCAGCCGCCCAGCGGGCTGCGCTCACGCCTCCTGATCCGGCACCGATCGTAACCAGATCGTAATCGTATTGAGCCATGGGGTTCCTTGTGATGCTGCCGTCGTGCCCATGATAATCGATGAACCCTCGTTCACGCCGGCCGACATGCACGCAGGCCTGGGAGAGGCGCATGCTATCATCGCCCTCAACATGACATCGTTATCCGGCCACTGATTCTCGGGAAGCCTCCCGCAGCGGATGTCGAATAACGCCACTTGAGCCCGGGTACCGCATGACTCTCAACCCGGCATTGCTCCAGCTCGCCGTGCCGGCAACGGTATTGGTGGCCGCTTATCTGCTGATCCCGCAAGTTGCGGCACTGCCCGTCTCGTTGTCAGGATTGCGCCATTACGGTCCCTACTTCGTAATCGCCATCGGCATCGCGGTCAGCGTCGCGTTTCAGCGCGGGCGCGCCTTGTTTGCTCTGCTGACGCTCGCGGCCGCTCAGCTGGCGCGCCAGCTTTATTTACAGCCCGGCTCATCACCGGCAGCAGCGTACAGCGCCTTCGCTGCGCTCTGCGTATTCGTACCGTTCAATCTTGCGGCGCTGAGTCTGCTGGAGGAGCGCGGCATGTTCAACCGTCATGGCCTCCAGCGCATCGCGATCCTGCTCGCGCAGATCGCCTTCTGTGCCGGGATCTTGCTCTGGGGCAAGGGCGGGTTCGCATCCGCGGTCTACGCAACGGTGCTCGAAACGAAGCTGCTTGCGGCATCGCCGGTGCCGCAGTTGGGATTGCTTGCAATAGGGCTCGCGCTGTCCGTGGCATTCGTCGCCTGGCTGTACAAGCGGACGACCATCGATCTCGGGCTCGCCAGCGCCATTGTCGCTTTCGGCCTTGCTGCGAACGGCGTCACGTCCGTCAACGCTTTTGAGACATTCATGGCAGCCGGTGCGCTCGTCGTCACGATCGCGGTGATGCAGGATACCTTCCGCATGGCCTTCCGCGACGAGCTTACCGGCCTGCCCAGCCGTCGCGCGCTCAACGAGCGGCTCGCGCGCCTGCCTCGCCGTTTTGCAACTGCCATGATAGACGTGGATCGCTTCAAGGGGCTGAACGACCGCTTTGGCCACGACGTGGGCGATCAGGTGCTCAAACTGGTCGCCACACGCCTGGCGCGCGTCGGTGGCGGCGGCAGGATCTACCGCTACGGCGGCGAAGAATTCACCGTGCTCTTTCCCGGGAAGTCGGCGGATGAAGCGCTTCCGCATCTCGAAGCGTTGCGCCGCGATGTCGCGGAATACAAGCTGTCGCTGCGCGACCCGGAGCGGACGGACGTACCCACCCGCGCCGAAATGAAAAAACGTGGCGAGGGTTCCGCAGGCCGCCCGGTGTCGGTGACGATCAGTATCGGCGTTGCGGACAGAGAAGACCGCGCGACCCGACCCGAAGAGGTAATCCAGGCCGCGGACCAAGCGCTATATCGCGCCAAGCACCGCGGGCGCAACCAGGTGAGTCGATGATGGCCTGCGTTATCCGGTCAATCCCCGTGAATCCGCGCAAAAAAGGAAATCGTGCATGAATCCGATGACCCACCTGCTCCTTGCGGCAGCGGCATTCCTGATCACCCATTATGTCTCCAGCACGCCGTTGCGCTCGCGGCTCGTGCGCCTGCTCGGCACAAACGGCTACGTGCTGCTGTATAGCGCCATCGCGTTCGCAACACTCGGTGCAATGGTATGGGCATACTACCGCGCGCCGTACCTCGGCTTGTGGCATGTCCCCGCTTTGCGCCATGCCCCGCTGGTTGTCATGCCGCTCGCGTTCATTCTCGTTGTTTGCGGCGTGCTCATGCGCAACCCCACCGCGGTGGGCGCAGAGAAACTGCTGCGCAGCGGTGATGCGGTGCGCGGCGTGTTGCGCATAACGCGCCATCCGGTCATGTGGGGCATAACGCTGTGGGCGGGCAGCCATATCTTGGCGCGCGGTGATGCGGCCACCGTCGTATTCTTCGGCAGCCTCTTGGTGCTCGCCCTGTGCGGCACAGTCCTCATCGATCGCCGCAAGCGCGCGGCACTCGAGACGGACTGGGCGCGGTTTGCGGAGGCTACGTCCAACGTGCCGTTCGTCGCCATACTGGCCGGCCGAAACCGATTCAGTGCAGCCGAGATCGGCTGGGCCCGTCCGCTGCTGGCACTTCTTCTCTACGGGCTCATCCTGTGGTTCCATGCGCCGCTGTTCGGCGCACGGCCATACTGAGGCCTAGCATAATAAGACCGCGCCCTCGCGGGCCAGACGTATGCCGCTGAACTGCCAGCGCGCCGCCGCGGGAAAGAAGTTTCGGTAGGTCGGGCGAATATGGGTGCGCGGCGTAGCACACGAACCGCCGCGCAGCACGTACTGATTCACCATGAACTTCCCGTTGTATTCGCCCACTGCCCCGGCCGCGGGCCGATAGCCGGGGTACGGCGCATACGCGCTCTGCGTCCACTCCCAGACATCGCCATAGATCTGCATCGCCCCGCCATCAGGGTTGACCGGAAAAGCGGCTTATCGTTCCTGCGGGATAACGACGCCCACTCCATTCCCGCCGTTTTCAGCGCGCAAAGGCGGTATACTCTCGCACCTTTTTTGCACACGGCACGCGCGGTGGCTGCATCCGGGTCGGGGCGTCATTGGTTCGAGTGGCTGCTCGCGTGGTATTTCGTGAGCGTCTGGGGCTCCGGTTTTCTCGCCACCAAAGTCGGACTGCAGCATGCCGCGCCGTTCACGTTTCTGACGCTGCGCTTTCTGTTTGGCCTCGCCTGCCTGATTCCGGTAGTGCTCCTCACGAGGCCGCGGTTTCCGTCCTCGCGCGCCGAACTCGGCCATGTGGTCGTAGCCGGTTTATTGATGCATGCCGTTCACCTCGGCGGCAGCCACTACACGCAGTATCTCGGGATGTCGGCCGGCATCACCGCGCTGCTGCTCGCCGTGCAGCCGCTGATTACCGCCATGATCGCGGCACGGTGGCTGAACGAGCCTCTGAGCGCCCGGCAATGGCTCGGCATCCTCATCGGACTGGGCGGCGTCACGCTGGTCGTATGGCACAAGGTGGACGTCCGGGAGGCCACGCTGGGCAGCCTCATTGCCGTCACCATCGCCCTCGCGGGCGTCACCGCGGGCACGCTTTATCAGCGCGCGTTCTGCCCGTTGGTGGACCTCCGATCGTCCTCGCTGATCCAGTTCGCAGCGACGCTGCTCGTGATCGCCCCGCTCTCGGCCGCGGTTGAAGACATGCAGGTTCGCTGGTCGTTAAGCCTGGTCGGGGCCATTGCGTTTCTGGTGATCGGCGCGTCCATGCTCGCGGTAAGCGCACTGCATCTGCTGATGCGCCGCGGACAGGCGGCGCGCGTCACGAGCCTGATCTATCTGACGCCGATCTTCGCCGTCGTGCTGGAATGGCTCATGTTCGAGGTGATGCCCTCGCCTCTCAGCGTTGTCGGAATCGCGACCACCTGCTGCGGCGTAGCGCTCGCGGTGTGGCGCCCGGTGCGTCCGCCGGGCGCTGCGGCCTGAGCAAGCATATCGGCTCGTCACGCCGCGCCCCAAATGAAAACGACCGGCGCCGCGCTCATAGCGGGGCCGGTCGTCAAAAGGCAGGGAATTACTTGAGGTGCTTGTTGACGAGTTTCGTCATCTCGAACATCGACACCTGACGCTTGCCGCCGAACACGTCTTTCAGCTTGTCATCGGCGTTGATCATGCGCCGGTTCTTGCTGTCCTGCAGACCATTGCGCTTGATGTAGTTCCAGATCTTCTTGGTGACTTCCGTACGCGGCATCGCGCTGTTGCCAATCACCGCACCCAGCGAAGCGCTGGGCTGCATCGCTTTCATGAAAGCGGCATTGGGTTTGCGTTTCGCTCCGCTCTTCTTCTTCGCGGCGGTTTTCCTGGTTTTCTTCTTTGCAGCCATTGATCGTCTCCCGTTAGTGGTTCTATGGTTAGTACCGGTCTCTCAGCCTGCCGTAATCGCCTTGCGTGTACCGTTGGCACGGTGAGGCAAGAATGCCGAGCCAAAATCCAAATGTCAATCTCTTTTGCGCTCTGGAAGCGCACCGTCGGCGTGCGTGTTTCAATCTCGTCACAGCGCGCGTTGCAACCGCTCGATTGAAAGTGAGGTGCCGGGCGTACACAATATGTCGGCGAGAGGGAGGGTGCGCGCATGCACGTCACCGAAGAAGAGCAAAGCCAAATCAACAAGCTAGTCGCAGAAGCGGAAGCGAGGAGCGGCGTCCAGGTGCTGATCGCCATCGTCGCCAGGGCCGATGCCTATCCTGAAATCCCGTGGAAAGCGTTCGCGATCGGCGCAGCGCTTGCCAGCCTGCTGGTAATGGCGCAAGCATTTTATTTTGCGGACGGGTCGTCCTCGCATGCGGGGGTGCTCGTTTCCGCAGTCATGGTCGCGGGGGCTACCTTTGCCGCGCTCTCGGTGGTAATGCCGGCGTTTGCGCGCCTGTTCCTGACAGGGCTGCGCGCGGAAGCCGAAGTGCGCCAGTATGCCGAGGCTGCGTTCCTGCAGCGCGGTCTCTTCCATACGCGTAACCGGGTCGGCCTGCTGGTCCTTATCGCGCGCTTCGAGCGTGAGGCGGCGATCGTAGCGGACCTCGGCGTGCGGCGGCACGTCACGGACGAGCAGCTGGCTGCCGTGGCGGCGCAGATAAAGCCGCTGCTGGGGCAGGCGAGCATGACGCCGGCTTGCGCCTCGTGCCTCAGCGCGCTGACGGTTCTGCTGCAGGGCCGGATCACGGCTCACACCTCGGGCAACGAGATCCAGGACACGCTGATCCAGGAGCGCGGGGCATGATTACATCGGGTAGGCGGCTCGCGGGTGGGCTCTGTCTGGCGTTCGCGTTCGCGATCACGGCCGCGGCCGCCGATGTCCCTTATCTCAGCGGACGGGTCGTAGACGATGCCGAGATCCTCTCTTCCGCGGCACGCGGTCGCCTGACCGCCGGCCTCAAGGCGCACGAACAGCGCACGAGCAACCAGATCGCCGTCCTCACCGTACCCACCATCCACGGCGAGAGCATCGAAGAGTACGCGCTCAAGGTCTTCGAGGCGTGGAAACTCGGCCAGCGCGACAAGGACAACGGCGTACTGGTCGTCGTCGTGCCGCAAGACCGTCGAATGCGGATTGAGGTCGGCTATGGTCTGGAGGGTGCGCTGCCCGATATCGTCGCCGCACGCATCGTGCGCAACGTCATGAGCCCGCAGTTCAAGGCGGGCGATTTCGACCGCGGTGTGGAGGAAGGCGTGGCTGCCATCGTGGCCCACCTCGAGGGCCGGAGCAGCCCGTCTGACGCGGCTTCCGGCGATATGCCATCGTCCGGCACCGACTCCGGAACGTCCGGACTGCAGGTACCGGATTTGCCGCTGACCGAGCGCATCCTCTTCGGCGCCTTCATCTTCGGCATCATCGGCCTCTTTACCATCATCGGCGTGATGACCCCCGGAGTCGGCTGGTTTCTCTATCTCTTCCTGATCCCCTTCTGGGCGATGTTTCCGATCGTCGTCGTGGGTACGGAGGGGGCGCTGACGCTGCTGGCGTGCTATCTCGTCGGCTTTCCGCTCGCAAAGCTGCTGGTCGCCCGCACCAAGTGGTATGACAAGGCGAAGACCGACTTGAAGACCAAGGGGCACGCCAGCGTGGGCGGCTTCTCGATCGGACGATCGAGTTCAAGCAGCTCGTCGTGGAGTTCCAGTTCGAGTTCGAGCAGCTTTTCCGGGGGTGGCGGTCGATCGGGCGGCGGCGGCAGTTCCGGAAGCTGGTAGGCGGTGCGGCTATCCGGCTTTCTTCAGCTTTTCCAGAAACTGCTTCCTGAATTTGGCCACCTTCGGCGCCACGACGAACTGGCAATACGGCTGGTAAGGATTGCGCGCGTAGTAGTTCTGGTGATAGTTCTCGGCACGATAAAACGTGGCGGCGGGGACCACTTCCGTGACGACCGGGTCGCGCCACAGCCCGGCGGCGCTCAACCGGGCGATCACCTGCTCGGCCACCGCTTTCTGCGCCGCATCATGGTAGAAGATCACGGAGCGGTACTGCGTGCCCACGTCATTGCCCTGGCGGTCTTTGGTGGTCGGGTCGTGAATGACGAAGAACACTTCCAGTATTTCCTGAAACGACACCACGCCG
>JBQTJV010000133.1:0-11468 GCA_052386775.1 Betaproteobacteria bacterium
TGTAGATAGCAAGTAGTTTTGTCCGGTTTTTGTAGCACGTGAATTGTCCGCCTAAGTAATGTGTTAAGGGCCGCGGGCGGATTACGCGGCGGCCTGTGATTTTGGTCTGAAAAGCCGGCCTTTTGAGTCGTAGCGTGCGAGCTTGCGCGGCCCATGAAAGATCGCCAGGGTTCGGTCTGGGTATTCATGTATGTGCACGGTGGCCTTCACGTAGTGGCAGCGATGGGTGTCCTGCGGGATCTGCAGGACAAGGCTGTTGTAGCGTACGGTATTGTCGTTGGCGACGATACGCGTGTGCTGCACGCACAGGATATCGGCCAAGCCCTGACCGATGAAGGGGACGAAGGCGCTGCCGTGATCGGCTGGGGCGATGCGAAAGCGCCGGTTATGGGCGGCCAGATAGGTACGCTGCAGGAAGCGATTGGCGGCGGCCATGGTGCTGCTGCCGGCCAGGGCGAGTTCTTTGGGCAGCCGGTCCTGCAGCGTCTTGAATAGGCGCTCGCTGCGCCCGCGTGCTTGGGGGGAATAGGCGGGGATCAACTCGATGCCGAGCTGATCCATGGCGCGATGAAATTGCGTGCGCTGATGGGGATCGATCTTGCCGCCGGCCTTGGGCGTGAGGAAATAGTGGCTGCCGCGGTCGACGTAGAGGCTGGCGAACAGCCCCTGCGATTCGATCACACTGCGCACCCCGAGAAAGCTCGACATCGTGCCTTCCTCCTCGACGAAAAACGCCGAGTAGATGGTGTTGTCCGCGTCATCCATGGTGACGATGAGATCCCATTGGTAGCCAGCCACCCATTCATACCGGGAGCCATCCTGGTGCAGCATCATGCCGGGCAGCGGACGACGCTCACGACGCTTACGATGTGCGCCGCGTCGTTTCGCCTTGACCACCAGCCCCGCCTCTTGCAGAACGCGCTTGGTCCAGGTGTATGAGCGATCGATTCGATGCGCCTCGCGCAGCTTCTCGTGAAAGTGCTTGGCAGTGAACCGTTCGTAGCGCTGCCGGTAGAGCGCCTGCACCTTCAGAACCTGATCGACCGGCGCACGCCGCGCCGACACCATCCCGATGCGCTGATCCACCAGCCCTTCCAGCCCTTCCTCCTCATACCGGCGCATCCAACGCCGGATCGTGCGAACGTCCACCCCCAGAATCTCAGCGGCTTCTTCCTGCATTAACCGGCCGGCCTGCCACCGACCGTAGATCTCTTCAAAACGCATCTGCCGGATCTCCTGTAGCATCCTTGCCCGTTTCATCTCGCCCCCCTTTCGGAGAGCCAGTGAACCGGACAAATGACGTGCTACATAGACCGGACAAATGATGTGCTATCTACAAATGCTGCATAGCAGGATTGCGCCCGAGCGTCATAGTGAATAACATTGCAGTTATACAATGCAACGCAATCCCGCAATGCGGAATCGCGGACCTGCTCCTGCTGACCTGGCTACCGTCACCAAAAGGCTTTCAATATGCGTACCACCTACAAAATTCTGGTCATGGGCGCGTCGTATGGCTCGCTGCTGGCCGCCAAGATCCTGCCCGCGGGCCATAGCGTGAAGCTGATCTGCCTGCCGGCCGAAGCCGACCTCATCAACAAGGAGGGCATTCGGGTCCGCCTTCCGGTCAAGGGGCGCGAGGGGCTGTATGAAATCGATTCGCGCAAGCTCCCGGGCAAGCTTTCTGCCGACGGGCCCGGCGTCATCAAGGAGGGCGACTACGATCTCGTCGCGCTCGCGATGCAAGAGCCGCAATACCGCTCCCCCGGGGTGCGCGAGATGCTGGACGCCGTGGCGAAGGCGCGCGTGCCGTGCATGTCGATCATGAACATGCCGCCGCTGCCATATCTCAGGCGCATTCCCGGCCTCAATGCCGACGCCTGTCGCGCCGCCTTTACCGACGCGAGCGTGTGGGACAGCTTCGACCCGGCCTGCCTCACGCTATGCAGCCCCGATCCGCAGGCGTTCCGTCCGCCGGAAGAAAAAGTGAACGTCCTGCAGGTCCGGCTGCCGACCAACTTCAAGGCGGCGCGCTTCAATTCCGACGCGCATACCGCGATCCTGCGCCAGCTGGAAACGGACGTCGAGGAGGCGCGCTTCGATGACAACGGTACGCGCATCGAACTGCCCGTGAAGCTCAAGGTGCACGACTCCCTCTTCGTGCCGCTCGCCAAGTGGCCGATGTTGATCTCAGGCAACTATCGCTGCGTGACCAAGGACGGGATCCGTACCATAAAGGAAGCGGTGCATACCGATCTCGAGGCCTCACGCTCGGTGTACAACTGGGTGGGCAAGCTGTGCACCACGCTCGGGGCGGCGGAAAAGGATCTCGTCCCGTTCGAAAAGTACGCGAATGCGGCGCTGTCGCTGCAAAGCCCGTCCTCGGCCGCGCGCGCGCTGTTCGCAGGAATGCCGAACATCGAACGCGTGGACCGGCTGGTCAAACTGATCGCCGCACAAAAGGGCATGCAGCTCGCGGTGCTCGACGAAACGGTTGCGCTGGTCGACGCGCGCCTCGAGCAGAACCGCAAGAAAGCCGCCTGACCGTCGCACGCCGCGCGGCGCGCACGGGTTTTCCCGTCGGTTGCACGTAACGCCGGGCGCACGCCGGTGCATACACGCGCCCGCAGTTCGTGATGGCGTAGAATCGGCCCATGCGATCTGATTCCCAATGAAGGCCGATCCGCTGCAAGCGTCACCACGGCGCATCGTCAAGGCGGCGTGCCCGCACGATTGTCCCGACACCTGCGCGATGGACATTACCGTCGAGAATGGCGTCGCGCTCAGCGTGCGTGGTGGCGACATGCCGTTTACCGACGGTACGCTGTGCACGAAGGTTGCGAAGTATCTCGACCGCACCTATTCGAAAGACCGCGTGCTTCGTCCGCTGCGCCGGGTCGGTGGCAAAGGGCCGGGACGAGGACGGCTCGAGCCGATCTCGTGGGACGCGGCACTGGACGAGATCACCGCGCGGTTCCGCGCGCTGGCCGCGGAAGACCCGCAGCAGATCCTGCCGTGCAGCTACGCCGGCACCATGGGCCAGTTGCAATACGCCTCCATGGACCGCCGCTTTTTCCACCGCCTCGGTGCGAGCCTGCTCGACCGGACGCTATGCGCGTCAGCGGGCAAGATGGGGATGAAGATCACGCTCGGCGGCTCGGTCGGCATGGACCCCGAGCGCTATGGCGAGGCCCGGCTGATTCTCATCTGGGGATCGAACCCGGTCGTCTCCAACCTGCACGTGTGGTCGCGCTGCCAGGAGGCGAAGCGGCGCGGCGCGAAACTGGTCGCGATCGACCCGTGGCGCAGTCAGACCGCGGAGAAGTGCCCTCAGCACATCGCGCTGCTGCCCGGCACCGACGGCGCACTCGCGCTGGGGATGATGCACGTCATCATCGAAGAAGACCGCTACGACGCCGGGTATGTCGACCGTTACACGCTCGGTTTCGAGCAGTTGCGCGAACGGGTCAAGGAGTACCCGCCCGACAAGGTGGCGCAGATCTGCGGCATCACGGTTGACGAAGTGGTGGCGCTGGCCCGGGAGTATGCCGCGGCCAGGCCGGCCGCGATCCGCGTGAACTACGGCCTGCAGCGTCATGCCGGCGGCGGCATGGCGGTGCGCAACATCGCCTGCCTGCCGGCGCTGATCGGCGCGTGGCGCAACGCGGCAGGCGGTGTCGTCCTCAGCACCGCGGATTTCTACGCCTTCGACCATAAGGCGCTCGAGCGGCCCGATCTCATGCGGGGCACGCCGCGCACCATCAACCAGTCGGCGCTGGGCGATGCCCTGCTTTCCGCGCAGCCGCCGGTCAAGGCGATCTACGTCTACAACAACAATCCGGTTGCGGTGTGCCCCGATTCGGCGAAAGTGATCGCCGGCTTCTCGCGCGCGGATCTCTTCACCGTGGTCCACGACCTGTTTCTCACCGACACCTGCGACTACGCGGATATCGTGCTGCCGGCGACGACACAGCTCGAGCACTACGACGTGCACAAGTCGTACGGCCATCTCTACGTGCTCGCGAACAACCCGGCGATCGCGCCGCTTGGCGAAGCGAAGCCCAACGCCGAAGTTTTCAGGCTGCTCGCGAAGCGCATGGGCTACACCGACTCCTGCTTTGACGATTCTGACGAGGACGTCTGCCGGCAGGCGCTGCAGTCCACGAATGCACGCATGGGCGGCATCGGGTGGGAACGGCTCAAGGAGGAGGGCTGGCAGCGGCTCAATGTCCCGGAGCGCTTCGCCCCGTTCGCGCAGGGCGGTTTCCCCACGCCTTCCGGAAAATGCGAGTTCTACAGCGCCACGGCAGCGCAGCTCGGGCTCGATCCGCTGCCCGCCTATACGCCGCCGCGCGAGAACGTCCGCGCGAACCCGGTGCTCGCGCAGCGCTATCCGCTCGCGTTCATCTCGCCGCCGTGCCGGAATTTCCTGAACTCGTCGTTCGCCAACCTGCCGTTCGCGCTGGACTCGGAGCGGGAGCCCCGTCTCCATATCCACCCGGAGGATGCCGGGCCGCGGGGCATCGTGAGCGGCGATCGCGTGCGCGTGTTCAACGATCGCGGGTCATTCACGGTGAAGGCGTCGGTCTCCGATTGCACGCGCACCGGGGTGGTCGTCGCGCCGTCGGTGTGGTGGAAGAAACTTTCTCCGGACGGCCGCAATGCAAACGAGGTCACATCCCAGGCGCTCGCCGACATGGGGGGTGCGGCGACCTATTACGACTGCCTGGTCGAGGTAGCGGGCGCGTAGTCTTTCAACCGGCATAGAGGAATGACACAAATCGTGGACTCGAGCGAACAGGGCAAAGTGAAGACGACCACCGGCGCGCGCGCACTGGTCGATGCGCTGCTGCGCGAAGGCATCGATCATGTGTTCGGCATCCCTGGGACGCAGAACCTCGCGGTGCTGGACGCGTTGCGCGACACGCCGCAGATCCGCTTCATCCTGACGCGCCACGAGCAGGGTGCCGCCTTCATGGCCTACGGGTTCGCGCGTGCGGGCAGGCGTCCGGCCGTCGTCACCGCGACCGAAGGGCCCGGCGTGACCAATCTCGTGACGGCGATCGGCGCGGCTTATCGCGGCTACGTGCCGGTGATCACCGTGTGCGGCGTGCAGGAAAGCACGATGCGCGAGCGCGATGCCACGCAAGACATGGATCAGATTCCGTTCATGCGGCCGATCACGAAGTGGGCCTACAGCATTCCCAATGCGAAGAAGGTGCAGGAATCGGTGCGCAAGGCGTTCCGCGTGGCGCTCACCGAGCCGCAAGGTCCCGCCCACATCGAAGCCTCGAGCGAGATTCTGCTCGAGCCCGTCACGCCGGAGCCGATCGAGCCCGCCGCGTATCGCAACATGATTCCGCCCTCATGCGACAGCAGTCAGCTCGATCGCGCCTTCGATCTCCTGTCGCGCGCCGAGCGGCCCGTGTTCGTGGTGGGGCGCGGCGTATTGAACGAGTCGGCGACCGCCGCGATGGCGGAGCTGGCGGAAAAAACCGGCATCCCGGTGGCGGCGCTGCAGTATTCGCCCGACGCCTTCATGACGGAGCATCCGCTTGCGCTGGGCGCGCTCGGGCGCAACGGTTCCGGAGCCGCGAACCGTATCGTGCCGAAAGCCGATCTCATCGTTGCCATCGGCGCGCATTTCGATGTCTTCTCGACGATGTACAAGTACGGCATCTTCAGCGAGCAGGCGAAGCTCCTCCATCACAGCAGCGCGCCCGGTCAGATCGGGATCGTGTTTCCGGTGACGCTGGGCGTGACGGGATCGACGGCAAGCTTCATCGCCGGGTTGGCCGAGCGCGCGGCCAAGGGGCGGCTCAAAAAGGCCTGGGTCGACGTGGCCAAGGCACGCGCCGAGTGGGATGCGGAACTGCAGGCTGCGCTGCGCCCCGAGGCCGAACCGATCCAGTCGCAGTTCGTCGCGCATGCCATCCGCAAAGTGCTGCCGCGCGAGGGCCTGCTGGTGGTCGATGCCGGGAACGGCGGCAAGCACGTGCGCAGTTACTTCAAAAGCTACGCGCCGGGCACCTTCATGGGGATCGACGACTGGGGTTCGGTCGGCGGCGCGCTGCCGATGGCGCTCGGCGCCAAGCTCGCGCGGCCGGATCGCCCGGTGATGTGCGCGGCGGGCGACATGGGCGTGATGTGCAATTTCGCGGAGCTCGAGACCGCGGTGCGCGAAAAGATTCCGCTGGTCTGTGTCGTGTTCAACGACCAGGGGCTGGGCAACGAGCGCGCCTTCCAGCAGGAGCATTACGGCGGGCGTTTCTATGCGGTGGATTATCAGAATCCCGATTTCGGCGCGCTGGCGCGCGTGTTTGGCGCGCACGGCGAGCAGGTTCGCAAGCCCGGCGATCTGGAAAGCGCCTTGCAGCGCGCGCTGGCGAGCGGAAAACCGGCGGTGGTCGATGTGATGATCGACAAGAAGACGCTCGCGCCGGTGGTCTACAAGCCGTAGAAGCGGGAACGAAGGCCCCGAACAAAAAAACGCGAACGACGGCCCCCAAAAACGGGCGGCATAGGCACAGTCATGGTCAAAGGAGGAGCAAGCGATGAGAGGACGTTGTACGGAGGAGGTTGGGGTGCTCGATATTCTGGTACGAGCAGTGCTGCTGCTCGTGCTCGGTTCGAGCGCGGCATACGCGCAGCCCGCGTGGAAGCCGGAGCGGGCGGTGGAGCTGATCGCGATGAACGCGCCGGGCGGCGGATCGGACCGGACGCTGCGCATCATGGCGAGCATCATGCAGGAGCGCCGCCATCTCGAGGTGCCGGTGAACGTGGTGAACAAGCCCGGCGGCGGCGGGAGCGTCGCCTATTCGTATCTCAACCAGCATCCGGGCGACGGTCATTATCTCCAGTTGGCGTCCAAGTCGCTGCTGACCAACAACATCGCGGGGCGCGGGCCGAGCTATACCGAATTTACGCCGGTGGCGTTTCTGTTCGGCGAGTACATCTCGGTGACGGTGAAGCCCGATTCGCCGCTCAAGAGCGGCAGGGAAATCGTCGAGCGTCTGCGGAAAGACCCGGCGGCGCTGAGCTTCGGCATCGCGACGAGCCTCGGCAATCCGAATCATCAGGCGGTCGCGGCGGCGCTGAAGGCAGCCGGCGTGGATATCAGGAAACTGCGCACCGTGATCTTTCCCTCGGGCGGAGCGGCGAGCACCGCCATGATGGGCGGACACGTGGACGTGGTGCCGATCACCGCGGCGTTTGCCGCGTCGATGGCGCGGCAGGGACAGGTCCGCGTGCTCGCGGTGACTTCACCCACGCGCCTGCCTGAGGTGCTCGCCGACGTGCCGACGTGGCGCGAGCACGGCTACGACGCGGTGGTGTCGAACTGGCGCGCCATGGTCGGTCCGAAGGGCATGACGCCGGCGCAGGTGGCGTACTGGGAGCAGGCCTTCCTGCGGTTCACCGAGAGCGACGGGTGGAAAAAGGAGCTCGAGAAGAACTTCTGGCGCAGCGAGTACCTGCGCAGCGCCGAGACGCGCAAGTATTTCGATCAGGACAACGAGCAGGCGCGGGCGTTTCTGACGGAATTGGGTCTCGCCAAGTGACGCGGGTCACGCCGTCACCCGCGTCATCTCGGCAAAAGCCGGGATCCAGGCGGTTTGGTTTTCTGGACCCCGGCGTACGCCGGGGAGACGAGTATCAGTGCGCAATCTCCAGGATGTCGAAGCCGCAGTGGCGGTCGATGAGGTAAACCAGCCCGCGCGCATCGACCTCGACGTCGTTGGTCTGCGGCGTTGCCTGGCCGCCGCACGGCTCCGGGATGAACCACGCGACTTCCTGCGGGGCCGCCGGGTCAGCGATATCGACCACCCGTAATCCGCCCGAGAACCAGGTGCAATAGAGTAGCGAGCCTTCGATGTGCTCCTGAAACTGGTGCGCGCCGAAACGCCCGCCCTTGCGCGCCCAGGGCGTATCCAGCTCGCTCACCTGGAAGTGTCCGAGCGGGCGGATCTGCGCGACATCGCCCACGTCGAACAGCCACACCCCGGCGGGAATCTGGCCATGGTGCCGGCCGTGCGCTTCATCGATGGCGACCGCGATGTCATATCCCCCGAGCCGGTGCGGCACGCGCATCACGGTGTGCGTGGGATCGATGATGGGCGGATGGTAGTTGTAGGCGCCGACAGTGCGCGGCTTCGTGATATCCGCGATGTCGATCACGCGCAGCCCCGCCATGAAGCAGCCGGCCCAGAGCTGCTCGCCGCAGCGCATGGCATGGTGGAGATGCCAGGCGTCGAACGCCCCTTCGGGCTGTTCGCCGCCGGCGATATGCTGACCCGGCAGCCACCAGCGCGACACTTCCGTTATCCGCCCGGGATCGCGCACGTCGAAATTGACGAGGATGTTGCCGCCGTAGCCGTCCATCCCCGTGGACATGTAGGCGTAGCTGCCGTCCACGTCGAAGCGATGCACGCCGACCCCGCCGGTCTTCACATGGGAAATCAGACGGGGACGCGCGACATCCGCGATGTCCCACACGCGAAACCCGGCGCGCGGATAGCCGGTGCGGCTCCACGCTTCGAGCTGCGGCAGCTCCGATTCCTTCACCTTGAGCGCGCCCGCGAGTTCTGCCCTGCTCGGCGCGCGGCTGAGCTCGCGCGACAGATCGGCGCGCACCTGATCGAGCCGCGCCGCTTTCGCCGCGAGGCGCCGGCTCGTGCGCTCGAGATTGGTGTACATGATGCTGCCCACGACGCGCACCTTGTGGCTGTGCTCGTGAGGATCTTCGAGCCGGATCTCGGCGACGATGCGCGGTTGTGACGGCTCGGACACGTCGAGTATGGTCGTGCCGTACGGCGCCTCCATGTGCCCGATGAAGGCGTGATCCCCTTGCACGACCACCTGCCCGCCGCCCGGCAGATCGAGGTGCCCCAGCCGTTTCATGCGGTGTGCGAGAGGCTTGGAGGAAGCGCCGGCGGTGTCCATGCGGGAATCCTTTACGGAAAGTTCAACAGTGGAGCGCTACGCTAACGCACATTTGCCGGCGCATCGAGACGCCACAACTGCGTGCGCCAGCGATAAGCGATGAGCAGCGTGAACACGACTCCGATCATGCAGTAAAGGGTCGCGGTAGCGGGATAACCGAAGTTCGCGATGAGCGGTCCGGAGAGGAGCAACCCGGGAAGGTTGCCGTAAATCGCCAGCATGCGTATCCCCATGATGCGCCCGCGATACTGCACGTCCGACATGCGCAGCAGCAGGGTAGCCATTGGCACCTGGCCCACGCTCTGCGCACAGCCTGCCAGAAACAGCGCCACGATGCCGGGTCCGGGGTGCGTGGTGTGCGCGAAGGCGAGCAGCAGGATGTACCAGATCGCGCAGAAGACCACCATCACGCGCGCGGGGCGCAGCGCGCCGCCGAATCGGCTGAGCGCCACGGAGGTGAGGAGCGCGCCGGATGCCGCGCCCGCCACCATGTAGCCGAGCACCGTCTGATCCGCCTGATAGATCTCCTTCGCGACGTACGGCAGCAGATTGTTGGATAGCGGGAAGGCGGTGAGATTGAGCAGGAAGGCGAGGCACATGACAGCCAGCAGCAGGGGCGTGGTCCACACGTAGACCAGTCCTTCCTTCAGTTCCCGCCATGGCGAGGCGCGGACAAAAGTCAGTTCGGCGACGGGCGGACTTGCGGTTTTCGCGTCCGCGCTGCGGGTCTGGCCCGCTTTCTGCGTGAGCAGCACGCTGATCACATAAAGCGCCGTGACCACGAAATAGGCCGGCCCCATCCCGAGCGTTGCGACGATGCCGGCTCCGGTCAGCGCACCGGCGATCCGGGCCGAGTCCTGTGTCGTGCGCTGGATGCCCATCGCCGCCATCAGTTGCGGCGCTGGCATGATGTCGCCGACCACCGCCGTGCGCATTCCGATGTCCGACGGGCGCACCAGGCCGAATATGGACGCGCTGAAGAGCACGTAAGCCGGGCTCAACAGGTCGGTGAAGGCAAGCGTCATCAGTATCGCGGCGAGCGTCGCGTAGACGCCGCGCATGGCGCACAGCACGTTGCGGTGGCCGACGCGGTCGCCCATCACCCCGAACATCGGCGAGAGCAGGGTGCCGATGTAGAGCAGGGACGCGAAGACGGTGAGCATGAATACCGAGCGCGTCTCCACCAGCACGTACCAGCCCAGGATGAGCGTTTCCATCTCGAACGCCCAGGAGGTCGCCAGATCTGCCGGCCACTGAAAGCGGAAACTGCGGACGCGAAACGGTCCGAGCGCCGACAGGCGTGCTGTCGTGCTCAAGATAGCGCACCAATTTGCGAGGAGCAGTACCGACGGACCGCAGAGCCCATGGTTAACAGCGTTTCCAAACCTCTTCGCTGGAATTTAACATGCCATTCCACGGTGCGCTCGGAAGAAGTTACACTATCGGCCCGCTTCAAAGGATTTCCGCCATGTCCCAACAGCAACCAACCGTCGAAGAGGAACTGGCCGCCCTCGAAGCCGCCTGCAAGGACACGATCCGGAGTATCAACGACGCCCGTACCGTGCGCGAGGTGGTCCAGCTCGAGGACATCGACGTGCCCCATCACCTGCGCGCCATCGTCCATTCCAAGGTGCCGGCGCTGGGTCGCCTGAGAAAGCTGAAGGACAACCGGGTCGAGGAAATCGTCAAGCACCAGCTTTATGCCATCAACGTGGAGGGCAACGAGCTGGTGGCAAGCCGCGAGTTCGACCGCATCAAGGCCGTTGACTGGTACGTCCTGCGGTCGAACTATCCCGAACTCTACACAAAGTCATTGCGCGAGGCGACGTTCATTCTGGAACGCAAGCGAAAGCGCAAGTAATCGTTTGACCCGATTTACGGAAAAGGACACCACGCCGCGCCACGACGAGGCCGCCGCGAAACTCGCCTGGCAGCGCACCGTGGATTTCTTCAACAAGCATTTGCGCGGCTGATACGCGTACTTGTCGTCATTCCGGTGAAGCCGGAATCCAGAACAGTGATGGACCCCGGCGTACGCCGGGGTGACGAAGGGGGGAACTACCACTAATGCCTGCGATGTCCGGGGCGCGGCTCGTTGCGATCGTCTGCACGGCGCAGGTGCTGGTACAGATCGGGGCCTATTTCTGGCCGGCTTTGATGCCGTCCCTCATTCCGCTGTGGGGCCTCAGCAACAGCGAGGCGGGCTGGGTCACGGCGATCTTCTACGGCGCCTACCTCGTGTGCGTGCCGGTGCTGGTGACGCTCACCGATCGCATCGACGCCAAGCGCGTGTATCTGTTCGGCGTGTCGTGCACCGTGGCGGCGCATGTCGTCTTCGGTCTCTATGCAGACGGGTTCTGGACCGCACTCGCGACGCGTGCCCTTGCGGGCATGGGCTGGGCCGGAACCTACATGACGGGTCTCAAGCTCCTCGCGGACCGCGTCGATGCGAAGCTCATGTCGCGGGCGGTGTCGGGCCATGCCGCCGGCATCGGCGTGTCGGGGGCGCTCTCCTACGCGTGCGCCGG
>JBQTJV010000134.1:0-10269 GCA_052386775.1 Betaproteobacteria bacterium
TTGTGCAGCGTATGCCGCCGGTTTCGCGTAAACGGCCTGACCTGCGTCGGCCAGCGTCCCGCGTCCACTGCCTTCGCCCAGGCAGCGCTGGTCAACACATCGGGGCTTTCGAGTTCGAGGATGCAGACATAGCGTGGTACACCCTGCGTGTCGGCGGTCTTCGTTTCGCCGCCCATCGTGATGCGCAGCGTATCGAGCACGGCTCGCGTCACGGAAATTACGCCCGGCACCCGGCGCAGATGGGGTACGTGTTCCTGGTCGTAAACCTCGTTGAAAATCGCCTCCTTGTCCGGATCGACATCCATCGCGGCGGTGAAAATCCACTTTTGGGTGACAGGCATGCGGATCCCCGTTGATTGTTCGAGGGGAGCATCGTAGCAGGAATACGACGGCGTTTACTGCCGCGGCACGCCCGCCAACTTGATGGCCTCGCGTACCAGCACCCGCCAGTACCGAGGCCGTATGCAAAGCCAACATCGATTTGGCAATTCACCGGCTGCCAAGTCGGCCCGACCCCTTTTTACGTTCTTATCAGGTTGCCTTATGCGAGGGTGACTTCGAGCGCGCCACACTTCTCCACTTCGCACACCACCTTGTCGCCGGCCTTGAGCCACACCTGCTTTTCCGGCGGGTAGCCGAGAATCACGCCTTGCGGCGTGCCGGTGTAGATCACGTCGCCCGGTTTCAACGGGAAGATCTTCGACGTGTAACTGATGATCTGGGCGCAGTTGAAGATCATGTCCGCGGTATTCAGGTTCTGGCGCACCTCGCCGTTGACGTAAGTCGCGATCTGGAGGTTCTGCGGATCACGAATCTGATCGGCGGAAACCACATAGGGCCCGAGCGGTGCGAAGCCGTCGCTGGTCTTGCCGATCAGCCACTGGCTGGTCTTCAACTGCAGTCCGCGCGCTGACAGGTCGTTGCCCGTCGCGTACCCGAAGACATAGGACAGGGCTTTTTCTTCGGACACGTCCGCCGCCTTCTTGCCCATCACGATCACCAGCTCGGCCTCGTAATCGAACTTGTGATCCGCGCCGGTGGGGAGTTTCACCTTGCTGCGATGCCCGGTGAGCGTGTTGTGGAATTTGCTGAAGAGTATCGGCACGCTCGGTATCGGCATCCCGGCTTCGTTCGCGTGCTGCCGGTAATTGAGGCCGACGCATATGATCTTTTCAGGATGCGGGACAGCCGGCCCGAATCTGGCGCGTGCTTCGGGGACGATCACGCCCTTGGCGCGCTTGTCATCCAGCGCCTTGTCGACCAGGCGCTTGAGCGGCGCGCAATCCGCGCCGGCCAGCACCTCGTCGATCGTGACCGGTGCCTTGATGCGGAAGAGTTTGGATGCGGCCTCTACATCGAGGATGCCGCGACCGGTCTTGAGCCCCAGCCGGTAACCGCGCCGGGTCTCCAGCGTCGCAAATGTAAGACCCGTCGGTTTGGAAGAATGGGTTTTCGGAGCCGCCTTCTTGCTGGTTGCCATCGCTGTAGCCTTCCCTGCGGTTTTGGTTTTCGATCGGAGCCGGCATGATACCAAAGGGCCGCGCCGCGATCACGCCCGGCTTCACGCTGGCCAACGCACGAGCTTCGGAGTAAATTTGCCGCCTCGACCGGCACGCCTCACCTATCGCGCCGGCGTATCCCCACCAGCGGAAAGGGACCCTCATGATTTACGAAGTTAGAACCTATGACATCAAGCCGCATTCGCTCCCCGAAGTCGAAAAGCGTTTCGGTGAAGCCTATGAAAAGCGGAAGAAATACTCCGAGCTCGCCGCGTTCTGGCACACCGAAATCGGGCCGCTCAACCAGATCATCCACGTGTGGCCGTACAAAGATCTCGAGGAACGGGCCCGCATTCGATCTGCCGCAGTCAAGGACGGCGTCTGGCCGCCAAAGACCTCAGAGTTCATGGTCAATCAGCGGTCCGACATCATGGTGCCGTTTGCGATCTCGCCGGAGATCAAGCCCGGCAAGCAGGGCCCGTACTTCGAGATGCGCATCTACACCTACGCCTCCGGGGAATTGCCGAAATTGATGAAGTGCTGGGAACACGCCCTGCCCGCCCGGCTCGAGTTCGGACCGGTGACGGCGGTGTGGTACTCCGAACTGGGCGGTCTCAACAAGTTCGTCCACATCTGGCCGTATCCCACGCTCGATGCGCGCAACGAGACGCGCAAGAAAGCGCAGGCCGCCGGCGCATGGCCGCCTTCGGTCGCCGCCAAGAAAGCCGGGCTGGAGGTCTATCAGCTCCTCAGGCAGGAAAACAAGATCGTGATGCCGGCGGCGTTCTCGCCGCTGCAGTAAGGTTCAGTGCAGCGAGGTCAGTCCTGATACCGGCGCCGGTGCGTTTCGAGCATCTTCCAGCGGACCACCGGCACCTCCAGGATGCTGTCGAGCGGGACCTGATAGGCTTCCGTAGGCTGCAGGAAACGCACCTGCGCCCCATCGTTGGCGTGATTGAGCAGCGCCGCCCCGCCGAAGTGGCTGCCCGCCGCTAGCGGTTCTTCATAGCCGCCGGAGGTCGTGAGCAATGCTTCTCCGGAACGCATCACGATGAGATCGTTCTGCGGAAGGTCCATGGTGCGTTCCGTCTCGAACGACACCGGGTGAGTCGTCCGCACCAGCCGGTTGAGCGTCATGCACGACACGCCATCGGCAAAGAGCCAGCTGCTGCGCAGAAACTCCAGCTCGTCGCGCGACTCGACGACGTCCTTGTAGAGCGCATTGCGTTTCACGAAGTCGAGATAGAGGTCACGCGGCAGGCGCATCGCCTGAACGAAGCTCACCGCGCGGTAGGTTTCGTTCGAACGCGTTTCGAGCAGCGCCGGCGTCTCCCCGATGATCGATCCGGCGGACAGCAGGTGGCTCCCCGGCACGCCGGTACGCAGCATCTCCACCGTGCCGCTCAGGATGAGAAAGATGTCCGCGACCGGCTGTCCTTCCTTCACCAGGATCACTTCCGGATTCATCACCAGCATCCGGTTGTTCATGAGATGCCGGATGCGGTAGATGGGCACTTCGGGGAAGTAATCGCGGAGATAGCCGAACGCACGGCGGCGCAGCTCGTCGGAAATCCCCTCGATCAGCACGTCGACGGTGCCGAAGGGCGCGCCCGAGCCGATTGCGCGCTCGCTTTCAGTCAGGCGCCGGGCGGTGTGCGCGAGGATCAGCTTGCCTGACGGGTCGCCGCGAAAATCGATGGCTGCGCCGTGGATGAGCCCGCCGCCGATGTCGATCTTCTTGACGTCCACCCGCTGCGTGTAATCGCGCACCGTCTTGTCGAATCGCGACTGGGTGATGCCGGGCTTGGCGTCCTCCGTCGTGATCATCTTGCGCAGCACGTCGAAGGACGCGATATCCGCGAGATGCGCATAGCTGCGATAGCCGCCCTCCCACATCGCCCGGAAATAGAAGATGGTGGTTTCCACCGGGTGCGGCGAGAGTATCGGTTTCACCTCGAGGCCTTCGACGTCGTTCCACTTCTCGAGATCGAGATCATGCACCTCGAACAGGGCGCTGAAGTCCTTCTCCGAGATGCGCATGATGGTTTCGAGCTTCTTCACGACCGAGGTGCGCACCATGGGCACGGCGTAGTACGCGATGCGCCGGTCGCCGCGAATGAGCGAGGTCAGCCCGATCAGGTGGTCGTCGTGGCAGTGCGTGTGAAAGATGCCGTCGATCTCGTTCACGCCGATGCCGAGCGCGGTCAGCGCGTGGTCGATGTTGGGCCCCGCGTCGATCAGGTAGACGCGTCCCTGGAACAGCACGATGCTCCCCATCGCCGGGCGGTTCATGTCCCAGCCGTCGCCGTCGCCGGTGTGCACGATGGCGAAATAATCACGCTGCAGCAGGTGATTGCCGAGCGTGTAGGGGCACTCGTACATCTGGCCGGGCGCGAGATTGAGATCGACCTCCACCTTGTCGTCGCCGTGCGAGATTTCAAAAACGTTGGTCCGGAGCCGCCGCACGTAGACGCCGTTGCGAATTTCGACGCGTTCCTTTTCCACGTAGACCGGCTGCACGAGCTCTTCGCTGGGCCGGATGCGGCCGAAGGCGAACGCGAGCTTCATGCGCATCAACTCGTCGGCCTGCGATCGCGAGACGCCCGCCTCGATCAGCTCCTCGCGCGAAGTCAGGCCATAGTTGCCGCGGAAGATATAGGCCATCTGTGAGTTCACCTGCCGCTGCGAGCCGATGAGCACCGGCAAGCGGCCCGTGTTGCGGGGATGGCCGGGAACGATGAGCCCCTGGTTGTAGAGCATCTGCAGGACCGGAAATTCCGAGCGGCTGCAGACGCGCCCGTTCTGGATGGCAAGATCGGAAAGCAGGATCGCGTTGGGCCCGGTCTCGCAGGCAACGCCATTGACCTCGATCGAGATGATGAGACCCTTGCGCAGCAGGTGCTTGACCGAATCTTCGGGACAGCCGCAGAGGATGCGCACATCGGCGGCGGGAACTTCGACCCACAGGATGCCGGTGCTGACGGGGATTTTGGTGATCGAGGCCATCCGGCCCTATTCCCGCACCGGATGGAGGGGAACGGCGCCCCCGCCCGGTCGCCAAGTGCAGCGTTTCGCGGCAGACCCCGCGCGGTTCCCTCCCGATTCTAAAAGTTCGAGCAGAACTTTTCCTTAAGACGCCATGCTGCTGCAAATCTTACCCACGCCCGGACCGTCAGGCAAGGTGACGGCCGTGTTGTCGAATTGACACCGCCGCTGCCGCTCGGCTACAACGGTCCATTCCGAGGACAGGGGGCTTCACCATGCGCGTGGGATTCATAGGGCTGGGGACGATGGGCGGTTCGATGGCTTTGAACGCCCAGAAGGGCGGGCACGACCTGGTGGTGCACGATTTGCGCCGTGAGGCGGCCGCACCCCATCTCAAGGCGGGCGCGGCCTGGGCTGAAGGCGTGCGCGCCGTGGGCGAAATCGCCGACGTGGTGCTCACCTCCCTGCCCGGCCCGCCGGAAGCCGAAGCAGTCGGGGAGGAATTGCTCGCCAGCATGCGGCCCGGCGTGCCGTGGTTCGACCTCACCACCAACTCGCCGACCGTGGCCCGGCGGCTGCACGCGCGCCTGGCTGCCAAGGGCATCCCGATGCTGGACGCGCCGGTGAGCGGGGGCCCGAGCGGCGCCAAAACGGGAAAGCTGGCCCTGCTGGTCGGCGGCGATCGCGCAGTGTTCGACGAATACCGGCACGTGCTCGACTCGATCGGCGACCAGGTGATCTATATCGGCCCGATCGGGGCCGGGTCGGTGGCGAAGCTGGTGCACAACTGTGCCGGTTACGCCATTCAGACGGCGCTCGCGGAAGTCTTCACCATGGGCGTCAAGGCCGGCGTCGATCCGCTGGAACTGTGGGCGGCGGTGCGGCAATGCTCACTGGGGCGCCAGCGCACCTTCGACCGGCTCGGCCGGCAGTTTCTCCAAGGCGTGTTCGAGCCGCCGGATTTCGCGCTCAAGCTCGCCCACAAGGACGTCACCCTTGCCACGGAACTCGCGCGCGAGCTGGGCGTGCCGATGCGCATCGCGAATCTGACGCACGCCGAGATGACCGAGGCGCTCAACCGCGGCTGGGGCGAGCGCGATTCCCGCGCGCCGATGCTGCTGCAGGAGGAGCGCGCGGGCGTCGATATCAAGGTGCCTGCGGACAAAATCCGCGAGATTCTGCAACGCGACGGCTAGAAAAAACGGGAACGAAGCTCCCGACAAGAAACGAAGCCGAACTTCCGTTCGGCTTCAGCCCGGCGCATGATCTCCGCCGGTTTTTCCGGGCCGGTAGAACGCCAGCGCATTGTCGCGGAACACCCGGTCCCACAACGCAGGTTCCAGGCTTTCCCGGATCAGCTCGATGTCGCTCGACAGGAACGGCCGGCGCGCCCGCTGCGAGGGCAGATCGGTCCCGAACATGAGGCATGCCGGATCCGCCTTGGCGAGATCGCGAAGCGCGGCCGGCACGTCGATATCGATGACGCGGCCGAAGCCGGTCGCTTTCACCTTCATCCCCTTCTCGGCGAGTCGCAGCAGCGTCGGAAACCCCGCGGTCGAGAGGCCCAGGTGGGAGATGCTCGTCGCCGGCAGGGCGGCGAGGGTCGAAAAGATCGGTTCCAGATCGCGTGCGTCCGCATAGAGCTCGGCGTGCCAGCCGACCAGGTCGAAAACGCGACGCGCGAGGCGATCGAGATCCTCGAGGCGCGCCGAACCGCCGCGCACGAGATTGAAGCGCACCCCGCGCACGCCGGCGGTATCCAGGCGCCGGATCTCTTCGTCCGTCGCGCTCGGCGGAATCTGGATGACGCCGACGAAGGTCGGGCCGAATTTTTCCAGTGCGTCGATCATGAAGGCGGTGTCGAAACCCTGAAAAGAGCCTGACACCACGCACCCGCCGGTGACGCCGAGATCGCGCGTGCGGCTGCGATACGCCTCCACCGGAAAAGACGGCGGCATGAACCCCTGGTTCTCCTGCACCGGAAAACGGAAATCAACGATGTGGAAATGCGTGTCGAACACCGGTTCGCTCCGTGGAGATCTGTTGGCAAATGTTAAACCCGTCGGCCGAACGGCACCATGTACCGGCGGTTTCACATGGCAGGCCGCCGCACCCGCTCGATGCTTGGCATATAATCCGTGCACCCGCAATTTCGTTTTCGTGCCCCGTGCAAATCACATTCACGCTTAACGGCGACCCGGTTGACGTCGTACTCAAAACCGGCGATCGCCTCCTGATAGACGTGCTGCGCGAAGATTTGCGCCTTACCGGGACCAAGCATGGCTGCGGCATCGGCGCCTGCGGCATCTGCACGGTGCTGGTGAACGGTGCGCCGGTCGCCTCGTGCCTGCAGCTCGCGGCATTGTGCGATGGCGCCGACGTGCGCACCATCGAGGGGTTGGCGAGCGCGTCCGCGCTGCACGCGGTCCAGCAGGCGTTCGTCAACCGGTCCGCTTTGCAGTGCGGCATCTGCATACCCGGTCACGTCGTGGCCGCGTGTGCGCTGCTGACGAAGAACCCGCAGCCCAGCGAGGAGGAAATCCGCGCCAGCGTCGACAGCGTTTACTGCCGCTGCACGGGCTATGTCCGGATCATGGAAGCTTATAAGGAAGCCATGGCGCTCATGCGCAAGGCGCAGCAGTCGTGAAATCCAGCGATCCGCGGCTTGCCGTCCACGATCTGCTCGTCGTCGGCAAGGATGTGCCGCGCAACGATGCGGTACCCAAAGTCACCGGCTCAGCGCAGTACGTGGCCGACATCCATCTGCCCGGCATGCTGCACGCTGCGGTGCTGCGCAGCCCCCATCCGCACGCCCGCATACTGTCCATCGACACCAGTGCGGCGGCCGCGATGCCGGGCGTGAAAGCCGTCGCCACCGGTGCCGACACCGCCCGGCGCAAATGGGGCGCGTTCCGACCCGATCTCTATCCGCTCGCGATCGAAAAGGTGCGGTACGTCGGGGACGAAGTCGCCGCGGTGGCGGCGGTGGACGCGGCGACCGCGCGCGCGGCGGTGGATCGCATCGTGGTCGAGTACGAGGTCCTGCCCGCGGTGCTCTCCCTCGATGCCGCGCTCGCGCCCGGCGCGTCGCTGGTGCATGACGACGCGCCCGGCAATGTCGCGCACCAGTTCAGTTTCGAACGTGGCGAAGTCGACGCCGGCTTCAAGGCCAGCGACGTGGTGGTCGAAGGCACCTGGGACAGCGCGCGGCAGTGGCACACAGCGCTCGAGACCATCGGCTGTGTCGCAAGCTGGAGCGAAGGCCGCGTCACGATGTGGTGCAACACGCAGACCGCGTTTCTCGCGCGGGGCCGCTACGCCACCGCGCTCGGTGTGCCGGAGTCCCAAGTCCGCGTGATCCAGACCGAAGTGGGGGGCGGCTTTGGCGGCAAGTCCGGCGACGACAACGCGTCCGTGATCTGCGCCCTCCTCGCCCGGATGAGCGGCCGGCCGGTGAAGTTGATCCACACCCGCGAGGAGGAATTTCTTGCGAGCCACCCGCGCATGCCGATGCGCTACTGGGTGCGGCTGGGATTCACGCGCGATGGCCGGGTGCGGGCCAAGGAAATCAAAATGCTCGCGGACAACGGCGCCTATACCGGCAAGTCGCAGGCGATACTCGGCGCAGCGACCGTGCGCCACGACGCACTCTACAAATATCCGGCGGTGCGCGCGGATTCCACGCTCGTCTACACCAATCTCGTTCCCACCGGTGCATTCCGCGGCTTCGGCAATCCGTCGGCCGACTGGGCGGTCGAGCAGGCCTGGGACCTCGCGGCAGAAAGGCTCGGCATCGACATCGTCGATTTGCTGCGCTTGAACGCGGTGGATCCGGGCGACGTTTCGCCGCACAACCACAAGATCACGAGCTGCGAACTGAAGCAGTGCATCGACAAGGCGGCGGAGATGATCCGCTGGGAGGAAAAGCGCAAGGCGCGCAAACCCAACCGCGGACTGGGCATGGGCTGCAGCATCCACGTGAACGGCCGCCGCAGCTTCGGCGACTGGGATGGCGCCTCGGCCATCGTGCGCGTCAACGAGGACGGGCGCGCCACCGTCATCACCGGAGAAGGTGAGATCGGCCAGGGCAATCTGACGGTGCTGCGGCAGATCGCCGCGGAAACGTTGGGACTGCCCTATGAAGAGGTCGATATCACGCGTCCCGATACCGACGTGCAGCCGCACGCCCTCGGCGCGCTGGCGAGCCGCCTCACCTACGTGGCCGGCAATGCCGTGAAGAATGCGGCGGCGGCCGCGGCACAGCAGCTACTCGAGGCGGCGGCGGACCAGTTCAAGTGCCCGGCGGAAGAGTTGACGATCATCAGCGGCCAGATCGGCCCGCGGCATGGTTCGGAAACGGCATTCAAGCCGGTCGGCGCGGTAGTGCGCGCCAACATCTACAAGCGGGGCGGGCAGCCGATCGTCGGCGTGGGAAATTTCGATAACCCGTCCGACTTTCCCGACCATACGCGCTACGGCAACGAATCGGGCTCGTACAACTTCGTGGCACAGGCGGTCGAAGTGGAAGTCGATCCGGACAGCGGACAGGTGACGCTGCTCGAAATCGCGTCCGCCATCGATTGCGGCACCGTCATTCATCCCGGCGCGGCGGCAGGCCAGGTGCATGGCGCCGTAACGCAGGGCATCGGCCTCGCGATGATCGAGTACTTCGACTGGTACAACGGCGCGCCGACCGATCCGCAGCTGAAGGACTATCCGATTCCGAGCGCGGCGATGATGCCGAAGCTGCACGTTGCGTTTGCCGACTCGTACGAGCCTTCCGGCCCGTTCGGCGCGAAGGGTCTGGGCGAGATCGGGCTCGACGCGATACCGGCCGCCATTGCGAATGCCATCGCGGATGCGGTTGGCGTGCGCATCCACCAGTTGCCCATTACCAGCGAAAAGATTCACCGCGCGCTGCATCCCGAACGCTATGCGCAGGAAAGCAGGGAAGCGCCAGCGGCGCCGAAGGGAACGGCGGCAAACCGGTTGTCAGCAGGCCGGCCGTCCGGCGCGCGTCCCGCGAGCCCGGAGTTCGTCTTTGCGCGCAGCGTGGACGAAGCGGTGAACATGCTCTCGCAGGGGGACGCAGCCCTCGTTTGCGGCGGCACGTCGCACGCCCTGCGCCGGGAGCGCGGCGGCTATCCTTTCGCCAGGCGCCTCGTGGCCATCGGCCGCATACCGGAACTCAATGCGCTGTCGATCGACGACGCGGGTGTGCTGCACCTGGGCGCCGCGGTGTGCCAGGAAGCGCTCTACAGCAATGCCGCACTGCGCGAACGCTGGCGCGGCATCGATGACGCGCTCGAAGCCGTCGGCCACACCCGCATCCGCCAGATGATCACGGTCGGCGGCAGCATCGGCCCGCTCATCGGCGGATTCGATCTGCCGATCGCGCTCCTCGCCCTCGGTGCGCGCGTCACCGTCGCCGGGCCGCAGGGTCGACGCACCATCAGCCTGGACGAGGCCTTCAAGAACCGCTTCGAAAAAAGCGAGATCGTCGTCAGCGTCGAGGCGGACGCACCGCGCGCACGTACGGGATCGAGCTTTCACAAGTACATGCCGCGCGCCGTGCTCGAGATCCCGACGGTCAACACCGCGGCGCAGGTTTGCGTCGATGCCGGCGGACGCTGCAGTGACGCGCGTGTCGTGGTGGGCGCGGTGAGCTGGAAGCCGATCGTGCTCGAACTCGAATCCCTCAAAGGGCAGCGGCTTGACATCGCGGTGGCCCGCGAGGCGGCCCGGCCGGTTCACGCGCTCGCGCAGCCGATGTCGGACGTCCGCG
>JBQTJV010000135.1:0-9431 GCA_052386775.1 Betaproteobacteria bacterium
CGCAGCGCATGCAGTCCCCGGAACCGCGGCCCCTGCGGCGTCTTCTCCTCGGGAAACTGCACCGTGATCTTGCGCGTGAACAGATGCCTTCCGGTCCGCATCATGCCCTTCACCAACTCGTAGAGCAGAAAGGTGCGGAAGAACGCAGCCACGCGCGCCATCATAGCGGCCTCCACCACAGCCACAGTGGCGTCTGCATCCACGCGCCGAGCACGATGATCCACCCGATCGTCAACGGCAGGAACACCTTCCAGCCGAGCCGCATGATCTGGTCGTAGCGGTAGCGCGGGAACGTCGCGCGGAACCACAGGAAGCAGAAGAGCAGCAGCGACACCTTCGCAGCGAGCCAGACGAAGCCGTCCGGCAGGAATGGCAGCGGCGAGAGCCACCCGCCCAGGAACATGACGCTCGCCAGCGTGGAGATGAGGATCATGTTCGCGTATTCCGCGAGAAAGAAGACCGCGAAGGCCATCCCCGAATATTCGACGTGAAACCCGGCGACGATCTCCGATTCGCCTTCCGCCACGTCGAACGGCGCGCGGTTGGTCTCCGCGACCCCGGAGATGAGATACACCAGGAAAATCGGGAACAGCGGGATCCAGAACCAGCCCAGCATGCCGTAGCTGCTCTGCTGCATGCGAATGATTTCGCCCAGATTGAGGCTTTGCGAGGCCATCAACACGCACACCAGCGCGAAACCCATGGCCAGCTCGTAGGACACCATCTGTGCGGCGGAGCGCAGGCTACCGAGAAATGCGTATTTGGAGTTCGAGGCCCAGCCGGCGATGATGATGCCGTAGACGCCCATCGAGGTGATCGCCATGATGTAGAGGAGCCCGGCGTCGATGTCGGCGAGCACGCGTTCCGGTCCGAAGGGCACCACGGCCCACGCCGCCAAAGCCGGCATGATTGCCATGATCGGCGCCAGCACGAAGAGGAACTTGTTGGCGCCGGTCGGAACGATGATCTCCTTCACCAGCAGCTTGAGCCCATCGGCGATAGGCTGGGCCCAGCCGCCCAGCCAGCGGATGCCGAAGAAGGTGACGCGGTTGGGACCCAGGCGCACCTGCATCCACCCGATTATCTTGCGCTCGGCGAGCGTCAGGTAGGCGACGCACAGCATGAGGGGGGCGATGATCGCCACGATCTTGGTGAGCGTCCACACGGCCGGCCACGTCGGGCCGAAGAAATTCTCCAGCGTGGCGAGGAAGTCCATCTAGACCGCCACCTTCTGCTGGGCCGGGACGCGTTCGAGGCGCACCGTCCCGAACATCGCGCCGAGCGTGGCGGTCTCCTCGCGCGCCGCGGCGAGCCGGACACATTCAGCCGGAACGCGCTCGTCCACCGCGGCGGCGACCACCGCTACACCCGGGTCCTGACGGACCCGCACGAACTCGCCCTCGCGCAAGCCGAGGCGCTCATAGAGCGCGCGGTTCATCCACGCTACAGGCGGTTGCGCGTCCTGCGTCTTCTGCAGCGACGGCGCGCGCCTGACGATGGCGTCGGCGTGGTAGATCGGCACTTCGGCGATGCGCTGCACGCCGTCGAGGCGCGGTGCGCCCAGCGTATCGAGCGCGGTTGAGGCCAGCCGGTTATCCAGCCTGGCACCGATATCGCCCGCCAGCGCTTCGCGCCGCACGGCTTCGGTACTGTCGTGCTCGAAACCCTGCAGCCCGAGCAGATTGCCCAGCACGCGGAGCACCTTCCATGCCGGGCGCGTCTCGCCCAGCGGGCCGACCACGCCATTGAAATTCTGCACCGTGCCTTCGGTGTTCACAAAGGCGCCGGCCGTTTCGGTAAACGGCGCGATGGGCAGCAGCACGTGAGCGTAGTCGACGGCCTTGTGCTGGTACGCGCTCATGGCGACGACCAGCTCGGCAGCCTGCATCGCGGCAAGCGCTTGTGCCGGATCGTGCGTATCCAGTTCCGCTTCGACGCCCAGCAACAGATAAGCCTTGCGCGGCTGCCGGAGCATTTCCGCCGCGTTCATTCCGCGCGGCTCGTGCGCGAAGGGCGTCGCTCCGGCCAGGTAGCCGCCCACGCTGTTCGCCGCCTCGCCCAGAAATCCGAAGCGCGCCCCCGTCAGGGCGGCCAGTTCCTGCGCCAGTGCATGCAACGCCGACGCCTGCGGATGATGCTGCGCGAGGTTGCCGAGCAAGACCGCGACACGTTCGCCGGACATCAGGCTCTCCGCGATGCGCCGCGCCGTTTCCGACGGATCGATTTCCGCAAGCGCCCGCTCCATGCCGGCAGGCAACGCGGCGCTCTTGCCCCGCACCGTCGCCGCCAAAACTTCCGCGAGGGCGTGCAGCATTGCGGCGGGCGCCACGATCGCCTTGTGTGCGGCGCGCATCAGCAGCTCGTCGTCAACCGGGTTGATCAGGCTCAACTGCGTGCCGCGCTTCACGGCCTGGCGCAGCCGATGCGCCAGCAGCGGATGGTCTTTGCGCAAGGTGCTGCCGACCACCAGCACGCGATCGAGCTGCCCGATCTCGGCCACCTTCATGCCGAGCCAGGGCACGCCGCGCCGCTGGCCGTCGGCACCGAAATCCGATTGGCGCAGGCGGAAATCGACATTGCCGGTCCCCAAGCTGCGCACCAGTTTCTGCAGCAGATACAGCTCTTCCACGGTCTGGTGGGGGGCGGCGAGCGCGCCGATCGCTCCGGCGCCGTGGCGGTCCCGGATACGCTGCAGTTCGCTCGCAACGTGCTCGAGTGCGACGGGCCATTCCACTTCCTGCCACGCACCATCGCGCTTCAGCAGCGGGCGAACCAGCCGCTGCGGGGAATTAAGTCCCTCGTAGGAGAAACGGTCCTTGTCGGACAGCCAGCATTCGTTGATCGCCTCGTTCTCGCGAGGCAGCACGCGCATGACGCGGTTCTGCTTGACCTGCAACGTCAGGTTCGAGCCCAGCCCGCAATGCGGGCTTACGGAGGGCCGCCTCACCAGTTCCCAGGGCCGCGCGGTATAGCGGAACGGCTTGGAAGTGAGCGCCCCGACCGGACACAGATCGATGACGTTGCCCGAGAGCTCCGAATCCACCGTCTTGCCGACGAAGGTGATGATCTCCGCGTGCTCGCTGCGGCCGATCATGCCGAGTTCCATGATGCCGGCGATCTCGGTGCCGAAACGCACGCAGCGCGTGCAATGGATGCAGCGCGTCATGTCGGTCGAGATCAACGGCCCGAGGTCCTTGTTCACGACCACCCGTTTCTCTTCGTCGTAACGGGAACCGCTCGCGCCGTAGCCGACGGCAAGATCCTGCAACTGGCATTCGCCGCCCTGATCGCAAATCGGGCAGTCCAGCGGGTGATTGATGAGGAGAAACTCCATCACGCCGGTCTGCGCGTCCACCGCCTGGTCCGAATGGGTCCACACCTTCATGCCGTTGGTGGCGGGTGTCGCGCACGCCGGCAGCGGCTTCGGCGCCTTTTCGACCTGCACCAGGCACATGCGGCAGTTGGCCGCGATGGACAGTTTGCGGTGATAGCAGAAGTGCGGCACGAAGATGCCGGCCCGGTTGGCGGCGTCCATGATGGTGCTGCCCTCGGGCACTTCCAGCTCTTTTCCGTCGAGTTCGATCTTCAGCATCGTCGCGCTATCCGCATTTGCTTTTCCGCGCCCGCTCAGACGTAATCCGGCACCGAGCACTTCCCGTGCTCGATGTGGTACATGAATTCATCCCGGAAATGCTTGATGAACGCCTTCACCGGCATGGCCGCCGCATCGCCCAGCGCGCAGATCGTGCGCCCCTGGATGTTGTCCGAGACGTCGATGAGAAGATCGAGATCCTGCGCCTTGCCTTTGCCCCGCTCGATCCGCTCCACGACCCGGTAAAGCCAGCCCGTGCCCTCGCGGCACGGCGTGCACTGCCCGCAGGACTCCTCGTAATAGAAATAAGAGAGCCGCAGGAGCGAGCGCACCATGCAGCGCGTCTCGTCCATCACGATGACGGCGCCCGAACCGAGCATCGAACCCGCTTTGGCGATGGAGTCGTAGTCCATGTCGGTGTTCATCATGATGTCGGCGGGAAGCACCGGCATCGAAGAGCCGCCCGGTATGCATGCCTTGAGCTTTCGTCCGCCGCGCATGCCGCCCGCCATTTCGAGCAGCGCCGGAAACGGCGTCCCGAGCCTGACCTCGTAGTTGCCGGGCCGCTCGACGTCGCCGCAGACGGAAAAAATCTTGGTGCCGCCGGTGTTGGGCCGCCCCAGGTTTAGAAAGGCCTCGCCGCCGTTCAGGATGATCCACGGCACCGCGGCAAAGGTCTCGGTGTTGTTGATCGTCGTGGGCTTGCCGTAGAGCCCGTAGCTCGCCGGAAACGGCGGCTTGAAGCGCGGCATGCCCTTTTTCCCCTCGAGCGACTCCAGCAGCGCAGTTTCCTCGCCGCAGATATAGGCGCCGAAACCGTGATGGTTGTACAGCTCGAAGCTGAAATCGCTGCCCAAGATGTTGCGCCCGACGTAGCCTGCCGCGCGCGCTTCCTCGAGTGCCTCTTCGCAGCGCTCGTAGACGTCCCAGATTTCGCCGTGGACATAGTTGTATCCGGCGGCGCTGCCGGTCGCGTAGCCCGCGATCAGCAGGCCCTCGATCACGATGTGCGGGTTGTAGCGCAGAATGTCGCGATCCTTGAACGTGCCCGGCTCGCCTTCGTCCGAGTTGCACACCAGGTATTTGGCGCCCGGGTACTGCCGGGGCATGAAGCTCCATTTGAGCCCGGTCGGAAAGCCGGCGCCGCCGCGGCCGCGCAGGGCGGACTTCTTCACTTCATTGACGATCTGCTCCGGCGGAATCTGCTCCGCAAGGATCTTGCGCAGCGCCTGGTAGCCGCCGCGCGCCTCGTAATCCTTGAGCCGCCAGTTGAGTCCGGTCAACCCTTTGAGGATCACGGCGTCCGGACCATAGACGTCGGGCGCGAAGGGAGGAAGTGGCGCGTTCATTTGGTCTTCAGCTCGTCGATCAGCCGATCCAGCTTCTCGGGCGTCATCCAGGACAGCATCTGCTTGTTGTTGTGGAGCAGCACCGGCGCATCGCCGCACGCCCCCATGCACTCGCCTTCCTTCAGCGTAAAAGCGCCGTCCGCCGTGGTCTCGTTGAAGCCCACGCCGAGCCGCTGCTTGAGGTGTGCCGCAGCCGCTGCCGCGCCCTGCAGCGCGCACGGCAGGTTGGTGCAGATCGTGAGCTTGTGCCGCCCGACCGGCTTCAAGTCGTACATGGTGTAGAACGAGGCCACTTCGTACACCGCGATCGGCGGCATGCCGAGGTACTGCGCGACGAAGTCGAGCGTTTCGGTGGAGAGCCACCCTTTCTCGTCCTGGGCGATGGTCAGGGCGGCCATGACTGCGGACTGCCTGCGTTCCGGCGGATACTTGGCGACAGCCTTGTCGATCTTGAGCAGCGCTTCCGGGGAAAGAACCATGGGCGCGTTCATCGATCCACTTCCCCGAACACGATATCCTGCGTGCCGATGATGGCGACCACGTCCGCGATCATGTGGCCGCGCGACATTTCATCGAGCGCCGAAAGGTGCACGAAGCCGGGCGGACGGATCTTCATCCGGTAGGGCTTGTTCGCGCCGTCTGAAACGAGGTAGATGCCGAACTCGCCCTTGGGCGCCTCGACGGCGGCATACACTTCGCCCGGGGGCACGTGCATGCCTTCGCTGAAGAGCTTGAAATGGTGGATCAGCTCTTCCATGTTGCTCTTCATCGCCACGCGCGACGGCGGCGCCACCTTGTAGCTGTCGACCATCACCGGGCCGGGATTCCGGCGCAGCCAGTCGATGCACTGCCGGATGATGCGGTTCGACTGGCGCATCTCTTCCATGCGCACGAGATAGCGGTCATAGCAGTCGCCGTTGACGCCGATGGGAATGTCGAAGTCCATGCGGTCGTAGACTTCATAAGGCTGTTTCCGGCGCAGATCCCACTCCACGCCCGAACCCCTCAGCATCGGACCGGTGAAGCCAAGCGCAAGCGCGCGCTCCGGGCTCACGACGCCGATGCCGACGGTGCGCTGCTTCCAGATGCGGTTATCGGTGAGCAGCGTCTCGTAATCGTCGACATACTTGGGAAAGCGCTCGGTAAAGTCCTCGATGAAATCGAGCAGCGAACCCTGGCGATTGCGGTTGAGCTCGCGAACCGCGGCTTCGCTCCGGTAATTCGACGCCGCGTACTGCGGCATGCGGTCCGGAAGATCGCGATAGACCCCGCCGGGACGATAGTAGGCCGCATGCAGGCGCGCGCCCGACACGGCTTCGTAACAATCCATGAGGTCTTCCCGCTCGCGAAAGCAGTACAGGAAGACGGTCATCGCGCCGATGTCGAGCCCGTGCGCCCCCAGCCACAGCAGATGATTCAGGATGCGCGTGATCTCGTCGAACATCACGCGGATGTACTGCGCGCGTACCGGCACCGCGACGCCCAGCAGCCTTTCGATCGCGAGCACGTAGGCGTGCTCGTTCGCCATCATCGACACGTAGTCGAGCCGGTCCATGTACGGCAGCGCCTGCAGGTAGGTCTTGTGTTCCGCCAGCTTCTCCGTCGCGCGATGCAGCAGCCCGATGTGCGGGTCCGCGCGCTCGATCACTTCGCCGTCGAGCTCGAGCACCAGCCGCAGCACGCCGTGCGCCGCCGGGTGCTGCGGCCCAAAGTTCATCGTGTAGTTTCTGATCTCGGCCATTCGATCAATGTCCGCGGCAAACCCTGGCGCCGATACGAGCGAAATGAACTTCGGCGCAGGCTAACTTGCGTACGCAAGTTAAGCCCGCAAACCGTATGGAACGCGGGCGGCCGGAGCCAAAGTTCATCGTGTAATTCTTGATCTCGGCCATGCTAGCCCTTGCGGAAGCCTTCGGTATCCGCGTAATTCTCCTCGCGGACGATGCGCGGCACGTTCTGGCGCGGCTCGATCGTCACCGGCTGATAGATGACGCGCTGCTGATCGGGGTCGTAGCGCATTTCGACGTTGCCCGAGAGCGGGAAGTCCTTGCGGAACGGGTGGCCCACGAAGCCGTAGTCGGTCAGAATGCGGCGCAGGTCCGGGTGCCCGGTGAAGATGATGCCGTAAAGATCGAACGCTTCGCGTTCGAACCAGTTGGCGACCGGCCACACGCCGATCACCGAAGGCACGACCGGAAACTCGTCATCGACGGCAAACACCCGCAGCCTGAGGCGCCAGTTGTGCGTGACGGAAAGCAGGTGATACACCACCGCAAAGCGGTGCCCCATCAACGGTGATTCTTCCTGCGCCGCCTGCGCCGCAAAATGCGCCCGTTCGGGCAGCGTCCCGTCGATTCCGGGCGCGGCCCCTGCCGCAGGCGCCGTCCCGCCGGTCGGCGCATCCGCTTCCACCTCGACCGCTTCTCCTTCCCAAGTTGCCTTGCCGTAAGAACCGTAATCGACGCCGCACAGATCGATAAGCTGCTCGAATCTGAGCTCCGGCGCATCGCGCAGCGTCACGGCGGCGACCGGCATATCGCTCGCTGCCATCACGATCGTCACTTCGCCGGGCGACGGCGTAACGCGCAACGGCCTGTCGCCGAGCACTGCACCCAGTCGGGCGACGAGATTTTCCAGACGTGAAGCCATCAGAGCATCAGCGCGCGATGGTGTTGGTACGCTTGATCTTGTTCTGCAATTGCACGATGCCGTAGAGCAGCGCCTCAGCGGTCGGGGGGCATCCGGGAACGTAGATGTCGACAGGCACAATGCGGTCGCAGCCCCGCACCACCGAGTACGAATAATGGTAATAACCGCCGCCGTTCGCACACGAACCCATGGAAATGACCCAGCGCGGCTCGGCCATCTGGTCGTACACCTTGCGCAGCGCCGGCGCCATCTTGTTGCACAGCGTCCCGGCCACGATCATCACGTCCGACTGGCGCGGGCTCGGACGGAACACGATGCCGAAACGGTCCAGATCGTAGCGCGACGCCCCTGCGTGCATCATTTCGACGGCGCAGCAGGCCAGCCCGAACGTCACCGGCCACAGCGAGCCGGTGCGTGTCCAGTTGATCAGGTTGTCGGCGGTCGTGGTGATGAAACCGCGATCGTGGAAAGATTCAACAGCACCCATGATTGCCTCTTAACATAGGTTTCGCCTCGGCACCCGCCGGTCGCATCCCCTGCTCCGCGTGCCTCCCGGCGGCGCCTCCGATCCGGCGGCCAATCGCACGGGCAGCAGCGTCCGCGGCGCTATTCCCATTCCAAGGCACCCTTCATCCACTCGTAGATGAAACCGACCACCAGAATGGCAAGAAACAGCATCATCGCGAGGAAGCCGAACAGGCCGATCTCCTGCAGCACGACCGCCCACGGAAAAAGAAACGCGATCTCGAGGTCGAACAGGATGAAGAGGATGGCAACCAGGTAGTAGCGCACGTCGAATTTCATCCGTGCGTCTTCGAACGCCTCGAACCCGCACTCGTAGGGCGAGAGTTTCTCGCTGTCCGGGCGATGAACGCCCAGCAGGCGGCTCAATCCCCCGCCCAGCAGCACGGGTACGACGCCGAACGCAATCCCGACCAGGATGAAAAGGAGAATGGGAAAATAGTTCTCTAACATCGCTTACGGACTGCCATAAAACCGTCTGGTTCCGTTCTCTGCCCGCGCATTGATCGATCGCCTCGCCACTGGCGCATTCGAGGCATCACCCTGCATTCGTGGTGCCGACGGTGAGACTCGAACTCACACGGCTTTCGCCACCGCCCCCTCAAGACGGCGTGTCTACCAATTCCACCACGTCGGCATCATGTTACTGTGCGCCGCCGGTTGCCCGCTTTGAGTCAGGTCAACCTTTGGCGCCTATTTCGGCACATCCCCTGCCTTCGATCCGTCAGCCGGCGCCGGCTTGGTCGGCGCCGGAACCTGGTCCGGCAGCGACTGCTTGGGAGCCGGCTGCGTCGTGATCACGCCCTTGTTGTCGCTCTTTCGCACGGAAAATATGGTGAGCCCCAGGCTCGTCAGAAAGAACACCACCGCGAGTACCGCAGTGGCCCGGCTCAGGAAGTTCGCCGAGCCCGAAGCCCCGAACAGGCTCCCGGACGCGCCGCTGCCGAAGGCCGCCCCCACGTCGGCGCCTTTTCCATGCTGCAGCAACACCAGGCCGATGATCGCGACCGCCGCCAGGACATGTACCACCAATAGCAATATTTCCATATTCCTCTCGTCTCACGCGGCCGCTGCGGAACGGCAGATGGCAGCGAACTCGCCCGCATGCAGCGAGGCCCCGCCGATCAAGCCGCCATCCACGTCGCGCATGCCGAACAATTGCGGCGCATTCGACGCTTTCACGCTGCCGCCGTACAGGATTGGCAACTTCGCGGCAACCTCCATCGCGTGGCTGGCAACGCGCTCGCGGATGAAGGCGTGCACCGCTTGCGCCTGCTCCGGGGTGGCCGTTTTCCCGGTGCCGATGGCCCATACCGGCT
>JBQTJV010000136.1:0-7339 GCA_052386775.1 Betaproteobacteria bacterium
TACCGAAGATGTCGCGGGCGGCCTCGAGGATCTCCCAGTACTTGCTCCAGCTGTGGGGTGATTGGACGCCCTTGCCGCGGGCGCGGTCGAAGATCTCAGGCGTTGCCGCGTCGAGCGCCACCGTGAAGATGTCGGCGCCGAGGTCTTTCAGGCGCTTCACGTCTTCGCGCTGCATGGTGGTGGGGTTGGAAAGAATCGACACCGGTATGGCCGCCGGATCGATGCGCGCGGTCCACCGGCGCAGTACGGTCACGGTATCCGCATCGGAGCGCGGATGCGTGATCATGGAGATGCACATGCGGTGAAACGGGCTTGCCGCCCCATCGCGCGCCACGATGTCTATCGTTTTTTCCAGCGGCACCGCGGGCCAGTCCACGCGGATGAAATTGCGATCGGCGTAGTCGCGCTCGGCCTCCCGGTGCCGCGCCAGCCCGCAGTAAGCGCAATTGGCGCGGCAGCCCTCGGGATAAGTCAGCAGCAGATTGAGGCAGCGCGTGCAACTGCAGCGGTACATCCTGCCCTGCATGACGCCGAGCGTGATGGCGGCGGCGGTGGACATCTGCACGTATTCCGGCGAACGCATGTGCGGCGTCAGGATGTTGTAGTTCGGCAGATATACGCCCTGCGGGGCGACGTTGTTCTCTTTGACCCGCCCGCCGTTGCGCAGCGGTTTCGGCGTCGCCGCGGGCGGTCGCGGCTGCATCAACTCGAAAGGATTGTGATCGAGTTCGCCGCGCGGGTCCGCAACGCTCCCCGGATGGTCTGGCCTATAACAGCTCATGTCGTCCCAGGCAGCGGGTCTACCCCGTCCAGTACTCGGGAAAAGCGATCCAGCCGCGCCGCAACGCCGCCTTGCCGGGCACACCGGTCTTACTCGCGGCGGCGAGTGCCCGGCGCCGTCGCAGCGCGCGCTCGAGCGCGGCGCCATACGTGCTATCCAGTTCGTCGTCGTATGCTTTGCCGCATTCGGGCAGGCCGCCGAGCGCTTTGGCCGCCATCTCTCCCGCGAGGCATCCGGACGTGACTGCCGCCGCGATTCCCGCGCCGGTTACCGGATTGGCGAGTCCCGCGGCATCGCCGGCAAGGAGCACCAGCGAATCGCCCGCCTCACCCCATGGCCTCACCCTGCCCCCTACGGGGATGGCGCCGCCGGTCATGGCAAGCACCTCGGCGCCGACCCGCCCCTCTTCATGCAGCCGCCGGTGCAGCCGCGCGACGATACCTTTGAGCCGCGATTTGCACGAAGGGGTCACCCCCGAGCCGAGATTCGCCACGTCGTGCTTCGGAAAAAGCCATCCGTAACCGCCCGGGATGTCGGCCGAGAGAAAGATGTCGGTCGCGGGCTGGGGAGTCTGCAGCCGCACCGTGACTTGCCGGGTCTCCACCAACTCGCAGTTGATCTGCCCGATGGCGCGTCCCGCCGCAGAGCGCGGTCCGTCTGCACCGACGATCACCGGGGCGATCAGCGCACTGCCGTCGGACAACTCGATGCGGCCTTCGCTCGTAACGCGTCGCACGCGCCGTCCGAAGCGGCACTGCGCGCCTGCGCCCGCCGCACGGGATACCAGCATGGCGTCGAAGCGCGCGCGATCGAGCATGAGTCCGGGGAACGGCGCTTGCAGGTCCGGCGCGTCGTCCTCCACGTAGGTTTTCATGGCCCCGATGTGCTGGCACACCGTGCTCGCGAGCCGATCGATTTCCATGCCGATCAACGCCGGCACGAATTCGGCGCACTGCACGGGCAACCCCGGTTCACGCTTGCGGTCGACGGCGATGACGCGGCATCCGCGTCGCGCGGCTTCGGCAGCCGCGCTCGCACCCGCCGGACCCAGGCCCAGGACCGCGACATCGCAACGCTCCTCGGCGTCACGCACCGGCTGCAATCCGTGGATGAAGGTTTATCGTCTGTCCGCTGCGCACCGAGCAGCAACTGTGCTCCTGCACGGCGGGACGGCCGATGGCGTGCGCCACGGCGAGCGTGCCATCCGCCGGAAAGGCGATGCCGTCGAGCCCTGCGATCACGGCATAGGCATCGGTTTCCCGGCGATGCAGGCCCGGCGGGCGGGCGCAGCCGAGCAGCACCTGGCGCTCCGCAAGCCGGTCGCGCGCTTCGAGAAAGATCGCGCCCGCGTCCGCCGGACGCGGCGTCGCAAACGTCCCCGGCCGCGCATAGAACGGCATGACGACCACCAGCACCAGCGAGTGGACGGGATGACGGCTCACGATGTCGAGCGCATTGGTCTCGCCGACGATGCGGCCGTAGTGCAAACCGATGACGATGTGCGGCACCACCTCCATGGACGTGCTGCACAGCGCGGCGAGCGTCGCCTCGAAGTCTTCCACCGGCCGCTCCAGGTGATAGACCTCGCGTATCGTTTCTTGCGCGCCGATGACGTCCATCATCGCCGTATCGACGCCGGCCGCCGCCATGCTGCGCGCGCGCGCTTCATCCAGCAATGCCGAATGAATCGCAATCTTGAGATGCGGATACTCGCGCTTGAGCCGCTCGAGGACCGGATAGTAGCGCTCGTAGCGGATTTCGTTGCGTCGCGTCGATCCCCCGGAAAGCAGAAAGCCCTGCAGCGCCTGTGTCGCAACCAGTTCGCGAACTTTCGCTTCGAGCGCCTGCGGAGTTGTCGCGGGGATCATGGGCTCCAGGATTTTCGCCTGGCAGTGATCGCACATGAGCGCGCAGCCCGCCGCGGTAACCGAGAACGCGGGAAAGCTGTTTTTGCCGCAGCCCTCGATTTCGCAGCTCGAATACGTTTTGAAGGTGGGCGTCGAAAAGCGAATTCCGCGCCGCGAGATGGCGGCTCCCGCCGATTCGCAGCGGGCAACCAGCCCAGCGTCGAGACGCACGTCCTCCAACGTCTCGATGGCCGCGAGCCTGTCGAGCCAGCTCATGAGCGCCTGCTCGGCGATCCGGGTGCGCGCATCGGGCTATTCGACCGGCAAGCCGCTGTTCATCAGCAACCGCCTCGTCGGCGCCAGGCATTCCCGCACGAAGCGCTGCCGCGCCGGATTCTGCAGCGCGAGCCGCCGCCAGGCCGCGCCGTTTGACAGCCCCGCCAGCTCGTAGAAGGACGCCGGCGGAAAATAAAACACATTCGTCAGATTCCGCAGCAACGCGCGAGCGGCAACGCCCAGCGCACGCTTGCGCAATGCCCCGCATTTCTTCAGCAACTCGTCGAGCCGCGCGCGCGCGAAAGTGATGTGTCGCGCCTCATCGATCAGGTGCAAGGTGCAGATCTGCCGCACGCCCCGGTGCAGTGCGTCACCGTACTGGCGCAGGCGGCGGTTGAACTTGTCGGGAACGTCCTCGGCGATCACCACCGCCAGCCAGAACAGCGCCCCCTCCACCGGCGCATGGCGCGCGACGAAGTCGGCGATGGGTGGGGCACGCCACGCTTGGGGCGGTAGCGTCAGCCCACCGGCTTGCATGGCGCGCAGGAACATCAGGCTGTGCCCGGTCTCCTCGCGCAATTCGTGGAGCAGGTACTCGTATTCGGCGCGCGGCAATGCCGGGTGGAGGCGGCGGCTGAGCCGTTGGAGAAAAATGCTCTCCAGCCACAGCCCGCACTGCATGACGTTGGCGAACTCGTACTGCGCGAGCCGCCCCCGCGCGGTTTCCGGCAGAACGTCGAATTCGGGCACTCGGTAGAGCGTCAGCGCCGGCTCCGGCAGCCATGCGCGCTCGGAATCGAATTCCGCCCAATCGATATGGGCGAGGGGATCGCGGTAAGTGGAACTGTTGTGCGAAAGCCGCTCCAGCAGAGCAGCAGACGTATCAGGCATCGAAGAATTATAGCTGGCGGGTGATTGTCGCATGGCGGCGTTTCGGCTAATTTAACACGATGTCCGACACGGCCATCACCGCAGCGGTCGAGCAAACGCCGGCCCTGCGCTTCACGCAACTTACGAAGCGCTACGGAAACCACAGCGCACTCGTCGATTTCTCGCTCGCCGTGCGCCAAGGGGAATTTTTTGGTTTGGTGGGGGTGAACGGCGCGGGCAAGACCACGCTGCTGAAATGCCTGCTCGACTTCTGCTCTTTCGAGAGTGGCACCGTCGAGATTTTCGGCGTGCCCCACCGTCAGACAAAATCGCGCGCGCGGCTCGCATTCCTGCCCGAACGCTTCAACCCGCCATACTATCTTACCGGCCGCGATTTCCTGCAGTACATGGGCCGGCTTCACGGCACGCCGTACGCGGAGAGCGCCGTTCATCGCGTGTTCGCAGGGCTGGACCTCGATATTGCTGCGCTCGACAAGCCCGCCCGCAGCTACTCCAAGGGCATGACGCAGAAGCTCGGCCTCGCCGCCTGCCTGCTCTCCGGAAAGGACCTGCAGATTCTCGACGAGCCGGCCAGCGGACTCGACCCCAAGGCCCGCGCCTTGTTCAAACGCGAGCTGGCCGGCCTGCGTAACGCCCGGCGAACGGTGTTCTTTTCGTCGCATGCCTTGAGCGACGTCGAGCAATTGTGCGACCGGGTGGCCGTGGTACACGAGGGCCGGCTGCGATTCGCCGGCACACCGGCGCAACTGAGGCAGGCCTTCGACGCGCACGACCTTGAGCGGGCGTTTCTCGCCTGCATCGCGGAAACCAGGGCAGCCTGAGCAGCGGAGGCGCAGTCGATCTGGCACAATATCGCCATTCCACGGCAGGCAAGGGAGGCGAGCCAGTGGCAGACCAGGTCAAGCCGGAACTTCTGATCGTCGATGACGATCCGCTGATCACCGACACGCTGGAATTCGTCCTCAGCAAGGAGTTTGCAGTCCACGTCGCCGAATCGCGTGCCCAGGCGAAAAGCCTGCTGCGCCAGATCGAGCGCCCGCCGCAGCTGGCATTGATCGACCTGGGACTGCCGCCCACGCCGCACCGGCCCGACGAGGGTTTCCGCCTGATCAGCGAGCTGGTCGCCTACTCCCCCGGCATCAAGATCGTGGTCCTGTCCGGCCAGAGCGACGAGACCAACGCCCGCCATGCCCGCACGCTCGGCGCAATAGAGTTCGTCGCGAAGCCGTGCGAACCCGCCAGGCTGAAGGAGCTGCTCCAGCGCGCTCTCGAGATCCGCGACGCCGAGCTGGGCGCTGCGCCCGACGGTGGGCTGCTGGGGCGCAGCCTGCTCATCGAAAAGCTGCGGCAGCAGGTCGGCCAGTTCGCGGATGCACCCTTTCCAGTGCTGATCGAGGGCGAGTCCGGGAGCGGCAAGGAGCTCGTCGCCCGATCGCTGCATACGCTGAGCCGCCGCGCCGGGCGCCCGTTTCTGGCGCTGAATTGCGCCGCCATTTCGCCTACCCTGGTGGAGCCGACGCTGTTTGGCTATGCCAAAGGCGCGTTCACGGGGGCCACCGCGCCGCGCTCCGGGTACTTCGAGGATGCGCAGGACTCCACGCTCTTTCTCGACGAGATCGGTGAACTGCCGCTGGAGCTGCAGGCGAAGCTGCTGCGCGTGCTGGAAAACGGGGAATTCCAGCGGGTCGGCGAAACGCAGAGCCGCCGGTCCAACGCGCGCGTGGTGGCGGCGACGAACCGCGACATGCGCGCCGAGATCCGGGGCGGTCGGTTTCGCGCGGATCTCTACCACCGGCTTTCCGTGTTCACGATCAGCGTGCCGGCCCTGCGCGACCTCGGCGACGACAAGTGCATGCTGCTCGATCACTACCGCGAGTTCTACGCCCGGCAGGCGGCGGTCGATCCGTTCGAACTGGATCGCAGCGCGATGGATATCTGGCTCGACTACAGCTTCCCCGGCAACGTCCGTGAGCTGCGCAACATCGTCATTCGGCTCACGACCAAGTACGCGGGGCGGATCGTGGGTGCCGAACAGCTGCAGGCCGAACTCGACATGGAGAGCATGGATTTCGAGCTGCCCGGATTGCCGGTGGGGCAGGACTTCAAGGCGCTGCTCGAAGCGGCGCGCCGCCAGCTGCAGTTTCAGAAAAATTTCAACCTCGATTTCACGCTGCGCCAGTGGGAGCGCGGGTACGTGGAAGCCGCCCTGCTCGTCACACAGGGCAATCTCACGCAAGCCGCCAAGCTGCTCGGCATCCACCGCACCACGCTCTACAGCCGCATGCAGAATTACACCAACAACGGGGAAGCGGACAGGCTTCCCCAGTCCTCGGCGAAATAGGCTCGAAGCGCCGCCGGCATGTACTACCAACATTTCGGACTGGACCAGGCGCCGTTCAAGATCACGCCCAATACGGACTTCTTTTTCAGCGGCGGCAACCGCGGCCCGATACTGGAAGCGCTCATCTATGCGATCAGCCACGGCGAGGGCATCGTCAAGGTCACCGGCGAGGTCGGCAGCGGCAAGACGATGCTCTGCAACATGCTGCAGGCGCGGCTGCCGAAGCACGTGGAGACGATCTATCTCGCGCATCCCAACGTGCAGCCGGAGGAGATTCTCCACGCGATCGCTTTCGAGCTGCAACTCGACGTCGATCGCAGCGCGCCGCGCATCGAGGTGATGCACCGGCTGCACGATCACCTGCTCGCGCGTTACGCCGAGGGCAGGCGCGTCGTGATGTTCATCGAGGAGTCGCAAAGCATGCCGCTCGCGACGCTCGAGGAAATCCGGCTCCTGTCCAATCTGGAGACGCGCAGCGACAAGCTGCTGCAGATCGTGCTCTTCGGGCAGCCCGAGCTGGATGACAACCTTGGCGACCGGCGCATACGGCAACTGAAAGAACGGATAACGCACAGCTTCCGGCTTGGCCCGCTTTCCCCTGCCGATACCAGGGAGTACCTCATGTTCCGCATGAGGGCCGCCGGCTATCGGGGTCCGGACCTGTTCTCGAGCGCAGTGGTCAGCTTCATCGCTCGGGCTGCCCGCGGACTCACGCGCCGCATCAACTTGATTGCAGACAAGGCGCTGCTCGCCGCGTTTTCCGAAAGCACGCACACCATCAAACTGGCACATGTCCGAGATGCGGTCCGCGACAGCGAATTCGGTCATGAACCAAGCAGCCGGCGCGGATACCGGCTGGCGTGGGGTATCGGGCTCCTCGCCGCCGGTGCAGTAGGCGGCGCGCTCTCCTACGCGCTGATTTTCGATGCGAACCGCGAAGCGGGCAGCGCGGCACGCGGCGTGACGCATATCGCGGTGGCCACGGCCGCAACCGCGGCAGGCGGCTCCGCGCCTCAGAAACCGCCCCTGACGCATGAGCGTGCGCCGCCTGCGGCCGCGGACACGCCCACGGCAAAACCGCTGGAAAAAGCGGCGACCATTTCTCCGGTCCCGATGTCAGGCGAGGCGGACGGAAGCCGCCTGCTCCTCGTCGAGCAACGCTTCGCCGCCAGCCGCGCCTGGTTGAGTGATGCGCCGCCGACC
>JBQTJV010000137.1:0-10193 GCA_052386775.1 Betaproteobacteria bacterium
CGGGCGGAACGATCGCGGCGGAGCTGGTCGCGCGCGCGGCGCCTGACAAGCGTCAGGGAGACTGAGCGCGGTGGCGCCTTCGGTCATCGGCGCCGTCTTGCCGCAAACCGGCCGGGGTCACTTCAGCGGGACCTGCAAGCCTACTTTTCGCACCACCTGTCCCCATTTCGCGAACTCCGCGGCGCATACTTTCGAAAATTCCTCCTGCGAGTTGCCGACGACGTCGAGGCCTTGATCGAGGAGCAGCTTGCGGGTTGCGGGCTCGAGCAAGGCGCTGGAGATCGCCTCCTGGAGTTTGACCGCGATGGTCTTGCTGGTGCCGCCGGGCAGAAAAAGGCCGTACCACTGATCGACGCCGAAACCCGGCACGCCGGATTCGGCCACGGTAGGGAAGTCGGGCAGGGCCGGCGTGCGCTTGGGCCCCACGACGGCGAGCGCGCGCAGCTTGCCGGTGGTGAACATCGGCCGGGTCGAGATCACGCTCGCGACCGTCAGCGTGATACGCCCGGCGACGACATCCATGATGCTCGGGGCGGTGCCTTTGTAAGGCACGTGGGTCATGTTGATCCCGGTCATCTGGGAGAACAGTTCGATGGTGAGATGCTGCGCCGATCCCTGGCCCGAGGAGGAGAAAAACAACTCGCCGGGCTTGCTTTTGGCAAAGGCAATCAGCTCCTTCACGTTCTTCACGGGAAGGGACGGGTGGACCACCAGCACACCGGGCGAATTGACGGCCTGCGTCACCGGCAGCAGATCCTTCAACGGATCGTAGGAAAGCTTCATCAAGTGCGGAGTGATATTGATCCCCGCGGAGGTCACGAGCAGGGTGTGGCCGTCAGGCGCCGCGCGCGCGACCAGCTCCGCCGCGATCGTTCCGCCCGCTCCGGGCCGGTTGTCCGCGACCACCGGCTGTCCCCACGACTCGTTCAACTTCTGGCCGATGTAGCGGCCCGTCGTATCGACGCCGCCGCCCGGCGCCAGCGCGATGATCATCCGGATCGGCTTCGTGGGGTAGGCAGGCATTTGTGCGTGAGCGGCTTGCGTCAGCACGCTCATCGTCAGTACCAGTAGCAGCGCCGGCGAACAATTCATGGCCTTCCTCCTGAAGTATGTTGTTGTCAAGCGCGGCACTCCAGCGCCTGCACAAAGTATATCAATGCGCGGCAAGAGACACCGAAAAAGGCATGCTCGCGTTTGCCTGCTCACTTGGCCGGCCTGCCACAAGGTGAGGCGGCTCGACGTAGGCGATGCTATACTCCCGTTCCATAACCGGATCAGACCCGTAGTGACCAAGGACCCTTCCAAGATCAAGCGTTGCCCGGAGTGCCGGAGACTGGTCGAGGCTTCGACCATGCGTCCCCTGTCCCGCACCCGGTTCGGCGGCGGCGTACGCTATGCATGCCCCGATTGCTTCAAGCGCGTGATGGCCCTGCGCAAGGCCGTCGCGAGCGCCCGTAACAAGTAAGCCCTGCCCCATCCATTAAACCTGCCGCGGTGCGCGGAACGGGTGTGCGGCCGCCTTGACTAAAGGTATTGGCCAGCGACTGCAAACCATCCAGTCAAAGGGGTATCTCGATGAAGCGCATTGCGAATGGCGAAACGGCCGCCCCGGGGCCGCTTTCGGTCGCCGAGCTGCAGACTATCCATGGCTACTGGCGGGCCGCGAATTTCCTTTCTGCAGGGCAGATTTATCTGCTGGACAACCCGCTGCTCACCGAACCGCTGCGGATCGAACACGTCAAGCCGAGACTGCTCGGACACTGGGGCACGACGCCCGGGCTCAATTTCGTCTACGTGCACATGAATCGTGCCATCCAGCGGTACGATCTCAACGCCATCTTCATCGCGGGCCCAGGCCACGGTGGACCGGCGGTGGTGGCGAACACCTACCTCGAAGGCAGTTACAGCGAGCTCTATCCGGCTGTCTCCCAGGATGCGGAGGGCATGCGCCGGCTGTTCCGGCAATTCTCTTTTCCCGGCGGCATACCGAGTCATGCGTCGCCCGAAACGCCGGGCTCCATCAACGAAGGCGGGGAGTTGGGGTACGCGCTGAGCCACGCATATGGCGCGGTGCTGGACAACCCCGATCTCATCGCTTGCTGTGTCGTGGGCGATGGCGAAGCGGAGACCGGGCCGTGTGCCGCTTCCTGGCACGCCAACAAGTTCCTCGATCCGGTGCACGACGGGGCCGTGCTGCCGGTGCTCCATCTGAACGGCTACAAGATCGCGAACCCCTGTCTGCTCGCGCGCATCAGCCGCAATGAACTGAAGAGCCTGTTTGTCGGATACGGTTACAAGCCGTACTTCGTGGAGGGCTCGGATCCCAACCTGATGCACCAGTCGATGGCCGGGACGATGGATCGGGCCGTGAAGGACATCAGGAACATACAGCGCACCGCGCGCGCGCGTCGCAACACGAAGCGTCAGGCCTGGCCGATGATCATCTTGCGCACGCCGAAAGGATGGACCGGACCGCGCGAAGTGGACGGCGAGCAGGTCGAAGACACCTGGCGTTCGCACCAGGTGCCGCTGGCGGAGCTGGCGAAGAAGCCGGATCACCTGGCGCTGCTCGAGAACTGGCTGAAGAGTTATCGGCCGGACGAATTGTTCGACGTGAGCGGAACACTGAAGCCTGGGATTGCCGCGCTGGCTCCGAAAGGGGATCGCCGCATGGGCGCGAATCCGCACGCCAATGGCGGTCTTTTGCTGAAGGAACTGAAGCTGCCCAAGTATCGCGACTACGCGCTCGAGGTGTCCACGCCGGGCGCGATCCGCGGCGAATCGACGCGCGCGCTCGGCGCTTATCTGCGCGATGTGGTGCGGCTCAACGAGGAGGAACGCAATTTCCGGGTGGTGAGCCCCGATGAGGTCGAATCAAACCGGCTCGGCGCGCTGTTCGAAGCAACGGATCGCGTGTGGGGCGCCGCCATGCTGCCGGTGGACCGGCATCTGGGCCGCGCGGGGCGCGTCATGGAGATACTGAGCGAGCACCTGTGCCAGGGCTGGCTCGAAGGGTATCTGCTGACCGGGCGGCACGGGCTCTTCGCGTGCTACGAGGCCTTCATCCACATCGTCGATTCCATGTTCAATCAGCACGCCAAGTGGCTCAAGGTGACGAGCAAGGAAATTCCGTGGCGCAAACCGATCGCCTCGCTCAATTATCTGCTGTCTTCCCACGTGTGGCGCCAGGATCACAACGGTTTTTCACACCAGGACCCCGGGTTCATCGATCACGTGGTCAACAAGAAGGGAGACATCATCCGCGTGTATCTGCCGCCCGATGCCAACACATTGCTCGTCGTGGCGGATCACTGCCTGCGCACCAAGAACTGCGTGAACGTCATCGTCGCCGGCAAGCATCCCGAGCCGCAGTGGCTCGACATCGACGCAGCCATCGAGCACTGCGCGGCGCGAGCCGGCGTATGGCAATGGGCGAGCAGCGATGAGGACGGCGAGCCCGACGTGGTGATGGCCTGCGCGGGCGACGTGCCGACGCTCGAAACCCTCGCGGCGGTGGACCTGCTGCGCAGGCACGCGCCGGAACTCAAGGTGCGCATGATCAATGTCGTCGACCTCATGGCGCTGCAGCCGCGCGAGGAGCACCCGCACGGGCTGACCGATGCCGACTTCGACCGGCTGTTCACGCGCGACAAACCAATCATCTTTGCCTACCATGGCTATCCCTGGCTGATTCACCGGCTCGCCTACCGCCGGACGAACCATGCCAACCTGCACGTGCGCGGCTACAAGGAAGAGGGCACCACAACCACGCCGTTCGACATGGTGGTGCGCAACGACCTCGACCGTTTTCACCTCGTCGGCGATGTCATGGCGCGCGTTCCCAAAATGGCGGAGCGCGCGGCGGAACTGAGACGAATGATGGCCGACAAGCTGTCGGTGCATCGGGAGTACATCACGCGCCATGGCTGCGACATGCCGGAAGTGGCGCAGTGGCGCTGGGGGCAACCGTGAGCGCGGTCAGGAAGGTGTCTTAACGTCATGACCGCCAAACTCGCGGCGCAGGGCCGCCAGCAGTCGATCGGCGTACGAATCGCGGTCCCGCGAGCGCAGCCGCTCCAGCAGCGCAAGCGTGATCACCGGCGCCGGAACGTCAAGGGCGATCGCTTCGGCCACCGTCCAGCGCCCTTCGCCGGAATCCGCGACGTGCGGTGCGATGCCGTCCAGCCCGGGGTTTTCGCGCAAGGCCGATGCGGTGAGATCGAGCAGCCACGAACGAATCACGCTGCCTTCGCGCCAGACTTCTGCGACCGCGTGCAGATCGAGCTGGAACTCGCTCTTGTGCTGCATGAGAGAGAATCCTTCGGCATAGGCCTGCATCAGCCCGTACTCGATGCCGTTGTGGACCATCTTCACGAAGTGCCCGGCACCGCTCGGCCCGACGTGTGCCCAGCCTTTGTTTCGTGCGGGAGCAAGCGCCTCGAAGATCGGACGCAGGCGCGCCACCGCCGCCTGCGCGCCGCCGATCATCAGGCAGTAGCCGTTCTCGAGGCCCCAGACGCCGCCGCTCGTGCCGACGTCGATGAGCTCGATGCCGCGCTCGGCGAGCTGGCGCGCGCGCCGCTGCGTATCGCGGTAGAACGAGTTGCCGCCGTCGATGAGCGTGTCACCGGCAGCGAGGAGCGGCATTAATGCGGCAATCGCGTCATCCAACGGTGGACCGGCTGGAACCATGAGCCACAGTGCGCGCGGCGCAGCGACCCGTGCCATCATTTGCTCCAGGGACTCCGTGACAGCGGCGCTCTGGTGGGCTCGCGCGCGCGCTTGGGCGCTTGCATCGAACCCCACGATACGGTGGCCGGCCCGGGTCAACCGCGCCGCCATGTTTGCCCCCATGCGGCCCAGGCCTATCATTCCGAGTTCCATCAAGTCCTCCTGTATGTGCACTTGCTGTTCGACCGCATTTTTCCATCTCGGTGCAAGCGGCGATGAATTCATCATACGCTGACGCCCTGGTGCTGTTCGGCGCGACCGGGGATCTCGCCCGCAAGAAGATTTTCCCCGCGCTGCAAAGCCTGGTGATCGACGGGCGGCTCGCCATGCCGGTGATCGGCGTGGCCTCAAGCCCGCTTGATCGGGAGTCGTTTCGCAGACGGGTTTACGAGAGCCTGCAGGAGCGCGGCGTCCTCGACCGGCCGGCATTCGAGAAATTGAGCGAAAACCTGCACTACGTGCAAGGCGACTACCGCGACGCCGGGACCTTCCTGCGCCTCGCCGGTGCGCTCAAGGACGTCCGGCACCCGCTCTACTATCTCGCCATTCCTCCTGACCTGTTTGTCGAGGTGGTGGAGCATCTTGCGGCAGCGGGGCGCGCCGCAGGAAAGGTCATCGTTGAAAAACCGTTCGGCCGGGACCTCGCTTCCGCCCGCGCCCTCAACGCGGCGCTGACCCGTGCCTTTGACGAGGAGGCCATTTTTCGCATCGATCACTATCTGGGGAAAGAGGCCGTCCAGAACCTGATGTACTTCCGATTCGCCAATTCCTTTCTCGAACCGCTCTGGAACCGCCATCACGTGGAGCGCGTCGAGTTGACGATGGCCGAGTCCTTCGGCATCGAAGGCCGGGGCGGGTTCTACGATGCGGTGGGCGCGGTCCGCGACGTGATTCAAAACCACATGCTGCAGGTGGTCGCCAACCTCACCATGGAACCGCCGGCTGGAGAGGGCATGGAAACAATCCGTGATGAACGCGTAAAGATGTTTCGGGCGATGCGCCCGCTCGCCCCGCAGCGGGTTGTGCGCGGGCAGTACCGCGGCTACGAGAAGGAGAGGGGCGTCAACCCGCGTTCACGCACCGAGACCTACGCGGCGGTAGAGCTGTATCTTGATTCGTGGCGCTGGCAGGATGTGCCGTTCTACATCCGCGCCGGAAAATGCCTCGCGACCACGGCGACTGAGGTGACCGTGCGCTTCAGGCAGCCACCGCGGATATTCGATGAACCGGACCCGGGACACGGCAATTACGTGCGTTTCGGGCTGGGGCCGCAACGGCTGGTGATCGCCATCGGTGCGCGAAGCAAGACGCCGGGCGCGATGACCGGCGAAGATATCGAACTGTCGGTCTGCAATTTTGGCGGAGGTGATGCCGATGCCTACGAGCGGCTGCTGGGGGACGCCCTCAAGGGCGACACCACTCTGTTTGCGCGGTGGGACGGCGTGGAAGCGGCATGGCGCGTCGTCGATCCGATCCTGTCGTCCGCAGGGCCGGTCGAACCGTATGAACCGGGAAGTTGGGGGCCGCCCGCCGCAGAGGGTATGATGCGCGCCGCGGGCGGGTGGAGTGCCGTAGGGCCGCCGGAATGCGCATAGTATTTTTTGGGACTGGCCGTGCGGCCCCACACCGGAACTATGGTACGCGACCCGGGTCACACGAACCGTCGCGGCGCGCGCTGAACTGCGAACCAGGGCAAAAAAAAAGACCAGGACCGGAAGAGAAACGACGGAGACGAAGCCAACCGTTACGAAGGGCAGGCCGTTTTGAACAATAACATGCACCGCGCCGCGAGCCGGCATTGCCCGCATTCACGCGCGCGGTATACCCTCTTCGGCATTGCGCTTGGTCTGGGGGCGATTTTCTCCGCCAGCGCACTTGCTTTCGACTTCTCCGATGTTTCGCAACGCGCCCGCCAGCTCGCAGAAAAGCCCTTTCGCGACGAACCGCCCAATCTGCCGTCCGAGCTGCAGAATCTCACGTATCAGCAATACTGGGATATCCGCTACAAACGCGACCGGCATCTGTGGGCGGGCACGCGCCTGCCGTTCGAAATCGCGTTCTTTCACCGCGGCTCGCGCTTCGCGCATCCGGTCCGGATCAACGTCGTGACGGCCGACGGCGTACGGCAGATGAAGTATGACCCCCAGGACTTCGACTATGGCGCGAACAAGCTCGATCCGAAAAAGCTCGGAGCGCTCGGATTTGCCGGCTTTCGCGTCCACTATCCGCTGAATACGACGAAACAGAATACGACGAAACAGAAGGATGAAGTACTGTCCTTTCTCGGGGCGAGCTATTTCCGCGCGCTGGGCCGCACTCAGCGCTATGGCCTGTCGGCGCGCGGTCTCGCGATCGATACCGGCCTCATGTCGGGCGAAGAATTTCCCCGCTTCGTGGAATTCTGGATCGAGCATCCGTCGCCGGGCGCCCGCGACCTCAAGATTTACGGGCTGCTCGATTCGCGACGCGTCACGGGGGCGTATCAGTTCGTATTGAGGCCGGGTAGCGAAACGACCGTCGATGTGCGCGCACGGCTGTACTTCCGCGATAAGGTCGAGAAGCTGGCCGTCGCGCCGCTCACCAGCATGTACTTCTTCGGCGAAAACCAGCCCTCGGCGACCGAGGATATCCGTCCGGAGGTCCACGATTCGGATGGCTTGTCGGTGCACGCCGGAACCGGGGAATGGTTGTGGCGGCCGCTGGTCAATCCGCGGCGACTGCTGGTCACTTCCTTTGCCGTCACCAGTCCCCAGGGATTCGGCCTCATGCAGCGCGATCGGTCCTTCAACAACTACCAGGATCCGCACATGCGCTACGAACTGCGGCCCAGCGTATGGGTGGAGCCGAAAGACAAGTGGGGCGAAGGCCGTGTTGAACTGGTGCAGATTCCCACGCCGGATGAAACCAACGACAATATCGTTGCTTTCTGGGTGCCGGCGGCGGTGCCGCCGAAACAGCCCTATTCGTACGAGTACCGGCTGCGATGGCAAAGCCTGAACGAGACCAAACCGCCGCATGCCTGGGTCATGCAGACGCGCCGGGGGCGCGCCGCGACCCGCAAGCCCGACAACACCATAGGGTTCGCGGTGGATTTCGTCGGACCGGCCCTTGAATATCTGCCGGCAGACGCCAGATTGGATGGCGTCGTAATCGCGGAAGGCAACGCGGAAATCGTCGAGCGCACGACGTTCCGCAACGAGGCCACCGACGGCTGGCGCGTTTCGTTCCGCGTGCGCCGGCTCGACGACAAAAAACCGGTGGAGCTGCGCGCCTATCTGACTAACGGGGGAGAGCCGATGTCGGAGATATGGACCTACATTTTACCCCCCACCTAGCGGACGGATCCCGCGGGCTGAAGCAGTGCGAGCGCTATCTCGCCCGCATGCCGATCGCGCCCGAGCGCCGGCGTGATCTGCTGCAGCGAGTGGCGAGCCGCGGCGCGACTGAAACGTCCGAAGCGATGGCCGAATTGCATGCCCAGCTCGCCGCGCACCCCATCGATCCGGAGCGTATGGCCTACGATTCCGTGAGGCGGCGCCTCGCTCTCGCGTATGGACTGCCGCAAACCGACGCCGGCCCGGTGATCGCGCAGGACGTGCAGGAGCGTCCCCGCCTGTTCACCGTGCCGCCGTTCAATCGCACCTCCATGGCGCCGCGTTCCTGGCTGCGCGAACGATTTCCCCTGTTCGCGCGTTCCGTCCATGCAGACCGGGGCGGTGGAGCGGCGGATGCGTGTCCCACGCCGCCGGATCCGCGCGGGTATTGGTATCCGGCAGCGGCATGGCGGCGCACGCTGCTGCTGGGGCTGGTCATCGCGCAGACCATGCTCGCCACCGATTTCATGACGCGGGTTCTGCCGTACCAAGGGCGGCAGCCGCTGGAGATCGTCGTGCTGGTGCTATTCGCGATCCTCTTCGCCTGGATTTCAGCCGGCTTCTGGACCGCGATCGCCGGCTTCGTGCTGCGTCTCAGGGGCACCGACCGCTATGCCGTCTCACGCACTGCAGGCGATGACGCGCCCATCGACGCCGCCGCGCGGACGGCGATCGTCATGCCGATCTGCAATGAAAACGTCCCCCGCGTTTTTGCGGGGCTGCGCGCGACCTACGATTCGCTCGCCCGCAGCGGCGAGCTGAAGCATTTCGATTTTTTCATTCTGAGCGATACCGGTGATCCGGACACGCGGGTGGCCGAGACCGAGGCGTGGCTCGAGTTGTGTCGCTCGGTAAAAGGGTTCGGACGCGTTTTTTACCGCTGGCGCCAGCACCGCATCAAACGCAAGAGCGGCAATGTCGCCGATTTCTGCCGCCGCTGGGGACGCAATTACCGCTATATGGTGGTGCTGGACGCCGACAGTGTCATGACGGGGAGCTGTCTGGCGCGGCTGGTGCGGTTGATGGAGGCCAATCCCGATACGGGGATCATTCAGACGGCGCCCCACGCGGCAGGGCGCGAAACGCTCTACGCGCGTATCCAGCAGTTCGCCACGGGCATCTACGGGCCGCTGTTCACCGCGGGCCTGCAGTTCTGGCAGCTCGGCGAATCGCATTACTGGGGCCACAATGCCATCCTGCGGGTCGCGCCGTTCATGCAGCACTGCGCGCTCGCTCGCCTGCCGGGAAGCGGCGCGCTGTCGGGAGAAATACTGTCGCACGATTTTGTGGAGGCGGCGCTGATGCGCCGGGCCGGGTGGGCGGTGTGGATGGCGTACGATCTGCCGGGAAGCTACGAAGAGATGCCGCCCAATCTGGTCGACGAGCTGAAACGCGATCGCCGCTGGTGTCTCGGCAATCTCATGAACTTCCGCCTGTTCCTGATGAAGGGCCTGCATCCGGCACATCGGGTCGTGTTCATGACCGGGGTCATGGCGTACCTGTCGGCGCCGCTCTGGTTTGCCGCGCTCGCGACGTCGACCGCGCTCCTCGCCGTGCACACCTTGTCCGTGCCCGAGTATTTCGTGCAGCCGTTCCAGCTCTTTCCGCTGTGGCCTGAGTGGAATCCAAACCGCGCCCTGGCGCTCTTCACGACCACTGCGGTGCTGCTGTTTCTGCCCAAAGTGCTGGCAGTTTTCCTGACGCTGGTGAAAGGCCCGCGCCGCTACGGCGGCGGGTTGCGTCTTACAGCGAGCATGCTGATGGAACTGGTGTACTCGGCATTGCTCGCGCCCATACGCATGCTGTTCCACACGCAGTTCGTGGTGACGTCGCTGCTCGGGCGCACCGTTCAGTGGAAATCCCCGCCGCGCGAAGATGCCGAGACATCGTGGCACGAGGCCTGGCAGCGCCACGGCTGGCACACGATACTTGGCGTCGTGTGGGCCGCGGGCGTGTACTGGCTCAACCCCGCGTTTCTATGGTGGCTGCTTCCCGTGGTGGGCGCGTTGATGCTTTCCATTCCTCTGTCGGTCTATTCGAGCCGCACGTCGCTGGGCCGGCGCGCGCGTCGCGCGCGGCTGTTCATGA
>JBQTJV010000138.1:0-10177 GCA_052386775.1 Betaproteobacteria bacterium
CACGAGCGCAGCGGGCCGCCGCCGCAAAATCTCCGGCAGGGCGCGCAAGAAGCCGTGATAGCCGCGATACGGCTCGAGATTGCGGTTGACGAAGGTGAGCACCTCGTCGCCGGCGTGGAGCGTGCGGCCGTCCAGGACAAGCGCCGCCGCGGCATCGGGCCTGACCACGCCGGTGTCGATGCCGTCGAAGACTACGCTGACGCGGTCGTGATACGCGCGCGGCACCGTGCTTCTCTGGAAGTTCGTCGGACACACGCCCCAGTCCATCGACGCCAGCGTGAGCAGCATGTGGGCATTCTTGATCCGCAGGCGGGCATCGCGCGCCGTGTCGCCGCGGAAGAACTCGGGATCGAAATCGTAGTCGAGTCCGCGTGCCGCATAGTAGAACTCGAGCAGCGCGAGCAGGCGCGCCTCCGGCCACACGTCCTTTAGAAACAGGCTCTCGCCCCACCCGGGATTGGTGTAGATCACGTCGGGCGTGAACCCCTGCGCCTTCAACTGTGCTGCCGCCGCCGCGCACGCTTCCCCGCGTATGACCTTGGTTTCGAATTCCGCGGCCCACGGATGAATCTCGCGGCTTGTCCCGCGGTTGGGCTTGTAGCGATGCAACTCGATATCGGGCAATCCGGGCCCGTCGATTCCCAGCGCCTTCACCGCGTGCCCCATCCCCGCGAGCGCCGGCGCGAGATGCTTGAACTGCCCGGGAAAATTCTGATGTACGAAAAGGACTTTCAAGGAATCGTCATTCCGGCGTACGCCGGAATCCAGACTGACCGGCGTCGTCGGTGAAGTGGACCGCCACCCCGACTTTCTCGTCGCGATGCTCGACGCGCACGATCCGGCCCCGGCACTGGAACATGACCTTGCCCCACGGCGTATCGAGGTCGAGCGCCACGTCGACGGCACTTCCCAGCGCATAGTTGGCGTCGGTCTCGAGGAATATGCCGGTTGCGCTGAGGTCGCGCGCCAGCGCCGGCAGTCCCTCCACCGCCACGGGCAGCGCGGCCCTCACTCGCTTTCCTCTGCGTTTGTCGTTCTTTTTTCGCTTCATCTCCGCTTGCCTGGATTTTCGCAAGTGAGAAATATTCACGGTTTTGGCGCAATAGAATACACCGACCGCAACGCGAAAAACCGTTTATCATCCCGCCTCCTCCGCTCATCGGTTCACCCCCACGAAGCCGCCCAAAGTATGTGAAGTTCTTCCTACTGCCGCAGAGCAAAAATGCGTAGTGTAAGAGCCGCGTGAGCAGGGACTTTGAAGAAATAGTGAGGACAAAGATGCAAGCTCTCGCTCTCTCGGGAGAGGACAGAAGGTGCGGACCCGAACGCCGGCGGCGGGCTGACCCGTCGTACAGCGGTCCGGAACGCAGGAAAGCAATCGACCGGCGCGCTGCCAGCGGCGGGCGTTCGAGCCAGCGCCAGGCGCTGCAGGGGGGACACTCGACGCACGCTGTGGCGGCGCGCCAGCCAGTTGCGCATCGTCTCGGGCCCTTGAACGGCAACCCGTACTTGAGCCCGCTGGTCGTGGTGATGCGGATCGCAACCGAGTTCGCGTACATCGATGCCGACGAGAAGGCCGGCTACGAGCGCGTCGAGGACATCATCCGCCAGATCGAAAGCCGCAATCGCCGCAGCAAGGACGCGCTCCTCGCCGAGCGCATCGCGGAACTGGAGAAGGTCAAGGATCGCGCGGTTCACGTCTGCTTCGGCGACAACCCCGGCTGCGACAAGAGCTACCTCTGCGCGGTCGTGATCCCCGGCGAACCGCTCATCTTCGATTACGAATCAGCGGAGCACGAAGAATGCGTGCAGCCGTTGATCGAGCGCTGCGCGAAAATCCTGGGCTACGGTGTCGGCAAGGCGATCGCGGGCGATCTCACCGCGAACCTGCTACCTGTCGTCAACCCGCGGCGTCGCTGACCGCGTTCGCTCTGAGCGAAGCTGTTTACGCGGTTCGCCCTGAGCGGACGAATTTAACGCCGTTCGCCCTGAGCGGAGCGAACGCGGAGTCGAAGGGCTATACGTCAGTCACTTCATATCCCAGCACGGCACCGCAGCGCTCAATGTGCGGCACCGCTTTTTTCGCTAGTCTCGATATAGGCGAACGCCGCCTTCACCCGCCTGATCACTTCCGCCGGAAGCAGATAGCGATTGCCATTGCTTGGCGCCAGAGCTGCGGTCATGTTCGCGGCTCCTTAAGTTGCGTTTCCCGCGTTGCCGCAGGGAAAAAACCCGACCGGGGTAGCCGGCGGGTTGCGAGGCGTGCTTATGGCACTGCTCAGGTGCCACCCTCGTTACGAGTGATATCCAAAGCGATATAAAGGTTAACTGTGTCAGCGCCGCTGGTCGCCGTGTAAAGCGCATAGGTGTCCTCGAAGACCGTTTCGGGCGTGGAGAATTGGCCCGCGCCAGTGTGAATATAGACAGTGTCTGCGCTGTCGCCTTCGATGAACAGGTTCACGATTCCCGTTTGGTCGGTGATATCGAGAACATCTTGCACATCCAATCGGTTCGGGCCGGAAGGACCACCATCAGCATTGCCCACGCTGGCAGTAGCCACACCCACGCCTAGATCGATAATTTCTATTGATTCGAACCTGGCATCAATGCCCTCAATGTTGCCCATTGCACCACGAACTTCCAGTGTGTCGGTTCCTGTTCCGCCATTGTAAATATGGTTATTGATCTGATCGAAAACGAGTATGTCGTTGCCGGCTTCACCATTCAGCGTATCGTTTCCACCTCCACCGATCAGAGTATCATTGTCATCCCCGCCATGGAGGACGTCCCCTCCTTCACCGCCAAAAAGCATGTCGTCTCCGGCAAAACCAAAAATGTGGGTATCGCCACCAGCTAACCCGAAGAGTACGTCGTCCCCGTTGTTTGGCGAACCGGTCGGATCGGTGACAGGGTCAGCAGCGTCATTGGTACCGCTATTCCCGACGACGATATTTATGACTTCTGTCCGAATATTTCCCGCAAGATCGCTTACCTCAACTGTAATCGCATAGTTCGTATTCTCCGCTAGCGCAGACGTAATCAGCTGGTCACTCGAATCAACCGAGAACGGATGCGGCGAAAGGGGAGCGAAGACAGTACTCGTGAGAGCCGCCGTCTGAACGCCGGTAATCTGGAAAGTGAAATCCGGATTAACAGTGGTGTTGTCCGTTCCCACGAAGCGGCCAATAGTGAACGGGCCACCTGTTGTAACTACACCGGGGTCTCCGACGAAGGTAATGTCAAGGTCTGTGGGCGCGGTCTGATCCACAGTGAGCGTCACGCTGTTGGAGGCGGCGCTCTCATTCCCTGCCACATCGGCGATTGTGGCGCTCAAACTGTAGGTTCCTTCCGGACCTAAGTCGGATGTTGTGACGTCTGCATAGTCATTGCTGATATCCAGTGCAGTCAGGGTCTTGGTGCCTACCAGCGCCAAGCCAGAGTACACGTTTACTACGTCGCCGACGACGGGTGCGGTCAGTCCTGTTCCGTTCAGCGTCACACGCACGGTAGGCGTATCGTCCTGCGTTACGTTGTTGACATCGTCCACGCCTGTATCAGAACCCGCATCCAGGTCCACCACCGGCGCATCCGGTGCCGTCGTATCAATCGTCACTTCAAGCGCCGCCGATAGCACGCTCGTGTTGCCCGCCGTGTCCGTCGCCGTTGCCGTAAAGTCATAGTCGGCATCAGCCAGATCCGCAGAGGTGAAGGTAAAGGTCCCGGGCGTCCCCGTCTCCGTGGCCAAGCCCACCGACACGCCGTCACGGAACACCTCCACCGCCGAGCCCGCCTCCGCCGTGATCGTCAGCGTCGGGGTGTCGTCGTTGGTGATGTTGTCCGCATCCGAACTGCCACTGTCAGAACCCGCATCCAGGTCCACCACCGGCGCATCCGGTGCCGTTGTGTCGCCGCTATTCACCACAGCCTCTGTGTCGGCCCATTTGATGCTGTCGTTGCCGTTTACGCTCGTGGCGCGGACTCCGAGAGTGGTATCAGCGGTGATGTCTGCGGGAACGAAATCACCCCCGAGGAACTCAGCGGAAGTGAAAGTTTTTGTTTCTCCGTCGCTGATAAAGGTGTTCTTTTCAGTTCCGAGACTGCCCAATCCGGTGCTAGAGAGTTTCAGGTAGTCGTCCCAAGCGATTTTTTCACTGGTCGCTGTGCCATCGTCCCAGACCGTATTGGAACCGTTCATATTGAGGCTGCTGTCGGACTTGGTGAGGGTATACCCGTCCGATGTGCCTCCGTCCGAAAACCAGAGCGCGTTGAGGTCAAAGGAACCTTCAGAGCTCGTGACAGTAAAGGTATTCAGTTCGGTGTCGTACGTGATAGAGAAGTGCAATCCCGATCCAGCCGCTCCAAACTCCCATGTATAAGTAGTACTCACTTTCCTCTCCTTTTGTTCTGTGCATTGAGCACAGCAATATGGCTTATTTCGTTATGACGTTAGCGTTATGCCGGAATCATAATCAGCAATACCCATGCCCGTAGTCGGTGAGCCTTGATTCCGGTGTAGAGTTTTTCGGCGCATCGCTGTCACAGCCTCGCTACACTGATTCTCCTGTTTTCCCTCGGACTCGCGGTTTGTACACGCAAGCGAGTAGCGCATCCTACGCACCGCGGACGCGTCGTCTACGGCACTAAAGTCCCGGGTGTCTGCCCATAAGTATCGAGTGACGAATCGCGTCATAAACTGACCTTTCCCGGTCACTACTCGCGCAGCGGTTCGAGCGACGATTCGACGATCTTCACCGCGACCCCGACGCGCGCGCCGCGCGGTTCGATGCGCACGATTTCTCCCTCGCACTTCAACAACATCTTTCCTCCGGGCGTCTCCAGCTCGACCGCAAACTCGATCGTGCTGCCCAGCCTGTAACTTGCATCGATCTCGAAGAACACGCCGGAGGCACTGACGTCGCGCGTCAGTCCCGACGCATTTCCCAGATCGACCGGCAGTGCGGTGAAAACGCGCTCGTCCCTTCTTTTTTCGCGTCCGAACTGGTCCACCGCGCCACTCCCTTGTGTGAGGAGCGCAGATTAGTCGAGCGCGAGACGGGACGAATGAGCGCGGGCTACTTTTTTGGGAGGGAGGGGATGACTAGTAATACGACGTTGGCGTAGGAGGTTTCTACTATGGCGCCCCCCTCCCCGACCCTCCCCCGCTTTGCAAGGAAGGGAGAGTTATTGCTTGGTGAGGTTGTGCTTCTGCGCGTAGGCGAACAACTCGAGGCGGTTGGCGACGTCGAGCTTGTCGTAGATGGAAGTGAGATGGTTGCGCAGCGTGTGCTCGCTGATGTGCAGCGTCTCGGCGATGGTGCGCGCGGTGGCGCCGGCGTTCGCGGCAATGCCGACGATGATCTGGCGCTCGCGCTCGGTGAGCGAGGCGATCTTCTTCTCCTCCGGGTCGAGCGCCTGCGGCGCGCCGCTCTTGCGCGAGAACTCGACGAAGATCCGCCCCGCCGCCGCGCGGTCGAGCCAGAGCTGGCCCTCGTGCACTTTGGCGATCGCGGTGAGGATGGTCTGCGCCGGCGCTTCCTTCTCGACCACGCCTTTCGCACCGGCAAGGACCGCCTTGTCGTGCATCGCCTTGTCGCGCAGGCCGGTCAGCACCAGGATTCTCGCGCGGGGCGCGGCGCCGATCAGTTTCGGGATGGCATCGAGCCCACTCTCCTTGCCGAGATCGATGTCGAGCAGGATCACGTCGGGCGAGACGCCGGCGAGGGCATCGAGCGCCTCGCTATGGCTCGCCGCGCTGCCCACCACGTTCATCGGCGGCTTCCCGCTCTCGATCAGCCGCTCCAGTCCCCACAGGATGCTGCGATGATCGTCGATCAGGAAAACACGGATGGGCGCGGAGTCTTGTGCGGTCATTCCTTGCTACATCGGTATCGTGACGTGGACCACAGTATAACCGTCCAGTCGGCGCTCCACGAAGGTCGAGCCGCCGAGCGCCTGGCTGCGCTCGTGGATCGAGCGCGGCGTGAATGCGCTCGCGTCCGCCGTGCCGTCGCGCTCTTCGTTGCCGATCTTGAGCAGCAGGTTCGCGTTCTCGCAGAGGATCGACACGAACGCCTTTTTCGCGGCGCCGTGGCGCAGCACGTTGCTCAAGCCCTCGGAGATGATCTGGAACGCTTCCGCGGCGATGCGGCCCTTCAACTGCGAGGAGATGTCGCTCGTCACCTCGACATGGAGCCCGTAGAAGCGCCCCAGCCGCTCGGACTGCCGTTTGACCGCTGCCACCAGGAATTCGCCCGGCATCGCGGCTTTCTCCTTGAGCGTCTCGGCGTAGTGGCGCAGGTCGCGGATCGTCACGGTGGTCATGTCCACCAGCTCGGCGATGCGCTTCGCCATCGGGCCGTCCGCACCCGCCTCGCGCTGCAGCGCATCGAGTGCAAGCTTCAGCCCGATGTAGGGCTGGATGGTCGTGTCGTGCAGGTCGCGCGACACCGCGAGGCGCTCGTGCTCGGCGGCGCGCGAGATCAGCTCCTCCATCAGGAACATGTTTTCCACCACGGTCGCCGTGGCATCCGCGACCTGGGCGAGAAAATCGATGTCGGAAGGGATGAAGCCGCCGCGCGCCGACACGAGGTAGAGCCGGCCGGTCGTGCCGTCGCTCTGCGCATACGGGACGGTGATGTAGGCCTGCGCGTCGAGCAGGTTGGCGAGCGCGGCGCACGCATCGTGATGCGCCTTGCTGCGCGCCCGGGTATCGATCTCGTGCGCGTGGACGCCGTGATAGCGGTGGCGCCAGGAGTGCTGCGGGTCGTGATAGTAGGCGCCGATGTTCTCGGGCAGATTCGCGAGCGTGCCGGCGGTGCTCTGCGTGATCTCGCGCGGCGTGGCCGACGCGCCGGGCTTTTCGCGCGAGGCGGTGTACATCAGAAAGCTCGCCGGCATGGCCGGCCGCCGTAGCACCAGCACGGCGGAATTCGCGCCATAGAACGCGATCAGCCGGTCGAGGTTGCTGCCGATGGCGTGGTCCACGCCGAAGCGCGGATTCCAGAGGTTGTTGATGTCCTGCAGCAGCCGCAGCCGGCGCTTGAGGAGCCGCTCGTAGCCGCCCCAGTAGGCGAAGAGATAGCCGAACACGAAAAGGTAAACCGAGCGGATCAGCGTGCGGTTGAGCTCGAATTCTTCGCCGCTCGGTGCAAAGCCGATGCCGGCCATGAACAGCGCGTAGGAGGTGAGCGTTGCGGCGAGCCCTTCGCGAAATCCCCAGGCAAAGGAGGCGACCAGGATGGGGAAGAAAAAGAAATAGAAGAAGATGCTGCTCGTGCCTTCGGTCAGCGCGACGAGATAGGCGTAAAAGGCGATGTCGGCCCAGTGGAAGGCGCGGTCGGGCGGCGCCCAGTCCTGGCGCCACGAGACGAGCGCGAGCAGCGTGGCGTAGAGACAGTACGCGGCGAGCGAGGCGTAGGTGATTTCGACCAGCCGCGTGGGCTCCGACGGATCGATCCAGATGATGACGAGCGCCGAGTACGCGAGCACGCAGCGCACCAGCACCAGCATGCGCGCGCCCACCGTTTCGACGCGCTCGACGGCGTCCGGGTGCAGGATTTCCGGGTGGGCGTCCGCAGCCATACTCCTCCCTTCGGCTATTGCGCGGGTATTTTAGGGGACAGACCCCTAATGCGATCTTTACCGGGTCTGTCCCCTAATACGTGCGGGTGATGGCGAAGTCGGCGAGCTGCAGCATGTGGTCGCGATACGGCGACTCGGGCAGCCGCGCGAGCGCCGCGCACGCGGTGCGCGATTCGGCGCCCGCCTGTCGGCGCGCATACTCGATGGCGCCGGTTTCCCGGATCGCAGCCAGAACCGCCGAGAGATCGGCAAGCCCGCCCTGTTCGATGGCGTGGCGGATGAGCGTCCTTTGCTCGGGCATGCCCTTCTCCATCGCGTAGATGAGCGGCAGCGTTGCCTTGCCTTCGGCAAGATCGTCGCCGATGTTCTTGCCGGTGGTCGTATGGTCGCCGGAGTAATCGAGCACGTCGTCGATCAACTGGAACGCCGTGCCGAGATGAATGCCGTAGGTGGCAAGCGCGTCCTCTTCGTCCCGCGACGCGCCCCCCAGGATCGCGCCGAGCCGGGTCGCCGCCTCGAACAGTTTCGCGGTCTTGTAGCGGATCACCTGGAGGTAGCCCTGCTCGTCGATGTCCGGATTGTTGCAGTTCATGAGCTGCAGCACTTCGCCTTCCGCGATGACGTTGGTGGCATCCGCCAGCACCTTGAGCACCCGCATGTTTTCCATGGCCACCATGATCTGGAACGAGCGCGAGTAGACGAAGTCGCCCACCAGCACGCTGGCGGAATTGCCGAACAGCGAATTGGCGGTGGGGCGGCCGCGCCGCAGCGCCGATTCGTCGACCACGTCGTCGTGCAGGAGCGTCGCGGTGTGGATGAATTCGATGACGGCGGCGAGATCGTGGTGGTGCGTGCCGCGATAGCCGAAGGCGCCGGCAGCGAGGATGAGCAGCGCCGGTCGCAGGCGCTTGCCGCCGCCGCTGATGATGTACTCGGCGACCTGGCGGATCAGCGCGACCTCGGAGTGCAGGCGGCTGCGGATGACCCGATCCACCGCTTCCATGTCGGCCGCGATGAATTCGCGAATGGCTTCGATCGTCACGCAGCGCCCGGCGGCAAAAAAGCGCAGATCATAGACCAGAACCTGTCCGATGATCGATAAGACAGGCCCTGATTATCCGCCCTTTACACCGGGGGCCGGCATACGCCGGCGCCACGCACGCAAGCAACGGATTTTCTTTGACTATCCGGCCCCCGTTTTGTAGAATGCGCACCTTTCCGAAATGCACCAGGCGGGCCATCCCATGTATGCAGTGATCAAGACCGGCGGCAAGCAGTACCGCGTCAGCGCCGGCGAAAAACTCAAGGTGGAACAGATACCTGCAGACGTCGGGGCGGAGATTGCGCTGGACCAGGTACTGATGGTGGCGGACGGCGAGGCGGTCACCATGGGCACCCCTCTGGTCGCGGGGACGTCGGTCAAGGCGAAAGTGATCGGGCACGGCCGCGGCGACAAGGTGAACATTTTCAAGATGCGCCGGCGCAAGCATTACCGCAAGAGCCAGGGGCATCGGCAGAATTACACTGAGATCGAGATCCTGAGCATCGGAGCTTGATTTAGCCCGTTCGCCCGGAGCCCGTTGAAGGTACACGAACGGCGGATGCGATCAGCGAGTAAGAGCGGTTCGCAGGACTAGGAGAGATCAGATGGCACACAAGACAGCAGGCGGCAGTTCGCGAAACGGCCGCGATTCGAACGCAAAGCGGCTGGGCGTGAAAGCGTTCGGCGGCGAGACCATCCCGGCCGGGAGCATCATCGTGCGCCAGCGCGGAACGCAGCTCCACCCGGGACGCAACGTCGGCATGGGCAAGGACCACACGCTCTTCGCCAAGGTCACCGGCAGGATCGAGTTCTCGCAGAAGGGCCCGCGCAATCACAAGACGGTGAGCGTCGTTCCCGCCTGAAGGGAGCGCGCTCCGGCGTAGAGGCCCTGTCGACCGACAGGGCTTTTTTGTTTGCAGAGCAAAAGCCGGGGCGCGATGGACGCAAAGGCTGATGCTCATGCAATGCGCCAGCAAGGCCTCAACAGTCAGCCGGAGTCGAGCTGACCAGTATTGTGCCATTGCAATTTAATCCATTGCGTCCTTCGCATCCTTTGCGCCTACGCTGCTACCCATGAAATTCATCGACGAAGCGGTCATCGAAGTCCACGCCGGCAAGGGCGGGGACGGCGTTGCGAGCTTCCGGCGCGAAAAATTCGTGCCGCGCGGCGGACCGGACGGCGGCGACGGCGGGCGCGGCGGCAGCATCTACGCCATCGCCGATCGCAACATCAACACGCTCATCGATTATCGCTACGCGCGCATCCACCGCGCCAAGAACGGCGGCAAGGGCCAGGGCGCCGACTGCTACGGACGCGCCGCGGCGGACATCGAGCTCCGAATGCCGGTCGGCACGGTGGTGAGCGATGTCGAAAGCGGCGAAGTGGTCGCGGATCTCGATCGTCACGGCGAACGCGCGCTGATCGCCAAGGGCGGCAAGGGCGGCCTCGGCAACCTGCATTTCAAATCCAGCGTCAATCGCGCGCCGCGCCAGCACACCGTCGGCGAGCCGGGGGAGAGCCGCAAGCTCAAGCTCGAGCTGAAGGTGCTGGCC
>JBQTJV010000139.1:0-3314 GCA_052386775.1 Betaproteobacteria bacterium
ATCAATCTGTCGGAAGTATTGAGCGCGCAGGAGGAGTCGAGCAGCATCATGACCCTGATGCTCGCCTCGGTCGCTTCCGTATCGCAGATCGTCGGCGGAATCGGCATCATGAACATCATGCTGGTGTCGGTGACCGAACGCACCCGCGAGATCGGCTTGCGCATGGCGGTCGGCGCGCGCGGCCGGGACATCCTCACCCAGTTCCTGGTGGAAGCAATCACTCTCGCGCTGATCGGCGGACTGCTGGGCGTCGTACTGGGGCTGAGCGGTTCCTATGCGATCAGCGAACTGGCCGGCTGGCGCGTCCAGTTGCGACCCGAATCGATCGCGATTGCGGTCGGGTTTGCGGCGGGCATCGGAACCTTTTTCGGGTTTTATCCGGCGCGGAAGGCTTCCCGGCTGCTGCCGATCGAAGCGCTGCGCTACGAGTAACCCTGTATGGATTCGATCCTGTTTCTCAAGGCGGTGATACTCGGGATGGTGGAAGGATTCACCGAATTTCTGCCGATATCGAGCACCGGCCATCTCATCATCGCGTCCGAACTTCTGGGATTCAACGATGCCCGCGGCAAAGTGTTCGGCATCGTTATCCAGAGCGGCGCCATGGTTGCGGTCGTCTGGGAATTCCGGCAGCGTTTCGCCCGCCTGGCGACCGCTTTCCTCAGCGATCCGCTGGCGCGCCGGTTCGGATGCAACCTCGTGATCGCCTTCACTCCCGCCGCCGTGCTGGGCCTCATATTCGGCTCGTCGATCAAACAGCATCTTTTCCACACGCATGCCGTCGCGCTTGCATTCATTATCGGCGGCGTGGTGATTCTGTGGGTCGAACGCGGCCGGCGTCGTGGCAGCGTGATCGAAAGCGTGGATGACATGGGGTGGAAAGACGCGCTGAAGGTGGGTGTGGCGCAGGCGTTCGCGCTGATTCCCGGCACCTCGCGCGCCGGGGCCACGATTATCGGCGGGATGCTGTTCGGACTGTCGCGCCGGGCCGCCACCGAGTTTTCATTTTTTCTTGCCGTGCCGACGCTGGTGGCGGCGGGCGCTTACGATCTGTACTCCAATCGCGACCTGCTATCCGCGAACGACGTTGGACTTTTCACGACCGGGTTCATCGCGGCATTCCTGTCGGCGTTCCTGTGCGTGCGCTGGCTGCTGCGCTACATCGCGACCCACGATTTCAGCATGTTTGCCTGGTATCGGATCGGATTCGGGCTGGTGGTACTTGCGACCGGCTACGCCGGCCTGGTGAACTGGTCCGCTTAACTCCGGTTCAGTTCTGCGTCCAGGGCAGGCCGTTTGCACGCCAGCCGCCTTTGCTATTGCGATGGCCGGCGGCATCCTTATCCCCCTCGAAACCTTCGAGCACGTTGTAACACTGCGTGTAACCTGCCTGCATGGCGAGCAGCGCTGCGTTGTGCGAACGTCCGCCGCTGCGGCAGATGAAGAGCACCGGCGCCTCCTTATCCACCTGCTGCTCCAGTTCAGCCATGAACGACGGGTTCGGTCGACTGCCCGGATAGGTGAGGAGTTCGATTTCGACCGCGCCCGGGATGCGGCCCACCCAATCCCACTCCGCGCGCGTCCGGACATCGACCAGTTTGGCGCCGGGCGCGGAACCGAGAATCTCGTAGGCTTCCCTGGGCAGTAACGCCCCCTCGTAGGGCAGGCCCATGCGTTGGGCGCGCTCCCTCGCGGCTTTCAGTGTTTCGGTGATGGACATAACGGTTACCAAGGATGAGGCAAAGAAAAGTATTATTGCACAGGCACCATCGTGGCTCGTGCAGCACCATGGCAGTGCGTTAAAATGCGCGACTGCACCGAGTTGGTGCGCAATGGTTTCGCGCCTCCATGAATTGCCTTATTCGACAAGGACTTTCTCTGCCTTAGTGATGGCACGCTTCATGCTGACGGAAAACCGAACGTTATTCCGCTTCGTTTTGAACCCATACCAGGAGAACAGGAGAACAGAATGGCCGTCGCCGACGTAATGAAAATGATCAAGGACAACGAAGTGAAGTTCGTTGATCTCCGGTTTACCGATACGCGCGGCAAGGAGCAGCACGTGTCGGTTCCTGTCAAGGCGTTTACCGACGCCAAGTTTTCCGACGGCCATTTTTTTGACGGCTCCTCGATCGCAGGCTGGAAAGGCATTGAGGCGTCGGACATGGTCCTCATGCCGGACCCGGATTCCTCGCGCATGGATCCGTTTACCGACGAACCCACCTTGCTGCTCCAGTGCGATGTGATCGAGCCTTCGGACGGCAAGGGCTATGACCGCGACCCGCGCTCCATCGGCAAGCGCGGCGAGGCGTACCTCAAGTCGACCGGCATCGCCGATACCGCCTTCTTTGGCCCGGAACCCGAGTTCTTCATCTTTGACGCGGTGACCTGGAAAGTCGACATGTCCGGCAGCTTCGTCAAGATCAAGAGCGAGGAGGCGCCCTGGTCCAGCGGCGAAGAGTTCGAGGGCGGCAACATGGGGCATCGCGCGCCGATCAAGGGCGGCTACTTCCCCGTGCCGCCGGTCGATTCGCTGCAGGATATCCGCTCCGCCATGGTGCTCGCGATGGAGGAGATGGGGGTCGAATGCGAAGTGCATCACCACGAGGTCGCATCGGCAGGACAGTGCGAGATCGGTACCAAGTTCGCACCGCTGGTGAAGCGCGCCGACTGGATGATGATCCTCAAGTACGCGGTGCACAACGTCGCACACTCCTACGGCAAGACGGCGACTTTCATGCCCAAGCCGGTGGTCGGTGACAACGGCTCCGGCATGCACGTGCACCAGTCGCTCGCGAAGGGCGGCCAGAACCTTTTCAGCGGCAGCGGCTATGGCGGCCTGTCGGAGTTGGCGCTCTACTATATCGGCGGCATCATCAAGCACGCCAAGGCGCTGAACGCGATCACCAACCCCGGCACCAATTCCTATAAGCGCCTGGTCCCCGGGTTCGAAGCACCCATCAATCTCGCGTATTCGTCGCGTAACCGCTCGGCCGCCGTGCGCGTCCCGTTGGTCGCGAACCCCAAGGCGCGCCGCATCGAGGTGCGCTTCCCCGATCCCACCTGCAATCCGTATCTCGGCTTTACCGCGATGCTGATGGCGGGACTGGACGGCATACAGAACAAGATCCATCCCGGCGATCCCATCGACAAGAATCTTTACGACCTGCCGCCGGGAATCGCCAAGAAGATTCCGCACCCCTGTGCGTCGCTCGACGAGGCGCTCGATGCTCTCGACAAGGATCGGGAATTCCTCACCCGCGGCGGTGTGTTCTCGAACGACATGATCGACGCCTACATCGCGCTCAAGATGG
>JBQTJV010000140.1:0-10667 GCA_052386775.1 Betaproteobacteria bacterium
GCGCTGCCCGAGGACCTGAAGCAGAAAATCACCGGCATGAAAACCGACAACACGCTGGTCAGCAGCGCGCGATTCAAGCTCCAGAATCCCGATATCGTGCGCGAACAACTCGAATCGGAGAAGCCGCCGACGGTGCAGCCGCTGGTGCGCACGCACCCGGAAACCGGGGCCAAGGCCGTGTGGTTCCACAAGGGCAAGACCGAGCGCATCATCGGCATGACGCCCGAGGAGACCCAGGACTTTCTGCAGGACCTCACCGACAGGATCACCCAGCCGCAATTCTGCTATGCGCACCAGTACCAGAAGGGTGATCTGCTGATCATCGACGACCGGCAGTCGCTGCACAAAGCCGGCTTCGACTACGACCACACCCAGCAGCGCCGGCTTTATCGCATGCTGGTGCGCGGCGACCGGCCTTACTGACCGTTCGCAGTCCTTCGCCTCACTCAAGCAGGCTACACTCACGCGGAGTCGAAGGATGAACGGGCTCCAGGAGAATCTGTGATGGCCCTTGAATTTCGCGCGCTCAATCCGTGCATCGGCGCGGAGGTCGAAGGCATCGATCTGCGCGAACCCCTGTCTGCCGCGCAGACCGAGGAGATCCACGCTGCGATGGACCGATACGCGGTGCTGGTCTTTCACGGCCAGCCGCTGACCGACGAGGAGCACCTTGCTTTCACCCGTGCGTTAGGGCATGTGGAAGACACCCGCGGCAACAACCTGCGCGATGCTGCGGATGCCCGGTTGCCGCCACTCTTCGCCGACGTGTCGAACCTCGACGCCAACAACCAGCCATACGGCGCGGAAGATCGCAGGCGGCTCTTCGCCATCGGCAATCGCCTGTGGCACTCCGACGCGTCGTTCAGGGCGGTCCCGGCGAAATATTCGCTGCTGCGCGCGCTGGTCATCCCCTCGAAGGGCGGCAACACCGAGTTCGCCCACATGGGCGCGGCCTACGAGGCGCTGGACGACGAAACGAAGACCTTGGTCGAGGACCTCGTGTGCGAGCATTCGCAGCTTTACTCGCGCGCGGCGATCGGCTTTACGGAGTTCACGCCGGAGGAGCGCGAGCGCTTCAAGCCCGTGCGCCAGAGACTGGTCCGTACCTTGCCCCGGACCGGGCGCAAATCACTCTACCTCTCCTCCCACGCCGGCGCGATCGTGGGCTGGCCGTTGGCGGAGGCGCGACTGCTGCTGCGCGACCTGACGGAGCACGCCACGCAGCGTGAATTCGTCTACTCGCACCAGTGGCGCGTGAACGACCTGGTCATCTGGGACAATCGCCAGACCATGCACCGCGGAAGGGCCTTTCCCGCCAGCGAGCCGCGCGATGTCCGCCGGACCACGCTCAGGGGGGACGGCCCGACAGTCTCTTAATCGGCTGACTCATTCCGGCCGTCAATAAGATGCGCCGCGAGCGTGGGTGGCTCGGGGCGAACGGTCGTTCACAGAGGGCCGTTCGTGGTGAGTTCGTCGAACCGTGAACGGTGCGTGGTTTGCGCGCTACGAGTTGTGTCGTGCAATGCTGACATGACAACGTAGACGCCCACTCCTATGATGGATAATGCGGCGCTTCACAAAGGAGAGCTATTGCCGCCGCAAAAAAAGCGTAACCGTCCAAACCGTAATGTGAGGAGATTTGTCATGCGCCCGGTTGTGGCTAAACGAGGAGGATGTCTATGAAAATCACAAAAACGGAAGTGCCTGAGAAGATCAACATCCCGGGTGCAATTGCGCGCCAGGCGTTGGATTTCGGTGACGCGACAGGGTACGGAAAAATTGCGGGTGAATATTTCTCGCTCAAGGCTGGGACCGATATTGCCCCGCTACTCAAGGGGCTTGAGGGTGATCTCTGCCAATCACCTCACTGGGGCTATCTGATAGAAGGCGAAGTGACCGTGACCTACTCAGATGGGGAGGAGGAGACGATCTCTGGCGGTGATCTCTTCTACTTCCCTCCCGGGCACACCGTTAAGGTCGCAAGGGATGCGGAGATTATTCTTTTCAGCCCGCAAGCCGAACACTGCAGGGTGATCGAGCATCTGCAGAAGCGGCTGACGAGTCCGGATTAGGGCTCCTGCAGGACTTTGAACTCCCCAAGCATGCGGCTTGTCCTTGAAATTAACTCAACAACACCGGCTGAAAAATTCCCTTGCCGCACACGCGATGGAGTTTTACGGCTCCTGAAGTCGATTTCTGAAACAGACAGGACCATGCTCAATAGGGACAGCCCGACGGTGTTTTATGCCCATCAGTCCGTAAAGGCTGATCTGACCTTGGACAAGCCTCGGCTTACAGCGCTCGATCGCGGCCGGGGTACGCCGAGCCGTGCTGCTCCTTGCCTGCGCGCCTTGCGGCCAGCTCAGCGATGGTAGTCCCGAGCGTATCGGAGTCCACCGGCTTGACCAGGTGGCCATCGAAGCCCGCCTGCCGGGTGCGGAGGCGGTCGGCGTCCTGACCCCATCCGGTCAGGGCAATCAGCACCATATCCTGACCCCAGGGTTCCTGCCGGACACGGCGACACAGCTCGTATCCGTCGAGTGCGGGCATACCGAGATCCAATAGCGCGACATCCGGCAGAATCGTCTGGAGTTTTTGCAGTGCTTCGACGCCGTCATACGCGATATGGGTCTTACTGCCGTTCATGTCGAGCAGCATGGCGAGAGAATGCGCCGCGTCGCGATTGTCATCAGCTATAACGATTGTTTTAGCGACGAAGGCGGCACGATCCGCTCTGCTGCGAAGCTCCCGAGACGACTGGTCCGGATTCGATTCCACGATGGGCAGGCGGACGATGAACTCACTGCCTTTTCCGGGGCCGTCGCTATGCGCCTCTACGCTTCCGCCGTGCATCTCGACCAGCCGGCGAACCAATGCAAGGCCGATGCCCAGCCCGCCTTCGCGCCCGAGCGAGTTGTCCACCTGAAAAAACATGTCGAATACGCAGCCCAGCTCCGCCGCGGGAATGCCGACGCCGGTGTCTTTGACGCGCACGGCTACGGTCTTCGATGCGCCGTTTGCGGCAATCTCGCCTACAAGAGCGATACTGCCGCCGGACTCGGTGTACTTCCCGGCGTTGTTGAGCAAGTTCGTGAAAACCTGCGCGAGGCGCACGAGATCGCCATGCAACAAGACTTGCCCGGGCGGCAGATTCACCGTTAAGTTGTGGTTGCGCGTCTCGAATACGGGACGCGTGCTTTCGACCGCGGCCTGCACGATTTCCGCCAGATCGACGGTCTGCTTGCGCAATTCAAGCTTGTTGCGCGTAATGCGGCTCACATCAATCAGATCGTCGATGAGCCGTGTGAGGTGATTAACCTGACGTTCCACGACATCGCCGATCCAGCGCATTTCCGGCTCGTTTCCCGCCTTCATGCGCAACAACTGTGCTGCATTGCTTACCGGTGCCAGCGGATTGCGCAGTTCGTGCGCAAGTTGCGCCAGGAACTCATCTTTGCGGCGATCCGCGTCTTTGAGCGCGTGCTCCGCCAGGCGCTGCTCATGTACGTCGGTGCACGCGCCGACCCATTCCCGCACGCTGCCGTCAGCGTTGAACATCGGCGTGGCGCGAGCGACGAAGTAACGGTACTGCTGGCTGGCGGCATGCCAGACACGGCCCTCAGACTTGTACAGGCCGTAATCTGCGACGGCTTTCAGCCAGATATTCTTGATCGTTTCCCGATCATCGGGATGCAGCGCTCGATTCCATCCAAAACCTCGGCACTCCTCCCAGGTCTGGCCGGTATACTGCGACCATGCGCTCTGCTCGGTCACGAACGCGCCTGACGCGTCCGTCGTCCACGGAACATCGGTAACCACCGACACCAGGCTGCGAAAGCGATCTTCGCTCTCACGAAGAACCTGCTCCGTATTTCTGCGATGTGTGATCTCCCGGCGTGCCTCTTCGTATAGCCTTGCGTTGTCGATGGCGATGGCGGCCTGCGCGGCGATCGCAACGGCGATGCGCTCCGAATGCTCGGTAAAAACCCCGGCGTCCGGATGGCCGAAGAACAATCCGCCCAGTACCGCGCCTGACCGGGCGATGACCGGGACGGCCAGGTAGCTGCGAACCGGAAGATGCCCTTTGGGCATTCCATTGTGCGGCGGATTCTTCCCGTAGCGAGGATCGCGCAGCACATCATCGATGCGCACGACGCCACCGTGAAACGTCGCGTCGAACAGCGGCGTATTGCGCGGAACGCCGAACTTTTCGAATGCAGCCCGTGGCGCGCCGCTGAGCGTATAGAGCATGTAGGATTCGCCGTGCTCGTCGGTAACGTTGTAGAAGTAAGCGCCGAACTTCGCATTCGTGAGCCGCGTTGCGGCCTCGGTCACTTTTTCAACCAATATCCGCGGTTCGAGTTCGCCTGCAAGCGTAAGGGCGACCTTGTTGAGCGTTTCCGCCTCGGTTCGCGCAAGCTGTTCGCGCTGCAATGCCTCAACGCGTTGCAGTTCCGCGTGTTTGCGCTCGGTGATGTCCACCAGCATATTCACGCCGCCCACCAGATTCCCTGCTTCGTCGCGCAGCGGAGTGGGATAAGGCTCGAACCAGCGCCGGGTACCGTCCGGCCGCTCGGCGATTGCTTCGCGGCCGCGTACCGCACGGCCGGTCTTGAGCGATTCGGCCATCGGGCACTCGTCATGAGGCAGGGGTGTGCCGTCCGGGCGATACAGCTTCCACGATACGCACCAGGAATCATTGCCCAGTTCCGGCACGCGGCCGGAAAACTTGACTGCAGCACTGTTGTAGTGGGTCAAGCGACCGCAAGCGTCGGTGGTATAGATGGTGCTTGGAAGCGCATCAATGATCTCGCGGAAACGGCGCTCGTTCTGGCGCAACGCGTCCTCTGCGTGCCTCAGTGCAGTCGTGTCGTGGAAGGTGTTTATCGCGCCGATGATCTTGCCGTTGTTGTCGCGGATCGGGTCGATACTCACCAGAACGCTGATGCGGCTTCCATCCGGGCGCTCAATGACGATGTCCTGATTTCGAAACGAGCGGCCTTCCCGGATGGCAAGGGCCATCGGCGTTTCATCGTGCGGAATAAGTTCGCCGCCCGGTTTCCACAAGCGATACGAGCCGCAAAAGCGCATTTCGGTGTCGCTTCCCAACTGCGGCGCGCGGCCCCACAATTGGGCAGCGTGCTCGTTGTAAAACGTGATGATTCCCGACGGCGCCTCACAGGTGTATACCGCGGCGGGTATGAGGTTCACGAGGCGGCGATAGCGTTCCTCGCTTTCGCGCAAGGTTGCCTCCGCCCGCTTCCGATCGGTGATGTCCACCAGGACGTTCACCGCACCCAGCAGCGTACCGCTATCGTCGTGCAATGGCGTCGCGTTGGCCTGAACCTCGACGCGTGTGCCGTCCGGGCGCTCGACCACGATTTCACGGCCCGCGTACTCCGTCCTCTCCATCACGCAGCGCGCCATCCAGCATCGATCATGCGTGATCGCGGTGCCGTCGAGGTCGAACAGGCGAAACGAGCCGCAGTACCGGTCCGCCGGATCGTTCAACTTGGGTTCGCGGCCCCAGATTTCCACGGCGCGCCGGTTGTAGTAGGTGATGAATCCGCGGTCGTCGCATGTGTATGCGGCGGCGGGCAGCGCGTCCAGCAACGCCCGGAAATCCACTCCCACGGTTTTGGATGACCCTACGGCCGGAATAAGTGTGTCCATGGGCTCTCCCAGAACAGAGACGTTCTTTGTTGGGGGACGGGTTGAAGCGCCGGAAAATTCTACCAGTCAGGATGCTCGCCGCAAGGGCCCATTCATCCTGTTTACGCGTGCTTATCAACAGCCTTGTAGAGATATAACGACAATTCCGATCATTCTTGGCAGGATCGAACGTCAGTCGATGCCGCGATCGACTATGAACTCGAGAAGGCGCGGCGCCCCGGCACTTATCGCTTCGCGCATTGCGGCATCGATCGCCCGCGGGTCGCTGACCGTCGCCGCCTGCACGCCCATCGCCTCGGCCATCGCTCTGAAGTCGATCGCGGGTTCGCCGAGTTCCATTCCGGTGAACGCGCGGGCGCCGCGGAAACTCACCATGCGTTCCTTGAGAATGCGGTAACTGCGGTTGTTCACGATTACGTAGGTAATGGGCAGCTCGAGATGCGCCGCCGTCCACAGCGCCTGAATCGAATACATTGCGCTGCCGTCTCCCACGACCGCGACCACGGGGCGGCCGGGCAGGGCAAGGCTCGCGCCAACGGCCCCTGGCAACGCAAAGCCGATTCCGCCGCTCGCAAGCCCGAGGAAGCCGCGCGGATCACGGTAGGGCAGCATGTCGATCAGCGACGCGGTGGCGGTCAGCGCTTCTTCCACCACCACCGCATTTGCGGGCAGCGCGTCCACCACGCGGCGCATCAGATAGCGCCGGTCGATTGGCTGGTCTGCGGCGTGTCGATCATAGTCGGCGGCAAGAGTCGCGCGCCGCGCGGACCAGTTGCGCGTTTCCAGTTCGTCGAGATGCGCCCGCGCGAACGCCTCGCGCTCGGCACCGCCGAGCCTGCGCAGGCATGGCACCAGCACCGACAGCGTTTCTCGCACGTTGGCCTTCAGCGCGATCTCGGCGGGATAGTTCTTTCCGAGCTCCCAGTCGGCTTCCGTGATCTGCACGATCGGCAGACCGTCGGGCCGCGCATCGATCGGGCTGTATACCGACATGCGAAGCGAATCTCCGCCGAGGCTCACCAGGAGGTCGTGCGCGGAGAGCATCTCGCGCACTTTGGACTGGTTTCTTGGCAAGGTCCCCATGAAGGCGCGATGCTCGGACGGAAAGTGCGCGGCATCCGGCACGGTCTGCTGGTATACGGCCGCGCCCAGCGCCTCGGCCAGTGCAACACACTCGGCCCAGGCGTCGTAGCGCGAAACCTCGTTGCCGACGACGATGACCGGCCTTGTCGCCTGCAGCAGCCGGCGCGCCAGGCGCTCGATCAGGGCATCCGCAGGGCGCACGGCAGGTTCGACGCGCGTGGAGTGTCCGAAATCAAGCTCTGCCTCACCGTCAAGGATGTCCCCGGGCAGGCTGATGAATACTGGACCTGCCGGCGGGGCGGTGGCCACCTTGGCCGCGCGGCGCAGTATGCGCGGCAGGTCCTCCACGCGCGTCACCTCGATCGCCCATTTCACGAGCGGCTGCGCCATCGCAACGAGCGGGCCATAGAGCAGCGGTTCCGTCAGCCCATGGCCCTGCTCCTGCTGACCGGCAGTGACGATGATCGGCGAGTTGCAGAAGCGGGCGCTGAAGAGCGAGCCCATCGCATTGCCCAGGCCCGGCGCGACATGCACGTTGCAGGCAGTGAGGCGGTTGGAAGCGCGCGCGAATCCATCGGCCATGGCGACCACCGAGCTTTCCTGCAGGCCCAGCACGAAACGGATGTCGTCGCGCTTGCCGAGCGCTTCCATGATGGCAAGCTCCGTGGTGCCGGGGTTGCCGAAGAGATGATCGATGCCTTCGTCGGCGAGGATCGTTAAGAAGGTCTCTCTTCCCGAAGCCCGGCGCTTCATGGCGCCGTCCGGCAGGTCGCGAAGGGCAGGTAACGAATGGAAGTCGGCACGCCCGCATTTTGCCAGCTTGGAACAGCCGCCGCGAGATGCCTCGTCCGGTCTTCGGGCAGAGGCAGCAAGGCGTGCGTTGCCGTAAGTCCGATTGCGGAAGCGGCGATCGATGCCCTAGTATTCATAAAGGCGGGTGCCATAACTACGAACAAATCTCGTTTTTCCCCTTTGACAAAACTATTCAGGAAGGAATAAGGCCATGTCGAAAGAATTATCCGGAAAAGTTGCGGTGATCACCGGCGGCAGCCGCGGTATCGGCCGCGCCATCGCCATGGCTTTCGCCGCAGAGGGCGCGCAGACGGTGCTGGCCGCCAAGTCGGAAGCCAATCTCAAGCACACTGCCGACGAGATCGCCGCGGCCAACGCCCCGAGACCGACCATCGTTGCTGCCGACCTTCGCACGGCTGAAGGCTGCCAGGCGTTATTCGAGCATGTAAAGAAGGCGCACGGCCGCTGCGACATCCTGGTCAACTCGGCCGGCGCGACCAAGGCCGGAAATTTTGTCGAACAGTCGGACGAAATCTGGATGGACGGTTTCGCGTTGAAATTCTTCGGCGCCGTCCGCCTGTCGCGCCTGTTCTGGCCGATGCTCTCCGCCGCACAGGGCAAGATCGTCAATATCGTCGGCGGCATGGCGCGTACCCCCAACCCCGCCAATTTGATCGGCAGCGCGGTCAACGCGGCCATGGCGAGCTTCAGCAAGGGGTTGTCGGGACTTGGCATCCGTGACGGCGTCAACGTCAACACCATCCACCCTGGCCGCACCGAAACCGACCGCAATGCCGACCTCGTCAAACAGCAGGCCGAAGCCGAAGGCAAGACGGTAGAGCAGGTCGCGGCCGAAACGGCCAAGAAAGCCGGTGTGCGCCGCCTGGGCCAGCCCGAGGATGTTGCGGCGCTGGCGCTCTTCCTGGTCTCGCCGGCCGCCAGTCACATCCAGGGCGCGGCCATCTCGGTCGACGGCGGCGGCACCAAGGGACTGTTCTGATCGTTACCGACCGTAAGGAGTTCGTTAAAAGAACTCGTCACACCGGCGGAAGCCAGTGTCCCGAAAACCGGCATCAAGTAAATCAACGCAGTACTGGATGCCGGCCTTCGCCGGCATGACGGAGTCCAGCTCGTCACACCGGCGGAAGCCGGTGTCCAGAAAACCCACATCAACTGAATCGATGCAGTACTGGACTGGATGCCGGCTTTCGCCGGCATCACGGAGTCGTTACTTCGCTGGCTATTTTCAACGAACTGTTAGAGGTCCTGGCAGGCCGGCAGCCGCACTGCGCTTCATTTCGCGCGCGGCGAATCAGGCGCCCGTCAGGTAGTCATAGAGGTTTGCCACATTGCGCTTCATGACGCTCGGCGCCATCCCGTCCTGCCCGACATCCATGGGATAGCGGTCGGTCATTGCGGTGAGACGCTCGATCGCTTCGTCCTTGGTCATACCGCGGTCGATGGCATCCCTGACGTAGGCTTTCCATTCCTGGATGAACGCGGCCTGCTCGGGAAGATAGCTCTTGTCGCACACCGCGCCATGGCCGGGCACGAAGATTTCCTCGTCGAGCTTGCGCAGCGATTCGAGCGCGATCAGCCACAGGTCGGGATTCGCCTCCTGCAGCCAGGTGTGCACCTTGTGGAAGATGTTGTCGCTGGTGAAGACGACGCCTTCCTCCTTGATGCAGACCGCGGCCTGAAACGCCGTGTGGCCGGGCATGTGGATCATCTGGAAAGTGTGGTTGCCCACGTGCAGCGTCATCCCGTTCCTGAAGGTGATGATCGGCGCATTGGGACGGTAGCCTTCGAGGAGCTTCGGCTCTTCGGGTCCGAACGTCGCCACGCGGGCGACGTGCTCCTCCAGGTTGGTCTCGAGGATGCGCCGCCGTACGCCCTCGTGCGCGACCACCGGGGCATCGAAATACGCGTTGCCGGTCCAGTGATCGCCGTGCGGCTCGGTGTTGATGATGTAGCGCAGCGGCCCGCGTTTCGCGATCTCCGCCTTGAGCTTCAGTGCATCACTCGGTTTGTGCGGGCTGTCGATCATGACGATGCCGTCGGAGGTCGTGACGAAGCCGTGGTTACAGCCACGGATCTGCGTCTCCGCGAATACGTTGCGCGTGAGCTGCTGCATTTTTCCTCCTCCTTTTCGGGACCCGGCATCTCACCGTGCCGGAGTCGTCAAGCGGTATTAAAATTGGAGTCCCTGATCGGCGCAAGCGTCAGGATGCGGAAAAAGAAAAGCCCCCTCGCTTAATGCTTTCTGCCCGACGGATTGGGAGGCGCGATACGAGGCCTGCAGTGCCGCAATTCTGGACGTTTGACAGCTAACCCGTAGCGTCTTCACAATATCAACCACGGGGATATTGGCAGTCTCCCCGCCGTTCAGACGCTTAGCGTCCAAGCGCTGCCTTTGCGTGATTCGCTCGACGCGAAGGAGTTGCCTTGGACGCATGTCATTCCCCCCTTCAGCGCTCCCTGTCTGTGCCGAGATGTTCAGCTTCGGCTCAAACTCGGTTGCATCACCTTCGGTGGGCGCGGCCAAATCGCGATCGTGCATCACATCCATGGCGGGATGTAGCCAGCCACATACCAGCATGCGGTCTCAACAAAAAGGAGTTGGTGGCATGAAATCGACAGGATCCATCCAGGCAACAACCGAGTGCGGAGTATTGCCATGACGATGACCGTTAGCTCCTTCGCTGCATCCGAGAACTTCGATCAGTACGACCCTGGCACCGCTCCACCAGACTGGACCACCGGCGTGACGGGGCACGGCGAATCGCGCTGGTCGGTGGAGGGCGATTCGACTGCGCCGACCAGGCCGAACGTGCTGAAGCAGTGCGGCGTCGGCGATTTTCCGTGGGCAATCAAGAATGATACAAAAATCGCCGACGGCCATGTGGAGGTGAAGTTCAAGCCGTTATCCGGCAAGCGCGACCAGGCGGGCGGCGTGGTGTGGCGCTGGAAGGACGGCAACAACAACTACGTCGCGCGGGCCAATGCGCTGGAGAACAACGTCTCGCTGTATTACACCGAGACCGGACGACGGAACACGCTGAAGTACGTGGATGCCGCTGTGCCTGTGAACTCCTGGCATGTCCTGCGCGTCGAATTCC
>JBQTJV010000141.1:0-7964 GCA_052386775.1 Betaproteobacteria bacterium
GTGCTGGCCGATGTCGGGCTGCTCGGCATGCCGAACGCGGGAAAGTCGACGTTCATTCGCGCCGTCTCGGCGGCGCGGCCCAAAGTCGCCGACTATCCCTTCACCACGCTGCATCCCAACCTCGGCGTCGTGCGCGTGGATGTGAGCCGCAGTTTCGTGGTCGCGGATATACCGGGGCTCATCGAGGGCGCTGCCGAAGGCGCGGGACTCGGCCACCAGTTTCTGCGCCACCTCGCGCGCACGCGGCTTCTGCTGCACCTCGTCGACATGGCGCCCTTCGATGACAACGCCGATCCGGTGCAGGAAGCGAAGGCGATCGTCAAGGAACTGCGCCGCTACGACGAAGCGCTCTATCGCAAGCCGCGCTGGCTCGTGCTCAACAAGGCCGACATGCTGGAACCCGGAGCGCGCGACAAGAGCGCCCGGAAACTGATCCGCGGTTTGGGATGGAAAGGCAAAAGCTTTATCATCTCTGCGCTGACGGGTGAGGGATGCCAGGAACTCGCATACGAGGTCATGGCCCATCTCGACGCTGAGAACGAAGAACGATGACCTCGGTACTGACGGACGCAAAGCGGCTGGTGGTAAAAGTCGGCAGCAGCCTGGTCACCAACCAGGGCCGCGGCCTCGACCACGCGCGGCTCGCGGTATGGGCCTCGCAGGTCGCTCAACTGCGGCACCTGGGGCGGGAAGTGATACTCGTGTCGAGCGGCGCCATCGCCGAGGGCATGCAGCGCCTGGGATGGAAGAAGCGCCCCCACGCGGTCCATCAACTGCAGGCGGCCGCCGCGGTCGGGCAGATGGGGCTCATCGAAGTGTACGAGTCGTGCTTCCGCGAACACGGGCTCCTCACTTCGCAGATCCTGCTCACGCACGAAGACCTCGCCGACCGCAAGCGTTACCTCAATGCACGCTCGACGCTGCGCACGCTGCTCGGGCTCGGGGTGGTTCCGATCATCAACGAGAACGATACGGTGGCGATCGACGAGATCCGCTTCGGCGACAACGACACGCTGGGCTCGCTGGTCACCAATCTGATCGAGGCCGACGTGCTGGTGATCCTCACCGACCAGGCCGGGCTCTACAGCAGCGATCCGCGCAGGGATCCGCAGGCGCAGCTCGTGACCGAGGCGGATGCCGACGATCCGCGTCTCGAAGCGATGGCGGGCGGCGCCGGCAGCGGCATCGCGCTGGGCGGCATGCTGACCAAGGTGCTGGCCGCAAAGCGCGCGGCGCGCAGCGGCGCCCATACCGTCATCGCATCCGGCCACGAGCAGGATGTGCTGCTGCGCCTGGCGCGCGGCGAGCGCATCGGCACGCAACTCGTCGCGCGCAGGGCGACGCTGGCCGCGCGCAAGCAGTGGCTTGCCGATCATTTGCAGGTGCGCGGCACGGTGTCGCTCGATGCCGGGGCGGTGAAAGCGCTCAAGGTCGACGGCAAAAGCCTGCTGCCGATCGGCGTGTACGAGGCGACGGGCGATTTCGATCGCGGCGAGGTGGTGAGCTGCCTCGACGAGGCGCATCGCGAAATCGCGCGCGGGCTCGTCAACTACAATGGCGCCGAAACGCGGCGCATACTGCGCACGCCATCGCACGAGATCGAAACGAAGCTGGGCTACGTCGACGAACCCGAACTGATTCACAGGGACAACCTGGTGCTGCTATGAACTCATCTTTCTGCCGCGCGTTTATCGCATTCGTTGCTTGCACGCTGATCGCAGCAGCAGCCCACGCCGCCGCGCCCAACATGCGGGAAGGCTTGTGGGAGGTTTCGGCGGTGGTGGAGGGGCGCAACACACCGCCGACGAGCGTGCAGCACTGCATTACTCACAAGGACATGCAGAATCCGCAGAAGATCGTCCCGGGCGGCGAAGGCGCCGGCTGCGAAATCAAGGATCACAAGATCCAGGGCAACGTCGTGAGCTGGAACATGGTGTGCACCGGCAAGACGCCCATGACCGGCAGCGGCAGCATCACGTTTTCCGAAACGTCATACACCGGACGCACCACCCTGACGGTCCAGCGCGCCGACAAGCCGGCGCAGCTCGCCGTGCGCTACACCGGAAAGTATCTGGGGCCCTGCAACAAGTAGCGCGGGCTCAGTAGCGAATGTTGTAGCGGGGGTGCGGGGAACCGTACTTCAGCGCATCGATCACCTTGCGGGCATCGGCCACCGTGGCCCGCCCGTCGCAGAAGTAATCGCCGTGGAGAATGCCGTGATGGCGGTTGTACTGCTTCGCTTCGATGTAGCGCCATGCAGGATCGCGCGCTCTTGACCAGCCGCCGCCCGGCCGGCCGATGGCGTAATACTTCTGCTCGCGCGTCTCGCAGCGGATGCCTTCGTAACTCACGTTGAGGGCGCCGCCCGCCGTCTTCACCAGCAGCGTGTAACGCACCACGCCGTCCGTGCCCACGGATATCGAGGGCGCATCGACGAAGAACTGGTGACCCGCCGGCGCCGTCTCGAACAATATGAGATTCTCCGACTTGGGATACGGCGGGATCTGGGTTTCGATCTCCTTCCAGGTTTTCTTCGCGTCGTCGTAGTCGGCCTCAAAACCGGCGCCCTGCGCCCAGGCCAGCGCCGGCAACAGGCACGCCAGCGCGAGTGTCGTTCTACTTTTCATAGATGTAATCCCGGGCCAGCGGAAGCGGCAGGGTACCGTCTGCGCTCGGCCGTCCGCCCAGCACCTGGAACACGGAAAGCCAGCCGCGCTCGAACGAATTCGCCGAGCCCGCCATGTAAATGCGCCAGATGCGATAGATCCTTTCGCCCACCGCGGCAATCGCGGTGTCGCGCTGGGCGTCGAGCCGGTCCACCCATTGCCACAGCGTGCGGGCATAGTGCGGGCGCAGGCTTTCCACGTCGCGGCACTCGATGCCTTGCGCCGACATGTCGGCCACCAGTTGTGAAATGTGCACCAGCTCGCCGCCGGGAAATACGTAGTCGTCGATGAACTCGCCGATGCCGCTTCCGAGCTCGTCCTGCCCCAGGACGTTCAGCGTGATGCCGTGGTTGAGCGCCAGGCCGCCCGGCTTGAGCAGACGAAAGAGCTTGCCGAAGTAAAGCGGCAGATTGCTGCGGCCGACGTGCTCGAGCATGCCCACGCTCGCGATCTTGTCGAAAGGCTCGGTCTCCGGCACGTCGCGGTAGTCGAGCAGTTGCACCTCGCACAGGTCCTCGAGCCCTTCTTCCCTGACGCGGCTGCGGGCATAGTCATACTGATTCTGGCTCAGCGTGATGCCGGTCGCGCGCACCTTGTAGTGCCGGGCCGCCCACATTACCAGCGCGCCCCAGCCGAAGCCGACGTCGAGAAAGCGCTCTCCCGGCTGGAGCTGCAACTTGCGGCAGATGAGATCGAGCTTCTGTTCCTGCGCGATGTCGAGGGTGTCGTCGGCACGCTTGAAGTAGGCGCAGGAATAGACGCGGCGCCGGTCCAGCCACAGGCGGTAGAAATCGTCGCCGACATCGTAATGATGGCGTATCGCCTTGCGGTCGAAGCGGCGGGTATGGCCGATCCACTTGAGGAGCCGCGAGCCGCTTTTCCCCGCGTTGGCCTTGACCTCGCTCAGCTCCTCGGCGAAGCGCACGACGTCGCGCATGTCGCCTTCGACGTCGAGTTCTTCCTCGACGTAATGGCGCGCGAGCTTGCCCATGCTCGGATTGAGCAGCGAGACGAGAACCTTGGGCGAGCGCACCCCGATGGTGACGCGCGGGGGCACCGCCGGCGCGACGGCGGCGCCGTTCCACAGCCGGATGCCGAGCGGCAGGCCCAGTTCGCGGATGCGTCGTTCGAAACGATCGATGAGCTGCGTTTCCATGTGATGGTTAACGCCCCTCTCTCCTCCTGAAAACCGGCCAGCCGTGCGCGTCACGCCGAGTACCAGTTCGTTATCCGGAAAGTGATCCGGAATCCAGGCTTTCGCCGGGAGGACGATACTCTAAACTGCCCCCTCGCTTGAACGCCTCAAGCGAGATCCTCGACGAGTGCCTCGCGCATCGGCGCGCTCACCTCGTCGAAGGTCACATTATATTGTGGATGGTCGATTCCGGCCGACAGACCGCTGCCGCGCCTCAGCGCCTGGACCATGGAGGAATCCAGCTCGAAGCGCAGGAAATGCACCGACGAAGTCTTGCTGTCGGTCTCGCGCTCGAGATCTTCGTCGGCGATCGCATACACCCGCCGGTGGCCCTCGACCTTCACCCACACCTTGTCCTCGATGCCGACCAGGCGCGTCAGCATGCGGCGGCGCTCGTCGATGTCGGTGTACTCGATCATCATCGTCGCCTTCCAGTTGTTGCCGTCGGGAATGAGCGGATTGTAGGCGTCCAGCTCGTCCTGGATGCCCGGCTCCTCGAAGATCCGCTCGGCGCGCAGCATTTCCTGCACCTGGTAGCGGACGGTCAGCTCATCCTCGAAGATCAGCGTCACGCTGTCGCCGAGCTGCAGCGTGCGGTGTTTCTTGTGCGCCATCACGCGCGCGCGAAATTCGTTGCGCGCCCGGGCGTAGGCTTCGAGCGTCATCAAACTCTCGCGCGTAATCCGGGGCATGGGCAGGAACCTATAGTCCGTAGGCGATGCGCACCAAACTGATGGGATGCTCTTTTTCGGCTTTAGTTTCGCCGATCCCCTGGCGAATGTGGCGCGCGGCGATGGCGCAGTCCGAACTGACGTAATCCGGCGCGGCCGCCGCCATCTGGCGAAACACCGGGCGGCCGATCTTCATCGACTGCTCGAAAAACTCGGTCTTGACGCCCCACGTGCCGTCGTGTCCAGAGCAGCGTTCCACCGTGGTGACGGTGGTGCCGGGGATTTTCTCCAGCAGCTCGCGCGTTTTCTGCCCGATGTTCTGCACGCGAAGATGGCAGGGCACGTGGTACGAAATCCTGCCCAGCGGTTTGCTGAAGTCCGTGCGCAGCAGTCCGTCCTTGTGCCGCAACACGAGATACTCGAACGGATCGTACATCGCTTCGGCGACGAGCCTGACGTCGGGTTCGTCGGGAAACATGAGCGGCAGCTCCTGCTTGAACATGAGCGTGCACGAGGGCACGGCCGTCATGATCGCGTAGCCGGCGCGCGCGACCTCGGCGAGGACCGGGATGTTGACGGCCTTGAGCCGCGCCACGGCATCGAGGTCGCCGAGTTCGAGCTTCGGCATGCCGCAGCACGCCTCCTTTTCCACCAGCGTGACTGGCACCTCGTTATGCGCCAGCACCTTGAGCAGGTCGTGGCCGATGCCCGGTTCGTTGTAGTTCACGTAACAGGTGGAGAAGAGCGCGACTTTGCCCGGCGTATTGGGTCCGTCTTTCACCGGGAACGATGCCTCGGGACGCGCGTGATCGCGAAACCGGCGGCTCGCGTACTCGGGCAGTTCGCGGTCCTGGTGCACGCCGAGCGCGCGCTGCATGAGCCCGCGCGCGAAGCCGGTGCGGTTCGCGCCGTTCACGAGCTGCACGACGACCGGAATCGTGGCGAGCTTGCCCATCGCGTCGGTGCTCGAGAGCAGGCGATCGCGGAACGTCATATCGCCTTTCCTGAACTTGACCGCCTTCGCGCGCAGCATGGTATGCGGAAAATCCACGTTCCACGGATGCGGCGGCACGTACGGACACTTGGTCATGTAGCACATGTCGCAGAGATAACAGCGGTCGACCACTTCCCAGTAGCGCTGCTTGTCGACGCCGTCCAGCTCGCCGGTCGGGCCTTCGTCGATCAGATCGAAGAGCGAGGGGAAGGCGGTGCAGAGATTCACGCAGCGCCGGCAGCCGTGGCAGATCTCGAATATGCGGCCTGCTTCCGCGAGGAGTTTTTCCTCGTCGTGGAAATCGGGCGACTTCCAGTCGAGCGCGTGCCGGGTGGGGCGCTCCAGGCTGCCTTCTCGAACGGTCATTCGTGTCCTGTACGAAAGGAAAGGCGCCGTGATGGCGCCTTCCTCGTTCCTTGCGTGGTGACGTCAGTCGTCGAGCACGTCCAAGGCCTTCTGAAAACGGTTCGCGTGCGAGCGCTCCGCTTTTGCCAGCGTCTCGAACCAGTCGGCGATCTCGGTAAAGCCCTCGCTGCGCGCCATTTTCGCCATGCCGGGGTACATGTCGGTGTATTCGTGCGTTTCGCCGGCAATCGCCGCTTTCAGGTTGTCGCGCGTCTTGCCGAACGGCAGATCGGTCGCCGGGTCGCCGCAGGTTTCCAGGTATTCGAGATGCCCGTGGGCATGCCCGGTCTCGCCTTCCGCGGTCGAGCGAAACACCGCCGCCACGTCGTTCTGCCCTTCCACGTCGGCCTTCGCTGCGAAATAAAGGTAGCGGCGGTTCGCCTGCGATTCGCCGGCAAAAGCGGCTTTCAGATTTTCCTGCGTCTTCGAACCCTTGAGTTGCATAGACATCTCCTCTCCATCACGCCATGTTGAAGTTTGCCGAACGATACGGAAGCCGCGTCCGACGCGCCCTCCGGCCTAACGAAACCCAGACTTTAGACTGAATCTAATCTGTGAACTGAGTATAGGACTCGCGCCGGACCGCTGTCAAGAAAAATGCCGCCGTCAACGCGCGAGTGTGGCCTCGATCTCGGAGAAGGTAAACGCCACCTGGCTGGTCTGTATCGCCACCCCGAGCTGGCGGGCGATCTGCGTGGCGGAAAACACCCCGCGCACGGTATGCCGTCCGCCGCCGCCGTCCTCCACCACCAGAGCGTGCTGGCGACCCGACTGTTTCAGCGTCGCGACGACGTGGCCGACCTTGGCTGCGCGCAGGTCGGGGAGCTTCAGCACCTCGAGCCGCTCCGGGGGCGTCATGATGTCGCGCACCAGCAGCTCCTCGCGCCGGATGCCGCGCTCGACCAGCGTCTGCATGGGTTTCTCGCCGAGAATATCGTTGGCGGTGATGACGCCGACCACCTTGCGATCCTGATCGACCACCAGCAGCAGCCGCACGCCGCGCTGGATCATGCGGCGGTGCGCTTCGTCGAGGCTGTCGCCGGCGAGGATGATGACGGCGGTCACGCGCTGAAAATCGGTCAGCACGTTGAGCGCGGGATCGTCGAGCGTGACCTTCTCGGGCAGCGTCTGGCTCGGCTGGGCGTAACCCGAGCCGGGCCGCAGCATCGCATAAGTCAAAGCCGGATAGTCGCGCAGCACGCTGGTCGCTTAAGGCAGCGGGAAAAACCCGCTAACCGCCCTCCAGTGCATCTTCGTTCAGCGGCTGGGCCTGTTCACGGCCGCTGTGGCGGCGGTACGCGTTTCGCCGCAAGTGCCGCGCGAGTTCCTCCAGCGCCCTGCGGTAGACTTCGCGCTTGAACTCGATGACGGATTCCATCGGCACCCAGTAATCGTTCCAACGCCAGGCATCGAACTCCGGCTTCTCGCTGGAGCGCAGGCACACATCGCAGTCGCGGCCGGTGAGCCGCAGCAAAAACCAGATCTGCTTCTGGCCGCGATAATGGCTGCGCCAGTCGCGCTTGAGCCACTTGTCGGGCACCTCGTAGCGCAGCCAGTCCCGCGTGCGTCCGAGTATCCTGACGTGATGCGGGTTCAGGCCCACTTCTTCTTTCAACTCGCGGTACATCGCGGCTTCCGGCGTCTCGCCCGCCTTGATGCCGCCTTGCGGAAACTGCCAGGAATGCTCGCGTACCCGCTTGCCCCAGAATACCTCGTTCTTCCAATTGCAAAGAATGATGCCAACATTGGGGCGATATCCATCACGATCCACCATGGGAATACCCCGTAACTTGGTCAGTTGGCAGGATTTTTTCACAATTCGCGGCGGAAAGAAAGCGGTCCCGGGAGCGCGGCTTCCGCGGCTAGATGAACAAGCGCTCCTCGTCGTGGTCGTTCATCCTGCGCAAGCTCGCGACGAAGCGCGGAAACTCCAGTCCATACAACTGTTCGAGTTCGAGCGCGCGCCGCGCGAGCACATCCCAGCGCAGGCTGCCCGGACTATGCTTGAACGCCAGCACGATGATGTTGCCGGG
>JBQTJV010000142.1:0-8219 GCA_052386775.1 Betaproteobacteria bacterium
ATTCTCACCGGCGATCTCGGCGGCGGCGTGGGCGATTGGCCAGACGCTGCTCCCCGCCGGTTTCACGATTGAAATCCTGTCCAAGGATCCCGAGCAGCGCGTGAAGCAGCTCGAAGCGGCCGACTTCCTGATGGGATTCCTGCGCGGCATGCCGTTACGGCCGGACGACTACCCGCATTTGCGCAACGTCAAGCTGATTCAATTGCTGAGCGCCGGATACGATGGGGTGGACATCGAACGGCTGCGCCAGAGCGGCATCCCCCTCTGCAACAACGGCGGCGCCAATTCGTATGCGGTGGCCGAACACGCCATCCTGCTGATGCTGGCTGTCTATCGGCGCCTGCCTGCGCTCGACCAACTGGTGCGCGCCGGACAGTGGAAATCGAGCAAGCTCGGCGAAGAGCAGGAACACGAACTCGCCGGGAAAACCGTGGGCATCGTCGGTGCGGGTATGATCGGGCGCACGCTCGCACGACGCTTGAGCGGATTCGAAGTCGATCTCCTCTATTACGATCCGGTCCGGCTGAAGCCGGACGATGAGGCGCAACTCAAGCTGGCGTATCGCGCGCTCGACGATCTGTTGCGCGAAGCGGACGTCGTGACGCTGCACGCGCCCTACAACGCGTCCACCCGCCATCTTATCTGCGACCGCACCCTGGGATTGATGAAACGTGACGCGATATTGATCAACACCGCACGCGGCGAACTGGTGGATGACCATGCCCTGCACCGCGCGCTGATCGAAGGTCGCCTGTGGGCCGCCGGCCTGGACGCTTTTCATCCGGAGCCGCCCGATCCCAAAAATCCCCTGCTCACTCTGCCCAACGTCGTTCTGTCGCCGCACGCCGCGGGGCCGACCTGGGAAAGCTGGCCGAAACGCTTCGGCTACAGTTACGCCAATATCCAGCGCGTGGCACGCGGCGAGCCACCGCTCTGGGTCGTGCCGGAACTGCGTTAGGCGGATGCGCCGAGAAAATCGAGCGCCAGCCGGTCGAAGTCCTCGGGGCGGGTCTTGGAAACCGAGTGGCCGCCGCCCTTCATGAGGGCCAGCTTTGATCCCGGAATGGCGCGCGCCAGCGCTTCGGCGTAGTAGGATGGCGTGATGTAGTCGTTGTCGGCGCTGACGATCAGCACGGGCGTTTTGATGCGGTGCAGGTCCGCGCGCCGATCGAACGCCATGATCGCGTCGATGCGCCCGATCGACACTTCAACCGGCGGCGCGCCGGCAACCGCCTTGCGGCGCTCTTCGTCGATCTCCGCATCGTGCGCGTTGACGTAATCGGGCGGATAGAGCCACAGCGGATGGAACATCGCGTGCAACTCGGACCCCGCCTGTTGGTACATCGCGCGGCGGGCCTCGAATAGCCGTCGGAACCAGGGATCGCAGTGCGTCCATGTGCTAACCACCACCATGCGCGCCAGGCGCTGCGGGTACTCGATGGCAAGCGTCTGCCCGATGGCGCCGCCGGTGGACAGCCCGACGATATGCGCTTTATCGATGCCGAGCGCGTCCATCAGCGCCACGACTTCGCGCGCCATCTGGTCCACCGAAAAACTGCGTTGCTTTTTGTCGCTCCCGCCGGTGCCGCGCTGGTCGTAGGTGACGACGCGATAACGCGCGCCGAATGCCGGCAACTGCGGTTCCCAGTAGCGGCCCACCCCGCCCAAACCGCTCACGAAGATGAGCGGGTGACCGCTGCCCGATACCTGGTATTCGATTTCCCCGTCTGCGACGCTGACTCTTGGCATCTTTGCTCCCTTGAACCCGGAATGGCCGGACGCACCGCGCCGGCGCAAAGACGCGCATTTTACGCCGCTGCGGCTTCCTCGAGCCCGCTAACGTTAGCTGGGAACCGCTAAGGCCGCGCGCTCGCGCATCGCCCGCCACGCCGTCGCGCGGATGGAAGACCACACCGGCCGGCCAAAATCACGCTCGAGACCCTCGAGTATCCCGAGGGTCGGCAATTGCGAGCATGCGATGAACATCGCGTCGCACGATGCGGGCATCGCAGTGCGCGCGAGCGTGGCGATCTGCTGCGGCGTGATGGCCGCCAGCTCGTCCACGGTATGCGCTCGGAAACTGGCGAGTGCGCCCACACCGATGCCGGAGCCCTCGACGAACTTGCGCAAACGCTCGTTCACCATGTCGGAATACGGCGTCACGAGGGCAATGGTTCGGGCGCCGATGTCGCGCAGCGCCTCGATCATGGCGCCGGCAGTCGTCACCACGGGTTTGCCGGTGATGCGCCGCAGCTCGGAGCCAATCTCGGCATCGCGAACCGGCCCCATCATGAAGCCTGCAGCAGTGCACCCGTAGATAACGAGATCGATACTGTCGTTGGCGAATTGTTCCGCAAGCGTCATCGCCTGCGCGACATATTGCGGCAGATCTTGCGGCGTAAGCGTGCCCTTTCCTCGCGGGATGCGCCGCGTCATGCAGTGGCTGCCGGGCGGCAGCCATCCCAGCAGTTCAGCCTCCATGGTCGTATTGTTGATCGGCACCATCAGCCCCACATGCTGCGCGCGCTGCGTCATGATTTCCGCTCCCGGTTCATTCATTGCCGCTCGAGTCTTAGCGACGCACCGTCCCGGCACGGGGCGCGTGCGCCGCCAGGGTACAGCGCTTCCCGGCGGGAGCGGTTACTATATCGCGGTTTTTCGCGGCGGCGTTGCGTCCGCAATTGATCCGGATCAAGCCGGATACCGGTCAATAATGACACGATAGGCCCATTTCAGAGGGGAGAACAATGACTACACTGCTAGTCCCGGTGGACGGTTCCCGGTGCGCCATGCGGGCAGTCGATTACGCTGTCAATCAGGCGCGGAAATCGCCGCTCATCCTGCATCTGCTCAACGTGGAGCCGCCGCTCGACGACTACGGGATGGTGGCGGCCTATCTGTCACGGCGTCAGCACGTCAAGACGATGAAGGCGCGTGCCGCGGGCGTCCTGCAGCAGGCAGCCGCCCGCGCGCGCAACCCCAATGTGACCGTGAAGATCCATGTGGTCGTCGGCGACGTCGCGAAGGCCATAGTCGACACGGCGGCCCGCCTGAAGTGCGAGTCGATCGTCATGGGCACGCGCGGCCTGGGCCCGGTGAAGGATCTCTTTCTCGGCTCGGTGGCGAGCAAGGTGCTGCACCTCACGCGCATTCCAGTGACGCTGGTGAAGTGAGCGAGCGCGACATGAAAGTGATGTGCTCCAACAGCATGCGCGGCGTAATGGATCGCTTGCTTCCGGAGTTCGAGCGCGCCAGCGGAACCCAAGTGGAGATCACCTACGATCCCGCAAAACGCATGATGGCGCGCATCCGGGGCGGCGAGTCGGCCGATGTAGCGATCATCGGTTCGGGCGGCATCGACGAACTGGCGAGGGACGGGCTCATCGGCGCCGACACGCGCGTGGAGCTGGCGCGCTCATCCGTCGGGATGGCCGTGGCCGAGGGCGCAGCCAGACCGGACATCGGCACCGTGGACGCGTTCAAGGCTGCACTGCTGAAGGCGAAGTCCATCGCCTACACCATCGATGGCGCGAGCGGCATGCACTTCGCGGAACTGATCGAGCGCCTCGGCATCGCCGATGCCGTAAAAGCCAAGGCCCGACGACAGCCCGGCGGGCTCGTCGGCGAACTGATCGCGCGCGGAGAAGCGGAAGTCGCCATCCAGCAGGTCTCGGAACTGATGGCGGTGCCCGGTATTCAGCTCGTCGGGCCGATACCGCGGGAGCTGCAGAAGATCACCGTCGTGTCCGGCGGCGTATTCCGCAGCGCCGGCTCGCCCGATGCCGGCCGCGCATTGCTTGCGTACCTTACTTCACCGCCAGCGCGGGCCGTGATGCAGGCCAAAGGGCTGGAGCCGGCCACGGCATAGCGCAGCCACCGGGGATGGACGGCGTCACGCTTTAGCAATATAACTGTCGCCCGGCCATCAGGAGGAGAAGACCATGACGATCTTCCGCATCGGGCAACGACGCTGCATCTCGTTCGAGGCGCGCGCGCTCGGACGATGGCTCGCGAATGGAGCGCTGGCGATCTGCACGATGCTGATTCCCGCCTTCGCCGCTGCGCAGGACTATCCCACCCGGCAGATCGTCCTCATCGTTCCCTTCCCCGCAGGCGGTTCCACCGATGCGATCGCCCGCATCATCGCCGAGCCGCTGCGCGCGATGCTCGGCCAGTCAGTGGTGGTGCAGAACATCACCGGTGCGGGCTCCACCATCGGAACGGCGCGCGCGATCCAGTCTCCGCCCGATGGCTACACCCTGAGCGTCGGCAACTGGACGAGCCACGTCGGCGCGAACGCGGTCTATCCGGTTCCTTGGAACGTGGTGAACGATCTCGAGCCGGTGTCGATGCTCAGCATCTCGACGCTCATCGTCGCCGGCCGCACCGGCCTGCCGGTGAAAGACGGCAAGGAATTCATCGAATGGCTGCGTGCCAACCCCGGGCAGGCGACTGCTGCGACGGTCGGCGCGGGAAGCGGCGCCCATATCTGCAGCATCTACATGGAGCAGAAAACAGGAACCCAGTTTCGCTACGTTCCGTACCGCGGCGGCGCCCCGGTGATGGCGGATCTTCTCGCCAACCAGGTCGATTTCTTCTGTGGCGAAGCCTCGCAGATGCTGCCTCATTTCAGAGCGGGCAAGATCAGGCCGCTGATCGTGATGTCGAAAACGCGCTGGCGGCCGTTGCCCGACGTTCTCACGATGCAGGAGCTGGGCGCATCGGAAACCTACATCGAATTCTGGAACGGCCTGTGGGCGCCCAAGGGCACGCCCAAGCAGGTGATTGCGAAATTGAACGAAGCGGTGGTGAAGGCGTTTTCCGATCCCAATGTCAAAAAGCGGCTCACCGAGCTCGGTCAGGACATCCCGTCGAGTGCGCGCGCGACCCCCGAGGGATTCGGCGCATTCCACAAATCCGAGATCGACAGGTGGTGGCCGCTCATCAGGTCGGCGAACATCAGGGTCGAGTAGATCGCATGATGGATGCGCCATGAAAGCGCTGTTGTGGACGATCGTCATCGTGCTCGTGATTCTCGCGTTCGCGGGCGACAGGGTGCGCGGTTATTTCGCCGACGAGGCCGTGGTCGCGCAGGAGTCTGCCGCAGCGAGCGGGCCCGGCGAGAAAACAGCGGGAAAGAACGATAGCGCTCAGCGCGCCGCCTCGGGCAACTACGTACCGTCTCCCGCCGACGCGCCGGAACTCTACGATTCGCCGACGCGCCGTCTGGGCTTCTGACTATTTGCGCTCGCTGCTCTTCTTGCCCGAGCCGAGCAGGTCGCGCAACCCGGCGAGCGCCAGGTAATAGCCGTAGATGCCGAAGCCGGTGACGACGCCGCGGCACACCCGCGCGATTTCGGATTCGCGGCCGCGCCGCGCCGGATTGGAAATGTGAAGCTCGATGGTCGGAAACCGCACCTGCGCAATCGCTGCCATCAGCGCCGGATAGCCGATCGTGTAGCCGGCGGGGTTGATGATGGCCGCGTCCACGCCCCGGTCGTGGGCCTGATAAAACTTGTTGATCACCTCGCCTTCGACGTTGGAGTGGAAGATCTCCACTTCGATGTTGAGCTCGGCCGCATACTTCCGGATGTTCTCATCGTACTCGGCCAGCGTCATCGGGCCGAAGATGTCGAGCTGCGCTTTCCCGCGCATGTTCATCCCCGCACCGTGCACGATCAGAATCTTGAGCATCGCGTTCCTCCGTCGCCGTGCCCGTATGCTAGACTGATTTTCCCCGAATTGCGAGCAACGCCATGAACGACATCGAAGGCCCGCGCCGCGTTCAATACGTCTACGATTTCTCCACGCTCGATCGCCTGCCGGAAGGCGTGACCAGCCTCAAGGTTACGGCAAAGCGACTGCTTTCAGGCCCCACGCTGCAGACCGGCAAATCATCGACGGTCGGTGCCGTGCTTGCCGGCAGCCGCATCATCACCACCCTCGGCCGCCAGGCGCGCGGCACCGGGGCGAAGGCGCATACGCACCCGAACGAGCAGTTCAATTACATCCTCGAAGGCACGATGATGGGCGACGTGGAAGGCGATCGCGTCTTTGCCTCACGCGGCATGATCCTGCATACGCCGGGAATGGCGGTGCATACCGGCCTGGCGTGCCCCGATGAGGACCTCGTGTTCCTCGCGATCAAGGACACGCGCCACGGCATCGTCGGCCCGCCGGTGGACGGCAAGTACGATGGGCCCAACTGCTTTCCCGGTTTTGGCGGCCGCGCGCACGAGCCGGCGCAGACCACGGCGGATGTCATTGCGCAATCAAGGCGCCTGCCACCCGGTCCCGGCAAGCGTTATGTCTACGACATGGCGCGTGATGAAGCATCGCAAGCGGGTCCTGCGAGCGCGAGCGTGACGCCGGGAAACGCATTGTCGCTGCCCGCCGGCATCAGCGGAAAACTGTTGACCGGCGAACTGCTGCACGTTGCGGTCCTGCGCCTTGCCCCGGGCGCAGCGCTCGGTCCGCACGTGCACGATAACGAACAGTTCACTTTCGTCGCGGAAGGCGCAGTGGACGCTCAACTTGCCGGGACCACAATGCAGGTACGCGAGCGCTGCATGCTGCACGTGCCGGCCGGCATGTCGCACGGGCTCTTCGCGCCGCAGGGCGCGACGCTGGTCATTGCACAGGATCGGAAAACCGGTTACTCGGCGTAACGCCCTCAGAGCGCCTTCAAACCGAGCTCGCGCACCAGTTTTCCGTAGCGTTCGTACTCCTCGTTGACGAACTGCGCGAAGGCTTTTGAAGGCTTGAACGCAGGCTCCGCGCCCGCAGTGATCAGGGAATTGCGTACTTCTGCACTGTCCAATGCTTCCTTGGTCGCCGCCGCCAGTTTGTCGACGATCGCCCGCGGTGCACCCGCGGGCGCCATCAATCCTACCCACGCGCTGGACGAAAACCCGGGCAACCCGGATTCGGCTACGGTCGGCACCGAAGGCATCGCAACCGAACGCGTCGCGCCACTCACCGCCATCGCCTTCAGCCGGCCGCTCTTGACGTGCGCCGCGGTGGCGGGAATGGGGCCGAAATTGATGTGCGCTTCACCGGCGAGCAGCGCGGTGATCGCAGGCCCGCCGCCCTTGTAGTGGACCAGCGTGACGTCGATGCTCGCGATTTTCGCGAACATGCGGCCCGTGAAATCGCTCGTGGAACCCGGCCCGGCACTGGCGTAGTTGATCGCGCCGGGCTTTGCTTTGGCGTAGGCGATGAGCTCCTTCACCGTGCCCGCCGGAAAGCCCGGATGGGCGGACAGCATGCTGTACTGCACGGCAAAGAGCCCGATCGGAACAAAACCGCGCACCGGATCGTAAGCGATCTTTCCGTGCAAGTGCGGAATGGTGGTGTGCGTGGCGAACGTGGCCGCAAGCAGCGTGTGGCCGTCGGGCGTCGCGCCCGACGCGATTTCCGCGCCGATGGCACCACCCGCCCCGCCGCGATTGTCGATGACGATCTGCTGCCCCAGCAGCGCGCTCAATTTCTGCGCGACGATGCGGCTCACGATGTCGTTGGCCCCGCCGGCGGGATTCGGCACGATCAAGCGGATGGGACGGCTTGGATAGGACTGAGCAGCAGCCGCGAGCGCGGTGCCTGCCAATGCCAGCACTATGAGGAATCTTGCACGGACGCTCATTTATCGCCGGGCCTGCGCAGCAGCCCGAGCTGGAGCAGCATGCTCAAGTCGTCGCGCACCGCCTCGTGAGCCCGTATCAGGCCTTCAGAAACCTGAAACAAGTGGAACTGGTGCACGCGAACTTTCTTTCCGGTAGGCGCGACGCCGGTAAGCATGCCGGTGAAAGCCTGTTGCAGGGTCGGCTGCCCCAGATGCGTCCCGGTCATCGTCACCTTGCACACGACGCGATCGTCCTCGGCAGTGCTGTCGTCGATCGCGTAACGAAAGTCTGGAAAGGTGCTGAACAGCGCCTCGAAGACCGCCCGCATGCCCTCGCGCCCCACGCGCCGGCCGTGATTCAACGCGTCCGGCGCATAGAACGCCGCGGCCGCGGCAACATCATGGCGATTGATCCCCTCCTTGTAGAGGCGCTGGATCACTTTCTTGTTCTCGTCGAGCGACATAGGGCCCCTTAGTGCTCTGGACCGAAATTTCGGTGACGTATTTTCTCATGCAGCAAGGGCGAGCAGATCATGAGAGCGAAGTTTGAAAAGCAGTTTGCTGAGGTCACGGCGGGTGAACCTCCACTGGAAGGGGT
>JBQTJV010000143.1:0-11409 GCA_052386775.1 Betaproteobacteria bacterium
CTCGATCCGCAGCTGATGGCCGATGCACTCATCGCCATGTGCTCGGGCCGCAACCATCCTATCGAGAAGAAAGTCGTGCCCCAGATTCTGACGCGCAAGTTTGCGACCGGCATGGCGATGGGCTTCATCGGCAAGGATCTGCGGATCGCGGTGGATACCGCCAAGGCGATCGGCGGCTTTGCGCCGCTCGCCGAGCGCGTCTCCGAGTTATGGTCGGAAGCGGTTGAGAGGCTCGGCTACGATCTCGACCAGACCGAGATCGCGCGCTACTGGGAAGAAAAAAACGGCGTGACGCTCGACACCGCGCCGCGTCGCTGACTCACCCGATCCTGGCGCTCCTCACGCGACCGCTCTTTCCAGCAGGTTGCGCGCTGGCGCTATGCGCTGAATCCATAGAGTCGCGCCGGATTCTTGACGAGCACCTGCTCGCGCACGCCCGCGTCCGGTATCCACTCGGGAAGCAGATCGGCCAGATCGCCGTCGTTGGGCATCGCGCTCTTGATGATCACGTGCGGCCAGTCGGTTCCCCACACGATGCGCGCGGGATTCGCCGCGGTGAGCGCGCGCGCGAAAGAGGTTACATCGGAATAGGGCATCGCCCCGGTCGAAACGCGCATCGGCCCGCTCAACTTGACCCAGCACTTGCCGCTTTTCACCAGCCTCAGCAGTGCCTGAAATCCCGGCGCATCGATCCGCTTGTCGGTACGCATGTAGCCGAGATGTCCGAGAACGATGTCGACCGGGAAATCACCAAGCTGGCGGTCGAAATCCGGAAACTCGTCGACGTGCATCAGAAATTCCATGTGCCAGCCGAGCGGCTTGATGCGGCGGGCGAGTTTCGTGAGCGTCCCGGTCGGCAGCGTCCCCGGCTTGCGGTCCTTCACATCCACGATATTGACGCGGACGCCGCGCACGCCTGCGTCGTTCAGGCGCCGCAGTTCAGTTTCGGTAACGTCGTCCGCCACCACCGCCACGCCGCGCAGGCGCGCCGGATCGTTCTTCATCGCATCGAGCATTGCCGCGTTGTCCGTCCCGTACACGCTCGGCTGCACCAGCACCGCGCGTTCGACGCCCAGCGTATCGAGCATTCGTCGATAGGCCGACGGCAGACAGTCGGGCGGCGTGTAAATGCGCGCCGGCGAATAAGGATAACGATTTGCCGGCCCGAGCACGTGCGCATGGCAGTCGCAGGCGTGCCGGGGAAACGCGAATCCGGGCTTGCGCGGATTGAAGTCCGGCGGCGCGCAGGCGGGCGCGGCGGCATGCGGCTGGGCATTCGACATCATCTGCTCTCTAGCGTTTGTTATACGGCGGCGGCGTGCGCGCTCATTTCCTTGAGGCGCGGCATCGCGAAATCGAGCTGCTTCAGCTCCGCGATCAGCGATACCGCCTGTTCCGGCGTCAGGTTGTCCAGCGGCGGACGCACCATCGCCCACAGCGGATCGTCGCTGAAATGCGCGATCGCCTGCTTGAGCGCCGGGATCATCGTGTACTTCTTGCCGAACGCATCGCGCACGACGTTGAGCGCGGTTTGCTGGTCATCGGCGCTGGTGCTCTGCCATTCGGCCCACAGCCGGTGGATCGCCGCGGGATTGACGTTGGCGGTGGCGGAGATGCAGCCGGCGCCGCCGTTTCTCATGTTCGCCAGCAGGAACGTCTCGCTGCCGACGAAAACATCGAAACCGGATTTCGCGAAGGCGTCGAGGAACGTCTTGGTGTTCTTCCAGTCGCCCGAGCTGTCCTTCATGCCGGCGATCGAGGACGGATAGGCCTTCATCAGGCGCTCCACGAGCTTGGGCGTGATCCCGACCACCGCAACCGGCGGAATGTGATAGAGGTAGATCCGCAGCCGCGCGTCGCCCACCCGTTCGATGATTTCGGCGAAGTTGCGGAACAGGCCGTCATCGCTCACGCCCTTGTAATAGAACGGCGGCAGCATCAGCACCCCGGCGCAGCCGAGCTTCACCGCGTGCTCGGTGAGCCGCACCGAGTCGGTGAGCGCACAGCAGCCGGTGCCGGGCATCATGCGCGAGGTATCGACGTCCGCGGCTGCCAATGCTTCGAGCAGCGCGATCCGTTCGTTGACCGACAGGGAATTCGCTTCGCTGTTGGTGCCGAACGCGGCGAGCCCGCAGTTCTGCGACAAAAGCCACCGGCAATGCGCGATGAAACGCTCGGGATGGGGGCTCAAGTCCGCGTTGAATGGCGTGACGACGGGTGCAAGCACGCCCTTGATGCGCTTCGCTTCCTTCATGATGTTGCCTCCTCGCGACGAGAGTGGTTTCTGACCGGCCGGAAATACGATTGCAGCGGAAGATGCGTTGATGGCCCAGAATAGCACATCGCCAAGGCAACCCCAAAACACCGGATGACGGACGTCGAACGCAACCACGGATGATCATTGCGCTCGTTGCTATCGGCGTCGACGGTTGCTAAGCTCATCGCCGTTGACGCGGGAGGGACATCGAATGCGACGCGAGCTGTCGCTCACCGCAGCGGGCCTGTGTACGGCGAACCGAAAAAGCTGGCCGATTACGTGCGGGCCGAGATTCCGAAGTGGGCGAAGGTGATCAAGGAATCAGGCGCGCGCATCGATTGATTCAACGCAAAGGCGGGCATGGCGGACATCGAACTGAAGATCCTGAGCGCGGGCGCGGTGAAGCGCGGCGTGTCGCGCATCGCGGCGGATTTCGAACGCGCAACGGGGACGCGCGTCACGGTGCAGTTCGCCACGGCGCCGGAAGTCCGCAAGCGCGTGGCCGCGGGTGATGGCGCCGACGTGGTGGTCGCGCCCCCCGCCGTGATGGACGATATCGCGCAGCAGGGCAAGCTGATGGCGGATACGCGGGCATTCGTCGGCCGTTCGCGCATGGGCATCGTCGTGCATAACGATGCTGCGCCGCCGGAAGTGCCCGATACCGCAGCCTTCACGAAAGCGCTGGAAGGCGCAACGGCGGTGGTCTACAACCGGGCTTCGAGCGGTGTGTACGCCGCGAAGCTGCTTGAAAGGCTGGGATTGACCGAAAAGCTGAAGAGCCGGATCGTCGTCGTCGACACCGGCGGCGCGGTGATGGAGTATGTAGGCGGGCACGCACCGGGGGCGGTCGGCCTGGCGCAGATTTCGGAGGTGATGGTGCTGATCGACAAGGGCTGCGCCGTCAAGCTCGCCGCCCCGCTGCCGGAGGACATCCAGAACGTGACGCGCTACGACGCCGCGGTGACCAAGCAGAGCAGCGCGCAAGACGCGGCGCGCGCCCTGGCCCACGCGCTTACCTCGCAGGAGGCGAAGCAGATCTTCGCCGCCACCGGCATCAGCTGACGAGCGAGGCCCATCAGCTCGTCATTCCGGCGAAAGTCGGAATCCAGCGGCGTAAGCCTTAGTTTGGTCGCTTGAATTCCAGAATGTCGAACCCCGAGTAGCGGTCGACGATGTAGACGAGCCCTTTCTCGTCGACATCCACGTCGTTGGTCTGCGGTGCGGCTTTCCCCGCCGCCGGTTCGGGAATGAAGAACCCGACCTCCTGCGGCGCCGTGGGATCCTTGATATCGACGATGCGCAGGCCGCCCGCGAACCACGCGCAGTAAACCAGCGTGTCGCCGCCCCTGGTGTGCTCCTGGAACTGATGCGCGCCGAAGCGCCCCGGCGCGGCCCGGCTCCACGGTGAATCGAGTTCGCTCACTTCATAGATCGCGAGCGGCTGGATCTTCGCGAGATCCGTCACGTCGAACACCCACAGGCAGCCGTGGGGACGCCCGCGCCGCTTCGCCATCTCCTCGGCGCTGTGCGCGTGATCCTCCTCGTCGATCGCAATCGCGATCCGGCGGCCGTCGATCGGCGGCATCCCCATGAAGGTGTGCGAGGGCTCGGGAAACGGCGGGTGATAGTTGTATTCGCCGATGGTGCGCGGCTTGCGGATATCTGACGCGTCGATCACACGTACGCCCGCGTGCCAGCAGCCGGCCCACAGCCGATCGCCCTGCCGCAACGCGTGATGCAGGCGGTGCTGGCGCCCGGACCACGTCGGTTTCTCGCCGCCTGCCAGGTGCTGGCCCGGCATCCACCAGCGCGACACTTCCTCCGGCTTGGTGGGATTGCGGATGTCGTAGATGACCAGGATGTTGCCGATGTAACCGGGCATTTCCGTCGAGATGTAAGCGTAATCGGCGTCCATGTCGAAGCGGTGCACGCCGCGGCCGTGCGTGCGGTGATGCGCGATCAGCTTCGGCTTGGTGCGATCCGCGATGTCGTAGAGCTTGAAGCCGCCCTGCTGGTAGGGCGTTTTCTCGGCTGCCTCGACCGCCGGGATGTCGGACGCCCTGACGCCGAGTTTTTCCGCGATCTCCGTGTGCGTCGGCGCCCGGCCGAGCGCTGCGGTGAGCTGCGTGCGCAGCTTCGGCAGCTCATCGGCCTTGCGGCCGATCGACGTCATGTTCTGTTCCATGTTGACGATCATCAGGTCGCCGATGACGCGCGCCTTGTGGCTGTGCGAGCCGGGGTCGCCGACCGGTATCTGCGACACCACACGCGGCTTGCGCGGGTCGGCAACGTCGAGAATGCTGGTACCGAGGCCTTCCTTGTTCGTGATGTGGCCGACGTAGGCATAGTGGCCGTCGACGTACACCTGTCCCGCGCCGGGAAGATCGAGATGCGAGATGCGCGAGACGTTGTGGGCAAGCGTGGGCGTCTGGTTGGGAGCGTTCATGACGATGAGCCTCTCGTGCGTGAAGGCGGCAATTTTACACGACGACCGTTTATTCCTCCGTCCGCGTGGACGGCGGCGACTATGTTGCCGGGGTGGTCGGCGCTATACTTTCGCCAGCCATCGCCGGCATGCAACTGGAATGTAAGGAGGCCCATGCGACCCACGAGAGCGCTTGTTACTCTGGCTGCATTGTTTTGTCTTGCGCCGATCGCATCGGCGCAGGAGTTCCCGACCAAAGCGGTCCGCCTGATCGCCCCGTTCGCGCCCGGCGGCGCCACCGATGCGTTGGCGCGCGTGGTGAGCCAGAAGCTCTCCGAGCGCTGGAAGCAGCAGGTGATCGTGGACAACCGCCCCGGGGCGGGCGGCAACATCGGCGCGGAACTTGCCGCACGAGCCGCGCCCGACGGCTACACGCTGGTGGTCGCCGGCGCGCCGCACGCGATCAACATGACGCTCTATCGCAAGCTCTCGTATGACCTGCAAAAGGATCTCGTTGCGATCAATCGCATCGCGGGTTACCCGAGCGCGATCGTCGTGCACCCTTCGCTGCCGGTGAAAACGGTGAAGGAGCTGATCGCGCTGGCGCAGAAGCGGCCCAATGAACTCAACTTCGGCTCCGCCGGGCCCGGCTCGCCCAATCGGCTGGCCATCGAGTTATTGATGCTGATGAGCGGGACGAAAATGGTGCACGTGCCGTACAAGGGGGGCTCCGGCCAGATGGTCTCCGAACTGCTGGCAGGGCAGGTGCAGCTTGCATCGATCGGGTTGCCGCCGTCGATGGGCTATATCAAGGCCGGCCGGCTGCGACCGATCGCGGTGACGGGCCCCAAGCGCGCGCCGCTGCTGCCCGACGTGCCGACGGTCGCCGAGTCGGGATTGCCCGGATTCGACGTGACTTCCTGGTATGGGGTCTTCGGCCCGGCCGCGCTCCCGAAAAATCTGATCGCGAAGATCAATGCCGATATCGCCGCGATCCTTGGCGATGCGGATATGAAGGAACGGCTGGACAAGCTCGGCGCGGAGCCGGGCCCATTATCGCCCGAGGAATTCGCAAAGTACGTGCGGGAAGAAGTGGCGCTGTGGAGTAAGGTAGTGAAAGCGTCCGGCGCGACGGTGGACTGATCTCGGACATTGCTGCGATTTCTTTGCTCCGAATGCACGGGCTGACGCAGAGGCGATGGCTATGGATGCTGCAAGCCATCCTCCTTGTGATTGTCGTCATCGGGCCCGATTTGCCGCGCAGCGGTGCAGCCGCACGCGAAGGTTTGCCGTTTCAGCTGTCCAGCAGCCTTCCTCCTGGCATATTGGACGTATTCGAGAATGACCCGTCCGCAAAGCGATACGCGCTTGTCGCGCACCTCAATCCGTTTTACGTCAACGGTGATTTCAACGGCGACCACCGGACGGATACGGCAGTCCTAATCAAGGAGACGGCTTCGGGGAAGATCGGCATCGCCATCATCCACGCCGGCGCGAAATCCGTCATCGTTCTCGGGGCCGGGCGGAAATTCGGCAATGGCGGAGATGACTTCCGCTGGATGGACGCGTGGCATCTTTACCCGAGAGCACCGGTGCAACGCGGAGCTGACGAGACCGCGCCGCCGGTTCTGAAGGGCGATGCGTTGATGGTTATCAAGACCGAGTCAGCCAGCGGACTGATCTACTGGAATGGAAAACGATACCGCTGGTACCAGCAAGGCGACTGACCGCCGCGCCGTATGATCGCCGGCTGCACGTCTTTTGGGAATGGCGGTTCGTGAACGGCTTGTGGTTGAGCGCGGCGAAATCAGGTGACGTGGAGGCCGCGCGATCGTTACTCGATCTGGGCCTGGACATCAACGCACGTGACCGCTACGGGCAGACCGCGCTGATGCTGGCAGCGCATCACGGCCACGGAGCTGTGGTCGAAATGCTCATCGGGCACGGCGCGGATCTCGATGTCACCGCGAAGTACTCCTTGAGTGCGTTGATGCTCGCGGTGATCGCCGGACATACGGAAATCGCGAGAAAGCTCGTGCGGGCCGGCGCGGATCGCACGTTGCGCGGAAGCGGGGCGCCGGGGTTTGCGGGGAAGAGCGCGTACGATCTGGCAGCGGAGCGGCAGATGGAAGAGCTGTACGAGGAGCTGACCCCGCGGCCGCCTGGCGGCCACCCCTCCTAGCGAACAAGGGGAATGGTTTTGTGTTGGGCATCGCTGCGCTCAGCCCGACCTACGGCTCTTACCACGTCGCTAGTTTATAACCCAATCTGCTATTCTCCGCGGCAACGCGGATTGGCAACGGAGAACCGTAATGAACGCACAGACCGGACCTGCGAAGACCGTCAGAGACGGTGCGGGCGTCATCGTCGATTACCTCATCCGAGAGAAAGTGCCCTACGTATTCGGGCTGTGCGGGCACGGCAATATCGGCTTTATCGATGCGCTGCACGCGCGCGCCGGCGAAATCAAGACGGTTTCCGTCCATCACGAAAGCGTCGCGGGATTCATGGCTGACGTGTATTACCGTGTGTCGGGCCGGCCCGTGGCGACGTTCACTTCCTGCGGGCCGGGTTCGGCGAACCTGCCTATCAGTCTTGCCAACTCGTTCTTCGACTCGGTGCCGTTCTTCGCGGTAACGGGCAACGTTCCCACGAGCCAGTTCAACCGCGGCGCGTTCCAGGAAACCTATCGGCACTACCAGGCCGATTTCCCTTCGACCGTGCGCGCCTATTGCAAGCGCGTGTTCCAGCCCACGACCGCGGCCCAACTGCCGGTCGCGGTGCGCCAGGCCTGGAAAACCATGGTCACTGGCCGCCCGGGCCCCGTAGTGCTCGACGTGCCGTTCGACATGTTCAACGAGCCGCTACCGGAAGAGACGCCGCGGCCCGAGGAGTGGAACGCCAACATCACCTGTCGCTGCGGCGCCGATCCGGAGGGCGTTGCCAGGGCGGCGGACATGCTGATGTCGGCGCAGCGCCCGGTGATCCTCGTCGGGCAGGGCGTGCGCTATGGCGGAGCGACAAAAGAGCTACGTGCGCTGGCCGAAAAGCTGCGCATTCCGGTCGCCATGTCAGCGAGCGGCATCGGCGCGATCGACGCCACGCATCCGCTGGCGCTTGGCCTCGTCGCGCGCAACGGGCCGTATCAGGCGAACCACGCCGCGCGGCAGGCCGACGTGCTGCTCGCGCTTGGCGTTCGTTTCGATGACCGGACCTCGAGTTCGTGGATACCGGGGTTTTCGTTCACCATCCCGCCGACGAAGCTGATCCACGTCGATATCGATCCGGATGAGATCGCGCGCAATTATCCGGTCGCATTGGGCTTGATGGCCGACGTGCGCACCTTCCTGAGGCAGTTGCTCGCCGAGATCGATGCACGAGCGAGCCGCGGCCAGATGCCGGCGGAGCGCGGCGCCTGGCTCGACGCGATCGCGGGCTACCGCAAGGAGTGGGACGAGTTCATCGCTCCCGGCTTCAAGGCGGACACGACGCCGATTGCGCCGCAGCGTGCCGCGCACGAAATCGACCGCGCGCTCGCGGAGGATGCAATACTGGTGAGCGACATCGGCGTGCATCACAACTGGTTGATCCAGTTCTGCAAGCCCAGGCGCCCGGACTCGTTGATCGGCTCGATGGGCTTCGGTCCGATGGGCTTTGGCGTGGCGGGCGCGCTCGGTGCGAAGCTCGCCGCGCCGGATCGTCCGTGCGTCGCGGTGGTCGGCGACGGCGCGTTCCTCATGCACGCCAACGTGCTGGGAACGGCATATGAGCACCAAATACCCGTCGTCTATGTGGTGTGGAACAACTATGCGTACGGCTCGATCCGGGGACTCCAGCGGGGCTACCTCGGCGGGCGCGAACTGGCGACCGATTTCAAACATCCCGGCACCACCAAGCCGTATAACCCCCATTTTGCGGCCAGGGCGCGCGCGGCGGGCACCGCCGGCGTGAGCGCCGGCCGCGCCGCCGACCTTGCCGATGCGGTGCGCGAGGGCATCGCCAGCGGCAAGCCGTGCGTGATCGACGCCAATATCGACGGCGACCTCAATCCCGCCGGCGCCGGGATCTGGGAACTGCCGGGCATGGGCCGTAGCAAGCCGGGAATCGGCAAGCAGTACGTACCCGATTAGGAACGGACTCGTTTCATGGCCCGCTCCAGACTGAATCCGGAAGACCTGCGCAGCCATCGCTGGTTCGGCGTGAAGGATCTGCGCTCGTTCGGCCACCGCTCGCGCACGCTGCAGATGGGCTACGCGCGCGAGGACTTCGCCGGCAAGCCGGTGATCGGCATCATCAACACGTGGAGCGACATCAATCAGTGCCACGCGCATTTCAAGCTGCGGGTGGAAGAAGTGAAGCGCGGCGTGTGGCAGGCAGGCGGTTTTCCGGTCGAGATGCCGGCGATCACGCTCTCCGAGCCGTTTCAGAAACCGTCGACGATGCTCTATCGCAATCTGCTGGCGATGGAGACGGAAGAATTGCTGCGCTCGTATCCCGTGGACGGGGCGGTGCTGATGGGCGGCTGCGACAAGACCACGCCGGCGCTCATCATGGGTGCGATCAGCATGGATCTGCCGGCCATCTTCATGCCGGCGGGCCCGATGCTGCGCGGCAACTGGCACGGACAGCCGCTCGGTTCCGGGAGCGACTCGTGGAAATACTGGGCGGAACTGCGCGCCGGGACCATCGATGAGGCCGCGTGGCAGGAAGTCGAGGCCGGCATCGCCCGCTCGTTCGGCCATTGCATGACGATGGGAACGGCCTCGACCATGACTTCGGTCGCCGAAACGCTCGGGCTGACATTGCCCGGCGCGGCCTCGATTCCGGCGGCGGACGCCAACCACCCGCGCATGGCGAGCGCCAGCGGGCGGCGCATCGTCGAGATGGTGTGGGAGGATCTGAAACCGTCGGACGTCCTGTCCGCGGAAAGTTTTGACAACGCGATCACGGTGGTGCATGCGCTGTCGGGCTCCACCAACGCGATCATTCACTTGATCGCGATGGCCGGGCGCGCCGGTATCGACTTGAAGCTCGACCGTTTCGACGAGATTGCGCGCACTACGCCCGTGCTCGCCAATATCCGCCCGGCCGGCGACAAGTATCTGATGGAGGATGTCTATTATGCCGGCGGACTGCGTGCGCTCCTTGCCGAATTGAACGGGCAGTTGCGACTCGATCGACCGGCGGTCAACGGCAGGACGCTGGGCGACAACATTGCCGGCGCGCAGATCTATAACGATGACGTGATCCGCCGCCGCAGCAATCCGGTATCTGCGACCGGCGGGCTCGTTGTACTGCGCGGCAATCTCGCGCCCGACGGCGCCGTCATCAAGCCCACGGCCGCAGAACGGCATTTGCTCAGGCACACCGGGCCGGCGGTCGTCTTTCGCGACTACAACGACATGGCGGCGCGCGTGGATGACGAGAACCTGAAGGTCGACGAGAATTCGGTGCTGGTCCTGCAGAACGGCGGGCCGCTCGGCGGGCCCGGCATGCCGGAGTGGGGGCAGTTGCCGATTCCGAAAAAATTGCTCAGAAAAGGCGTGCGCGACATGGTGCGTATCTCGGACGCGCGCATGAGCGGAACGTCGTACGGCACGTGCGTGCTGCATGTCGCCCCGGAATCCTTCATCGGCGGCCCGCTCGCGTTCGTGCGCGACGGCGATCTCGTCGAACTCGACGTCGCGGCGCGCAAGCTGGAGCTGAGGGTCAGCGAGGACGAACTCGCGCGCCGCCGCTCGAGCTGGCGCCAACCCGAGCTGCCGTATGCCCGGGGCTACGGCGCGCTGTATGCGCGGCATATCACGCAGGCGAACCGCGGGTGCGACTTCGATTTCCTGCACCACGGGCCGGAGACCCCCGATCCCGAAATTCATTGAAAGGCGGATGACGATGGAGCTAACGGTCAATCAATTCAAGCACGCGTTGAAAGAGGGCAAACCGCAAATCGGCATCTGGTCGAGCTTCTCGAGCCACATCGTCGCCGAGGTGCTGGCGCACGCGGGATTCGACTGGGTGCTGCTCGACACCGAGCATTCGCCGAACGAGCTGCCGATGGTGCAGGCGCAGCTCCAGGCGATGGTCGGCGGTAGCGCAACGCCGATCGTGCGCCCGGCGTGGAACGACATGGTGCTGATCAAGCGTTTCCTCGATATCGGGGCGCAATCGCTGCTGATTCCCTATGTACAGACGCCGGAAGAGGCGGCGAATGCGGTGCGCTACACGCGCTATCCGCCACAAGGCGTTCGCGGCGTCGCCGGCTCCACGCGATCCTCGGGTTACGGCCGCATCAAGGACTATTTCAAGCGCGTGCACGATGAGCTGTGCGTGCTGGTGCAGGTCGAAACGCGGCTCGCGGTCAGGAATCTCGACGCCATCGCCGCGGTGGAATGCATCGACGGCGTCTTCATCGGCCCCTACGATCTCGCCGCCGACCTCGGGTTCCTCGGGAACTGGCAGCACGCGGAGGTATGGAAAGTGCTGGAGGACGCGGCGAAGCGCATCCTCAAGGCAGGCAAGGCTCCCGGCATCCTGGTCGGCGAAGCCGACGGCAAGCGCTGCCTCGACATGGGCTTTCGGTTCGTCGCCGTCGGTGCCGACGTCGGAATGCTGGTTCGCGGCAGTGAGGCACTCGCCGCCAAGTTCAAAGCCAGTACACGGCGACTGCCGTCGTAACGACCGTCGCCGTCAGAACCGAAATCGGCTTGAGCAATCGCGTCAGGCTTTG
>JBQTJV010000144.1:0-10395 GCA_052386775.1 Betaproteobacteria bacterium
CTCAAAAGGCCGGCTTTTCAGACCAAAATCACAGGCCGCCGCGTAATCCGCCCGCGGCCCTTAACACATTACTTAGGCGGACAATTCACGTGCTACAAAAACCGGACAAAACTACTTGCTATCTACACTTCGGGTTGTGCTCGACTTGTTTCGCTCAGGCGATCCAGCCGGGCCGGAAGACACTGCAGCGGGGCGTATAGTTGCGATTCTCAAATCCGCCGGGAGCACCGATCATGAAGATTTCACGTCTCGTATCCCATGTTTTAAAGCTGCCAGCGGACGAGCCGCTGGCCGGCGGTCCTGCGACTCCGGGTGCAACGCGCGATTTCGTGGCGCTTCGGCTGTACACGGACGAGGGGCTGGACGGCGTCGGTGTCACCTTCTTTGGTGCCGCGCTTACCGGGGCGCTCAAGTCCGCAGTCGATGCGCTGGCCGCGCTCACCATAGGAGAGGATCCTTTGCGAGCCGAGGCGATCGCGCACAAACTGCGCGCAGCGGCAGGCAACTCCGGTCCGGGCGGCATCTTCACGCTGGCGCTGGCCGCGGTGGATATCGCGCTGTGGGATTTGAAGGGCAAGGCGCTCAACGTCCCGGTGTCGAAACTCGCAGGCGGTTTCCGCGACCGCGTTCCGACCTACGCGAGCGGCGCGCTGATGCGCACGTTTCCGCTCGATCATGTGGCAAAAGCGGCGTCGACGCTCGTCGGCAAGGGATTCCGCCAGATGAAGACCCAGCTTGCCCTTCCGGGCGACACCACGCCGGCGCGCGAGGTGGAACGCATCCGCGTCATCCGCGAGGCGATCGGTACCGACATCGATCTCATGTGCGACATCAACCAGCGCTGGGACGTGCGGCAGGCGATCTCCATCGGCCGACGGGTCGAGGAGTACAACCTGTTCTGGCTCGAAGACGTGGTGGCGGCCGACGATTATCCCGGGCTCGCCACTGTCACGGCGGCGCTTGCAACGCCGATTGCCGCCGGCGAGTACGTTTACGGGGCGGTGCCATTCCGGCACATGCTCGAAGCGCGGTCGGTCGACATCGTGATGATCGACGTGCTGCGGGCGGGCGGCATCACGCAATGGCTGAAGATCGCGGGGATGGCGGAGGCGTTCAACCTTCCGGTCGTAAACCATCTCTATCCGGAAATTTCCGTGCACCTGGTGGCTGCGGTGCCCAACGGCCTCACGGTCGAGTACATGCCGTGGTCCGCGCGCATCTACCAGGAAGTGCCTGTGCCGGTGAACGGCGAACTCGCCGTGCCGCAAAAGCCGGGACTGGGACTGGAATTTGATGAAGCGGCGCTGCGCCGCTACAGCGCCAAAGCCTGAGCCTACTGCTTGTGCAATTCCTGCGGCTCGCCGCGCGCGTCGGCGGTGTGCAGGATGACCGGGCGCCGCCATACCTGGTGCACGTAATCGAGCACGCGCGCGGCGCGGCCCAGGTCCAGCCCGAGCCCGTCGCTCGCGTGATCGTGAACCAGAACCAACGTACCATCAGTGCGCAGCTCGGATACCGCGATCCGTGGGGCCCCATAATTGAACTTCGGCGCCAGTATCGCTTCGCGCACCGCGTCGATGTCGCGGCTCGCGATCTTGATTTCGCCGCCGGACTTCGATTCGTAAACGAAAAGCCCGAGCTTGTGCGCCAGATCGCGATCGAGGTAATTGCGGATGAAGCCGAAGTCATCCTCTTCGCGGCAGATCTGCCGCGCTTGGTCGATGCCGCGCTGTTCGACGAGGTGCTCCCACATCGAAAACCCGAGGTGATACGGATTCACCATGAGCGTCGCCTGCTGCTCGGCGGCGAACGGGCGCACCACGTCGGAATGCGCCTTGACGGCGTCGAGATACAGCGTCTCCGGAAGGAAATCCGCTTCCCTCAGCAGGCGGGCGTGCCAGTAGCTGGCCCAGCCCTCGTTCATGATGTGGCAGGCGAATACGGGGTAGAAGTAGAACGATTCCTCGCGTACGGCGAGGAAAACGTCGCGTTCCCAGTCGTCGAGCTCAGGCCCGTAGCGCGCGATGAACCACAGCAGGTCGTATTCCGGCGCTGCGGGGACCGGCGCGCGATGGTGCTCCAGTGATGCCCCGGGGGCTTCCTTTTCTCCCGGGAGGCCGCGAAAACGCCCGCGGAACGGATCCTTATCGACCGGCGCTGCAGGAGGCCTCGTCTCCACCGCGTAGTCGGCGCGATGCAGCTCATGGTTAACGTCGACATGGGGCTCGAGCGCCAGGGCGGCATCGAGAACCGCCTCGACACGCTGCTGGCCGTGTTTCGTCACCGCTTCCTCGATGCGATGCGCCTGCGCGGCGGCGTGCTCGACGATATTCACGCCGGCCATCTGCTCGAAACGCGCGAAGAGCTGGTTGTTGCGCGCGAAGTCGGCATGGCCGAGCACGTGTGCGGTGACCAGCGTGTTCTCCGCGACGGTGTTGGTGCTCACGAGATAAGCGTGACACGGATTGCCCGGAAACATGACCTCGAAGATGCGGGAGTTTCCCATGCTGCGGCGGATCAGCTCGTGGATGTAGCGCACGCCGAACGACCAGTGTGGCATGCGCACCGGCAAGCCGTAGACCGCGACCTCCATCATGAACGTGGTCGGCACCAGCTCGAAATCCACCGGGTGATAGCTCAACCCCAGCTTGTGCGCCAGCGCCTCGATTCGCGGCGCGTATTCGCCGACGCCCGAGGTCATCTTCAGGCGGCCTCCGCCTGCTGCTGGAAGAACTCGCGCAGCGCCGCCCACACGTCGTCCTGAGAGGCGACCTGGCGCGTGCCGATGGCGGGGTGAGCGGCCTGCAACTCGCCCAGTATGCTGCTCATCTCGGTCTGTAGCGAAATGCCATGGGAGGTTCGCAGCTCCACGTAGCCGAGATAGTTGAGCTCGGGCACGATCCTGCGCAATGCGTCGCTCGCGGCCTCGTGATCGTCCGAAGCGTTCTCGCCGTCCGAAGCGTAGAACACGTAGCTGTTATAGCGCGCGGAATCGTAGCGGCTGTGCAGCACGTCGTAAGCGAGACCAAACGCCGACGAGCAGGCGGTGCCGCCCGTGCCGCTGGTGTGAAAGAAATCCTCCTCCGAGAATTCCCACGCGTTCACGGTGTGCGCGATGAAGACAGTTTCCACCTTGGGATACTGGCGCCGAACGCCCTGCAGCGCGAAGAAGAAAAACGTCTTGGCGAGCTGCCGCTCCGTTTCGCCCATGCTGCCCGATACGTCGAGGGCGAAGACCACCACGGCGTTGGTCGCGGGCTTGGGCCGGCGCACGAGCTGACGGAATCGCAAATCGTCGTCGGTAAAGGGCACGGGGCGCTCCTGCACGGCGCGCCGTTTCACCGCTTCCTTGACCGTGCGCCGGCGATCGAGCCTGGAGCGCGCCCCGCGCTTGTCCCACCCTTCGCGCACGAGATCGTCGTCCTCGGCCACGGGACTCTGTTTGGGTTTCAGCTCGGGCAGCTTCATCTCTTCCCATAGCCAGTCGATGAAGTCGTCGACCTTGAGCTCGAGCACGAACTTGACCTCGCCTTCGCCGGTCCCGCCCCGCCGCTCTCCCGCTTCGTCGCCGGGCTGCGGTTGCGCGGGACGCAGCACTTGCCCCGGCTCGCCAGCGCCCTGTCCGGCGCCGGATTCGGAGTCCGGGCTGCGCAGGCGGAAACGGGCGTGCTCCAGCAGCCGTACCGGCACCAGCACCGTGCCGCCCTGTGCGCGGCTCAACACGTCCGGCCCGGTCACGTATTCCCGCACCCGCTGCTTGACCGCCTCCCGCACTTTCTCGTTATGCCGCAGCCAGTCCCGAGCGCCGCGGGAAAACAGGTCGTACCAGGAGACCGCAGCAAAAAAGCGGGAGCCCGCTTCGGGCTTGAGTACGTCAGCCGGCATGGCTACTCACCCGGCTGCGCGCGCAATCGGCGTAAGGTTCACCTTGAAGGTGTGGCGTCTGCGACGCAAGCCTGGTTCTCATAGCAAACGTCAACGCACGATACCGCGTCCGCGACGACAGCGGTCGCGGAGAAAAACGCGTGATGTGCACGGCGCCTCATTCCTGCGCCAGCAGGGTCGTGACGTAGTTCAGTGCCTCCCGCGCGCTGTGCGAATCGTACCCGTATTCGTCCACCAGCCGCTGCTCGACCACGGAAATCTTCTGCTTGGCTTCCTCGTCCGGGCGCATGGTGGAACTGACGAGCCGCAGCACGTCGCGCCGCTGCTCGAACAGATACTGCTCGATCGCTTCGTGCAGCCGGGCGTGGCTGGAGAGCGCGAATTTCTCGCCGCGCTTGAAGGCACCCATCGCCTTGCGCACCACTTCCTGCCGGAACGACTGCTTTCCGGAGTCGGAAATGTGGATTTTTTCCTCCACCGAGCGCAAAAAACGCTCGTCCGGCTTGCGCTCCTCGTTGGTCATCGGATCCTTCACCGGGCGATTGTCGAGCGTCGCCTCGACCTCGTCGAGATACTTGTCCAGCAGGTCTTGGGCTTCCTGCTCGAAGGACACGAAAAGCGCCTTGTGCACGTCTTCCTTGACCCAGCGGTTGTAGAAATCCTTGCGCGCGAGGACCAGGTAATCCACCCACTTGCGCTTCTTCTTCGGATCGATGCGCGCGTCGGACTCGATGGAATCCTTCAGCGCGAGCAGCATCTCCATCGTCGTGAGGCTCTTCACGTCGCTCTGGATGATGGCATTCGACAGCGCGTTGATCACGAATCGCGGGCTTACCCCGCCCAGACCTTCATCCGGCATGCGCGCCCGGATGCGTTCGGCATCCGCCTGGTTCACGCCTTCCACATCTTCTCCTGCGTGAACCCGAACCTTCTTGGAGAATTCCGTCTCCTTTTCCTCGCCCTCGTGCATGCGCGTGAGGATGGCGAATACCGCCGCGGTATGCAGGGCATGCGGATCGAGGTGGACTTCCTTGAACGCCACCGCTGACGATATCAGTTTCTTGTAGATGCGCGCTTCGTCCTTGTAACTGAGCGTATACGGCACCTGGATGATCACCATGCGGTCGAGCAGGGCCTCGTTCTCGCTCTCCTGCAGGAAGCGCCGGAATTCGGCGAGATTGGTATGGGCGAGAATGGCCTCGTCCAGATAGATCAGGGGGAAACGCGATACCTTGACGTTCTTCTCCTGGGTCAGCGTAAGCAGCAGGTACAGAAACTCGCGCTTCACCTTCAGGATTTCGATCATCTCCAGCACGCCGCGGCTGGATGCGTACATCGCGCCCGACCACGACCACGCCCGCGGATCGCCCTCGTCGCCGTACTCGGCGACTTTCGACAGGTCGACGGAACCGACCAGGTCCGCGATATCGGCCGTCGTCGGATCGTGCGGCGCGTAGGTCCCGATTCCCACCCGTCCGGCCTCGGAGATGAATATGCGCTGGACCGGCATCCGCATGAAGTCGCCGGCGAGCTTGCCACCCTGCCCCTGCACCTCTTCTTCACTGCGGAATTCGGAAAGCCTGGCACGGCACAGCGGGCAAAGATCGCCCACGATGTCCACACCGTAGATTTCGCGGAACTGCGGCCGCAGCGTGTACGGGACGAGATGGAGCGGCGACTCGTTCACCGGGCAGCCCTGGATGGCGTAGATGGCGCCTTCGTCGGTGTGGCTGTACTCCTCCAGGCCGCGCTTGAGCAGGATGACGATGCTCGACTTGCCGCCCGAGGGCGGCCCCAGCATCAAGAGCAGGCGGCGGCCGACCTCGGATCCCGCGCTCGCCGCCTTGAAGTAATCCGCCAGGCGTTCCAGCGAGTCGTCGATCCCGTAAAGTTCGTCTGCGAACAGCTTGTACCGGGTGTGCCCTTGCTGATCGATCTCGCTGCCCTGCCAGCGGATCATGTCCCACACATACTGGTGGCTGTTGCGGGCCACGCCACGGGTGTTGCCGGGCACGACCTCCTCCAGGAATTCCGCGAACGTACCGGACCAGTGGCTGGCGCGGTGCTGCTGTGCGAACGCGTGGAGATTCCGCACGAATTCGCTTTGGCGTTCAGACTGATGGGAATCGGCCGGCATCATTTTACCTCCCGCTACAATGGAATGGGCCTGAGAACTATGGACATAGCGGCAAACTCATGGTTCCTTCGCGCGTTCGCGCCTCGCCAGCGGACTGGCAGGCTTTTCCCTATTCGGTGCATGTCAAACTATAAGTCCGGTTCTGCTCCTTTAACAGCGTACCCTTTCTCATGCGGCAAGCGATCCATGAAAACGGCCTGCGGTTCGCGACATCCTGCCAAAAAAACGTGATCAATCACCGCCGTGCACACTTAAGCGCCCTGGCACCGATGCGCCGCGCGAAGCGGCTCCATGCATTGCGGTTGACAAGCGAAAATGGCGCACGTTCCAGTTCGACCATCATAGCGCAACCATCGAGCGGCGCAGCAAGCCGTAACTACCAGGCAGAATCCGCCATTACCTTGTCGTAAGCTGCGGTTGAATATCAGGAGCCGCGGCGTGTCCTCACCGACGGGCTGGTCGACATCCGCGGCCAACATGGCGGACCGTTTCAGCTCGCAATGGATCATCCCGGCGTTACCGCATAGGACCGGGGACATGTCGCGACCTGGACCGACTGCTCGCCCTTGCGCGGCCGGTCCACCGTCCCGGCGATCGGCGCCCACGGTTGAAACCATCGACGAATCATCGGTTCTAACTCCGATTAACGGTCGTGCGGCCGGATCCAAAAGGAGGCGAACGTGACGCTCACTCAAGCGCAGAACACCACACTTACCAAGGCGCTCGACGGGCTGGAGTCGGAGGTGCGTGAGAAGATCCGCGCATCCATGCCGCAGTTGGCCGACCAGAAATACATCGATCTCGTGGGTGTCGTGTACGACACCGGGGACGAGGCGACGGCGACCATGCAGGAGGAGGTGGACCACACGCTGCTCGAGCACTACCTGCAGGAGCTAAAGGAAATCGAAGCGGCGCGCGCGCGCCTCGAAGGCGGTGAGGTAAACGTCTGCCTGGATTGTGGCGAGGAGATCGGCTTCAAGCGCCTTCACGCGTATCCGTTCGCCATGCGCTGCATACATTGCCAGACGCTGCGCGAAAGAGTGCACGGCAATGACGCGGCAACCCGGCCCTGACGCCGGCGTGCCGCGCCCCTGTCCCAACTGCCCATTCTGAATATGAAAGTCGAGGACAGGATCGAAAAGCTCTACCTCGGAATCTGGAAGGCCGTCGTACTCTGCATCGCCACGGCGGCCCTGATCGCGGCCGTGCTCGCGTCCGCAGCGGCAGTGAATGGACTGCTCGCCCGCGCGCCGTATCCGCCCGCCGAGGTCAAGCCGGACGAAAGCCGGCAGGCGTTGCACCAGGCTCTGACGCTCGACCGGTTCAGGCTCGCAGAGGCCCGCGCCTCCCTGCCTTGGCAGACGGAGCCTGCCAGCCACAGTGGCGGAGAATTCGCATACACCGACGCGATTCAGCGAATTGCCGGCAATCTGGACAGTTACGTGAAGAGCGCTTTTTCGCCGGTCGTGCCGGTGCCCGAGGCGACGCAGTGGAGCGTCAGGCACCTCACGAACAGCCTGGACTTCAGGAACCCTACCGAGCTGCAGGTCTACCTCGGGACGCTCGAAGCGCTGACTGCCCAGCTCGCGAAGATCGGGCCCGAACAGGCGTTGCTGCCTGAAGAGCGCCGGATCGATCCGCACCGCATGCTCAACTGGCATGCGGAGCGCGTGCAGCGTGCGTTCAGAGAACTGGCTCAGGAAAACGCGCGGTTGCGGAAGGCCTACCAGGACAGACTGGCCGACTATGCGCATGACCAGGCCCGCGCCGGCAGCTTCATCGCCGTGGCCGCGGGCGCCGCCGCGATTTTCGTGCTCGCCATATTTCTGTTTGTCATAATCAGAATAGAGCGCGACCTGCGCACCATGGCTGCGGCTTCTCTCGCGACCGCCAAGCAGCTCGATGCCTGACGGTCAGCCGAGGCCGTTCCGTACCGATATCCCGGCGCGGCTCGACCGGCTGCCGTGGAGCCGATTCCACTGGCTGATCGTGTTTGCGCTCGGCGCGGCGTGGGCGATCGACGGCCTGGAGGTCACGCTGAAGGGTGCCGTCGGCGGCGTCCTGCAGGATCCCGCAACCCTGAATCTCGGCGCCGGCGAAATCGGTGCACTCGCTTCGTTTTATCTCTTCGGCGCAGTACTGGGCGCGCTCGTCTGCGGCTATCTCAGCGATCGCTACGGCAGAACCAGGCTGCTGTTCGCGACGCTCGCCGTTTATCTCGCCGGGACGTTTCTCAGCGCCTTCTCCTGGGATTTCGCGAGTCTCGCCGCCTGCAGGTGGGTGACCGGCATAGGCATAGGGGGCGAATATGCCGCCATCAATTCGGCGATCGACGAACTGGTGCCGGCGCGCGTGCGGGGCAGGGTTGCGCTCGCGATCAACGGCAGCTTCTGGATCGGTGCGGCGCTCGGCTCCGGCGCGACGCTCGTGCTGCTCGATCCCGAGGTGTTTCCGATCGACGTCGGCTGGCGCGTAGGCTTCGGCGTGGGCGCCCTGCTGGGGCTGCTGGTGCTCGCCGCGCGGCGCTATGTGCCGGAGAGCCCGCGCTGGCTGTGCGTGCACGGGCACGGCGACCGCGCTGCGGCGGCAATGGCGGACATCGAGGCGCGCATCGTCCACCGATACGGCATCACGCTTGCGCCCCCCGGCGAGTCGCTCGTCATCCACCCGCGCCGAAGCACCGGTTTCGGCATGATTGCACGGACGATGCTTTCGACCTACCGCGCGCGGTCGTTTCTCGCTTTCGTGCTGATCGCCGCCCAGGCTTTTCTCTACAACGCGATCTTCTTCACCTATGCCCTGGTGCTGACACGCTTCTACGACATTCCGGCGCAGAACACCGGCATCTATCTGCTGCCGTTTGCGCTCGGGAATTTTCTCGGGCCGCTGCTGCTCGGGCATCTTTTCGACACGGTGGGGCGGCGCGTCATGATCGCCGTCACCTACGCGGTTTCGGGGCTGTTGCTGCTGGCTACCGGGATCCTGTTCATGCACGAAATGCTTTCTGCATACCGGCAGACCGCGTTGTGGAGCGTCATTTTCTTTTTTGCTTCCGCGGCCGCGAGCTCGGCCTATCTCACCGTAAGCGAAGTGTTTCCCCTCGAACTGCGCGCGCTCGCCATCGCTGTTTTCTTTTCACTGGGCACGGCCACGGGCGGAATAGTGGCGCCCTGGTTCTTCGGCCTGCTCATCGATACCGGCTCGCGCACGTCGGTATTCGGCGGATACGCCGTGGGCGCCGCGCTGATGCTGGTTGCCGCGCTGGTTGCGGCGCGCTACGCGGTCAGGGCGGAGCGGGCTTCCCTGGAACGCGTCGCCCCGCCGCTCAGCCTGAATCAACCGCCGCTGTGACGAGGCGACACCTTGCAGATCAGGCATGTCCGCGGCGATGCCCGTGCCGCATCCCCCGACGCTGCGGCGCCAGAACCTCATCCGCAATTTTCTGCTGCTCGGGGCTCAACGCCGCATAGAGCGGTTTGGCTGCCGCAAGCGTCTCGCTCACGCGGGCCGAGGCTGCTGCGAGGCGGGCCTGACGCCGCTCGAGGCGCTCGATTGCGCTCGGCATGGCATCGTGCCGGCCTTCCGCCATCTGGCTGCGGCGCGCCGCGATGCGCTGATCCATTTCCTGCGCTTGCTTGCGCAGGGTACTGGCGAAAGACTCCCATTGCGCTTGCTGCGCGTCGGTGATCTTCAGTGCCGTTTTGAGATACGCGAGCCGGGCCTCGATCCGTTCGCTCGGCAGGCGAAACGCGCGTTCCCCCTGTGCGTGGCGTTCGGCAGGATGGCGCGCCGGCGCGCCGTCCGTGGTTGATTGCGCGAAAGCGATCGGCGCAGCAAGCGCAATGCCGGTTGCTACCAGAGTGTTCAATACGAGCCTGTTCATGGTTTCTTCTCCGAAAATTGATGATGACTTCAAGCCTCCGGCCGCAGGATCCCTCCGCGCTGAACGGCTCAGGCACTGGGACCGGCGCCGTTTCGCCGCGGTTCCGACAGCCGCTGTAACAGTCTGTGTCTTTGTAACGGCGTTGCAACGAAACGCGGTTTCCTCACGCCCACGCCCCAGGATACGCCGGCGCCGGCGGCTGTGCGAAAATTGCCGCTTTGCGCACATTGTCCGGCAGCGAAGGGTTTACATGCTGATTGTCGATGCACAGGTCCATATCTGGGGCGCCAACACACCCGAACGACCGTGGCCGGCCCGCCTCGAGGCGCATCGCGACGTTCCGATCTGCAAGGACGAGCTGCTGCGCGAAATGGACGCCGCCGGCGTCGATCGCGTGGTCATCGTGCCGCCCTCGTGGGAGGGCGACCGCAATGACCTGGCGCTCGCCGCTGCGGCGGCCCATCCCGGCCGGTTTGGCGTGATGGGCCGC
>JBQTJV010000145.1:0-3248 GCA_052386775.1 Betaproteobacteria bacterium
AGTCGAGCACCGATCCTGAGGCCAAGCTCATGAGGAAGGGCAACGGGCAACCGGCCAAGCTCAGCTTCGGGGCGCACGCGTTGATGGAGAACCGCAGCGGATTGCTGGTCGATGTGGCGATCACCGATGCGACGCTCTATGAACCGAAGGCCGCAACCCCGATGCTTGATCGACGCCGCCACGCCCGCCAGGGCATGAGCACGCTGGGCGCCGACAAAGGCTACTTCAACAAGGGATTCGTCGCTTTGCTCAGGAAACGCAAGATCGCGCCGCACATCGCGCGCATCGAGACCCGCAACGCTCCGGGGCTGGATGCTCGGACCACGCGGCACGAGGGCTACGCGATCAGCCAACGAAAGAGAAAGCGGATCGAGGAGATCTTCGGCTGGATGAAAACGGTGGGCGGATTCAGGAAGAGCCGCTTCGTCGGAATCGCAAAGACCCAGCTCGCTGCCTATATGGTTGGTGCCGCTTACAACCTGCTGCGCATCGCACGAATGCAGCCCAATACGGGATAGGTGCGTCCAGACCGGATATCAACCATGAACGAGCACAAAAAGCTCGAAACGGCGAGCGCTCTCACTTCTTGGCGCTCAACAAATGCACGAAAAAGCTGTTTCACGAGCCATTCTTCAACGACCTGCTAACTTTTTCGATGGCCTCCGCGTTGCCATCGATGATGAGGCCACGCCACTTGTCATTGAGCAACAGAAACCGGGTATTAGCCTCTCGGTAATCATCAACACCTATTTCGACAAAAGTGTGGCTCGCTTGGGGAATTCTGGAAATCAGGTACTGGATGATTCCATCTTCGCCAAATTGCGAAAAAATTCTGAATTCTGCGGAGGCAAGGTCTGCAGGACCATCTCCCCGCCGGACCAAGTTGGCAAGGAGGCGACCGAGCAATATTGAGTTTCGTTCATTTTCTGCAGAAAGTGATTCAAATCTGCTTCTGAGCGGGGCGTACGCGCGACGAAGAATATTTCGGAGCATGGCCAAGAATTCTACGTTGGTTCTTGACAATGTTGAACTCCAGTGATGCTTTGTTTTTCTGGCTGAGGAAGGTCGAGGCAATTGCCGATCCTGATGCGCCAGCGTAAGCTCCTCCGTCAAGTAGACAGTTCAGAAGTAGACGGGGACGACTTCATGTATTGGGCAAAGTGTTGGCCTTGGCGTGCCACTATGCGTGGGCGACTCCTGTTTTTTTCAAGAGATGCCGATTCTGGAATGAGAGGCTGACGTTTTGCGGTTGCTGATCGTGGTGCATTCGCCATTGACCGCAACGCTCGGTGCCGCGCAAATGGCGCTCAACCTGGCCGATGCAATGCGGGCACAAGGGATCGATGCCCTCGCCTGGTCTCCGTATCCTAGGCAGGAAAAGGTTCCGTGGTGGTGCGAACTGTCCTGGGTTCGTCGGCGAGTGCGACAGTACGTCGAGGAGAATGGACCGTTTGACGTGATCGATTCGCCGCCCATAATGCTCAGTTGGCGGCTTGCGCGGCACGCAACGGTGGTCGCGCGCAGCGTGGGGCCGGATCTGCTTTACCTGTGGACTTCCTGGCGCGCGCGCCGCGCCAGGCACAAATTCGCCATTACCTGGTTCGTCGAAGCGGCGTTCGATCTCTACTTGGCCGTGCTGGTCCTGAATGGCTGGCTGATCGCTGACCGGATATTTTGCGTGGGGAGCCTGGAGCGTGACTGGATGCATCGCTGGTTTCCCTGGTGGCGCAAAAAAACGACCTACTATGTCAATGCCATCGACGACGGTGAGCGCGCTGCGCTGGCTGAGGTTCGCCGCGCACGGCGACAGCGCGACAGCGCGGCGACCCGATACCTTTGGCTGGGCCGCTGGACAGAACACAAGGGCATCAGCACGCTGATCGAGTTCATCCGGCAGAACGCTGCGCAGCGCTCGCCGGCCAGGATCACGATTGCCGGCTGCGGTGACCAACCGAAGCAGGATATCGGCGCCGAATTGATCGGCGCGGCGTGCGTGAGCATCGTTCCAAAGTACGATCGCAGGGAACTGGCGAGGCTGCTGCAAGATCACGATGCCGGGCTCTTCACTAGCGTGGTCGAAGGCTGGGGATTATCCGTCCAGGAGATGCTCGAATCCGGCATGCCGGTTTACGCGACCGAGGCGGGCGCCGTCGCCGACCTCCGAAGCGAGTTTCCCTCGCTCCTGAAGCCGTTTCCGCCGCTGCAAGGAGGCGACCCTGCAATACCCGACTCTCGGGAGCTCGATTCAAGCTATCTCGCCCGGTTCTCCTGGGACTCTATCGTCAGAGCCTACTTAACCAGCGGAAAGTGGACCTCGCCGCGCGCACCCACGCGGGCGGGAGAATAGACAGTCCGGCGATTGCGAGCGATCGGAACGAAAACGGAGTCAAGGTAAGCGCCTGGCTCGCGTACTTTCGAGCCGACACGCGGTTTCCGTCCCGCGCGTCGAGCAGCGCCAAGGAGCTGTAAGCGCCGGAAAGCCGTACCCGGCAGGACTTTCGCTTCATCGCTCCTTCCGGCGCCGCACGCTCGATCGCCTGGATAATCGCCGCGTTTGCCGCGCGCGGGTTCTTTTCGCCGGTGGCCTGCCCCGCGTGAATGCGGTATTCGTTCAACCGTGCCGCGCAATACACCGCGCCCTGCATCGGTGCCTGCCAGAGACGCAATTGCAGGTCGAAATCCGGAACGGGTCCGGCCTCCTTGCGAAAACCCAGGGCTCGAATGACCGGCATTCGGAAGAGCATTGACTGCAGCTCGAAAACCTGCGCAAGCGCCAACTCGAAAAGCTGGTCCCTGGGATAGAAGCCGGATCGAAGCCCTTCGCGCCCGTAGCGGCGGCTGTTCATCTCGCTTGCCGCGGAGTCGACCCGCCCTTGCGCATCGATGATGACGTGGTCGCTGAACGCAACTCCTGCGCGGGGCTCTCCGTCTAGCGCGGCAACGAGAGTCGCGAGGCACTCGGGGACATGACGATCATCGTCGGGCAGGTAGATCCAGTACTCCCCCCGCGCCACATCGACGAGAAACTGCGCATTTCCGACCATTCCCAGATCGCTGGCATGGTGATAAGCGCGAATGTCGAGCCGGGGAAACCCGGCCACCACCGCATCGACCTGCCCGGCGTATTCCGCGCGAGCCGAGTTGTCGCCGATGACCACCTCAAAATCGGGAAATGTCTGCGCAGCGAGGCTCTGGATGGCTTCGCGCAAGTATGAGATGCGCGTCACTGTCGGCACTGCGACAGTGAC
>JBQTJV010000146.1:0-4342 GCA_052386775.1 Betaproteobacteria bacterium
GTGATCTCGCTGGCCCGGGCGCTCATCCTCAAAGTGGTGGCGGAAGGTGTGGAGAACGAAGAACAGGTGAAACTGCTGCGGTTGCTGCGCTGCGATGAGGCGCAGGGGTACTTTTACCATCGGCCGCTTCCCCCGGAAAAAATGGAAGCGCTCCTCGCTTCAGCGGCGCGTTAGCCCAAGCTCGCTCCGAGGAGCGAACCGATCGGGCCCGGGGGAGCATCCCGCGGAAATCAGGATGCCCGCGCCGGCTTGACGCACCGCACAGCTTCGAAGCGGTAATTGCCCGGTATGGAACTCGTCGAGAGATAACCGACTGCCGCCTGTTCGGTCGGAAACCGTTTGGCAGTGCCTGATGAGATGGAACACAGACGGCCATTCTCCCCGATCGCGATGCCGATGCTCCCCGCCGTCTCCGTGCTGGTGCCCGCACTGCCGACGACACGCAGTTCGTACCAGTAAGCTTGAGCTGGCTGCATTCCCATGGCCCCGTCCGCTGCCTGTTGCAATTTAGCACAAAACGCGCGCCGCAACGTCCACAAGCCCTATTATTCTATTGACACGACGCAAAAACGTCCTGCCGTACTACGGAATCCCCCAGGCAGCCAGGCTGGGATCGGTCATGCCTCGATTCAAAAAAAGAGAACCCCTCGCCGTATGCACCGTCTGTGGGCGTATACAGAGCAAGTGACCTATGTAAAGCTGTAACAAGGTCGTGGGTCATGACCGGCAGACGATCCCCCGGCGTCTTCAGGGCGGCGCTCGGATGGAATGCCCCGAGAGTAAAGGTTACGGCTTGGTGGGCAGCGTGCCGTGCCGCGAACGCAAGAGCTTCGGCTGGCAACGCATGAAGTGACGCCTCATCACGCAGTCCGCCGGTGAGGCGCGCCCGTGGCTGATCGATGCCGCGTACACCATTGCGTGAGTTCCGTCGCAGGAAGCGGGCGACTCAGAACGTATCCCTGTATTTCGTCGCACTGGAACAGCGCCAGTATGCGTTTCTGTTCCTCGCTTTCGACGCCTTCGGCAATCACACGCAGGCGCAGGCTTTTGGCAAGGGCGATAATCGCCTGCACTACCGCAACGCCGTCCACGCTGTCCGGTATGTCGCGGACAAACGACTGGTCGATCTTGAGATAATCGACCGGAAATCGCCTGAGGTAACTTAGCGAGCTTTAACCGGTTCAAAAATCATCGACCGCAACCTTGATTCCCAGAGTCTTGAGTTCCGCCAGCATCTGACTCGCCGCAGCCGGGTCCTGCATGACAGTCCCTTCAGTGATCTCCAACTCGAGCAGGCTGCCCTCCGCGCCGACCTCCTCGAGTATGGCTCGGATTCGGGCCGGCAACCGTTGCTGATGGAACTGTTGCGGCGAAAGATTGACGGCCACCCGGAGCGGCTTGCCTCCATCGCTTATCCACAGCAATGCCTGCCGGCAGGCCTCGCGGATGACCCACTCTCCGACGGGGATAATGAGGCCGGTATCCTCGAGAACGGAGATGAATTCAGCCGGCGGAACCAGCCCGCGACGCGGGTGCTGCCATCTGATAAGCGCCTCCACACCAGTAATATCCCCCGTATTGGAGGCAATGCGCGGCTGGTAATGCAGCACGAACTCCTGCCGCTCCAGGGCGCCGCGCAATTCGTTGGTCATGACCAGTGCTTCCAAAGCCCGTCTGTTCATGTCCTCGGAGAAGAACTGGTAGCTGTTTCGACCCCACGTCTTGGCCTGATACATCGCCACATCGGCGTTCTTGAGCAGCGTATCCGCGTCGTCGCCATCCTGCGGGAAACAACTGATGCCGATACTGGCCGAGACTGCGAGCCGGTGACCGCCGATTTCCAGCGGCGCGGCCAATTCGACGAGCACTTTCTCCGCTACTGTCGCGACGTGTTTGGCTTCCTCAACCTCATCTACCAGCACGGTAAATTCGTCACCGGCCAGGCGGGCAACGGTGTCCGATTCCCTCACACAGCCCTGCAGACGTTGCGCGACCATCTGAAGCAGCTTGTCACCCGCGGCGTGACCCAGCGAATCGTTGACCGGCTTGAATCGGTCGAGGTCGATGAAAAGGAGTGCAATGCCGCGCTGATGGCGGCGCGCCCGCAGCGTCGCCTCCTGCACCCGGTCTCGGAAAAGAGATCGGTTCGGCAGGCCGGTCAGCACGTCGTGATGCGCGAGATACTGGAGATTCGCCTCGTATTGCTTGGACTGGGAAATGTCGGTGGCGACGGTAACATAGTTGGTGATTTCACCGGTCTTGTCCCTCACAGCTGTCACGCTGGTGAGCGTCGGATATACTTCGCCGTTCTTGCGGCGCCGCCAGATCTCGCCCTGCCAGCGACCCGTCGTGTTCACTGCCTGCCAAAGATCAGCGTAGAAGCCCGCATCGTGCTCATCGGACCGGAAATCTTCGGCGTATTTTCCAACGGCCTCCTCGGCCTCATGACCGGTAATACGGGTGAAACCCTTGTTAACGGATATGACCTGCTTGTGGCGATCGTAGATGACCACGCTTTCGGCAGTATTCTCGAGCGCATTGGCAATGATCTGGAGTTGCTCTTCCTGACGCCGCCGCTCGGTGATGTCATCAGCGATGCCGAGAAGATACTGTGGTTCGCCGTCCGTTCCTAAAATGGGAAGTTTCTTGGTGAATAAAATCCTGCGGGTTCCGTCTCGCGCGGTGATCGTTTCCTCTTCGATCAGAACGTGCGATCGCCTCCCCAGCGTTTCACGGTCCTTCGCGACGAAGAAATCGGCCTGCTCCTTCGGGAAGAAGTCGTAGTCGTTCTTGCCAAGCAGCTCCTGCTCGGAAAACCCGATGATCTGCTCGCCTGCCTTGTTGAAGCGAACAAACCTGAGATCCTTCGCGTCCTTGACGAAAAGCATATTGGGAATGTTGTCCACGACCGAATTGAGGAAGGCTTGCGCCCGTCGAAGCTCCTCGTTGCTCCGGGTCAATTTGGCCAGCATTCCACGCGCCTGCTCCACCAGCCGCGCGTCGAATATCGACAGCATCAGGGTACCGATGAGGATAACGGCCGTGCCGGCGCCCACCATAATGCCGAGCCTGCCCGGGGCGATCCCATAAGGCGTGGCAAGGCATACGCTGCCGGGTTCGAAGTATGCCGCGGCCATACCCGTGTAGTGCATGCCGACGATCGCAAACCCCATTACGACCGCGCTTCCCAGCTTCCCGAGGATTTCGCGTGTCTTCAGTCCAGCCGCGGCGAACCAGCGGGCGATCCACAACGCCACGCCCGAGGCGGTGATCGCAATGAGGACGGACAGAGAAAAGAGTTGGGAATCATACTGGATGGGAGGTTGCATCCGCATGGCCGCCATACCGGTATAGTGCATTGCCGTAATGCCGAGACCCATGAGCACGGCGCTGGCAACGAGCACCTTGATGTCCAGCCGGTGGCGGCGAAACATGTGTAACGCGAGGCCGGAAGCGGCGACGGCAGGCACCACCGAACCGAGCGTGATGGGAACGTCATAGGCGACGGGCACCGGGAGACTGAACGCCAGCATCCCGATGAAATGCATCGACCAGATGCCAATGCCCATGGAAAGCGCGCCGCCGATGAGCCAATAATAGGTGGCGCGGCCTTGGGACTGGGCGATGCGAGAGGCTAAATCGAGGGCCGTATAAGAGGCCAGGATCGCAATAACGATTGAAAGCACCACCAGCGGGCTGCTGTAGCTAGCGACCATGGAGCCTCCTCCCGGTTGACACCGGCCTGCTTACTTGGAAGTTCTTGAGTAGCCTACTTCATATCCTTACCGAAGATTTTCATGGTAACGCTCGACAAGCATTGAGGCAATCGGCGTCGCTGGACAACTACACAAAAACCCACTTTCTACGACATGCCTGCGTTTAAACGGGCCGCTATGATGAATGAATATCGGTGTGTCCGAGGAGCTCTTCGTTTCTTATCGCGCACCGGACGGCATCAAGCGCAGACTCTCTATTCCGGCTTGATACCGGCATGCTGCAATTCGTCCGCGATTCATCGACGCATGCTGGACGCATACGGCAATCCCGGATTGACCCTACCCACACTGTGGCGTCGCGCGGCGCGCTCGGGTCAGACGACGCGCATCTTTGTCGCATTGCGGTGGATTCCACCGGGGCCAGCTCTACCAGGTCGGCGGCTTGGGATTGTCCCGCGACTTCTCCAGGGTATCGTGCCGGGCGTTCGGGTCGCGGGGCCGCGATCGGCCGCCCGGCGGGATCTGGTCCATGTCGTAGTAGAGCTCGACGTGATAGCCATCCGGATCGAGAAACTCGACGCTCGTGTGTCCCCCCATCGCGCGCCGCCCTTCCCAGACGATCGGGA
>JBQTJV010000147.1:0-4379 GCA_052386775.1 Betaproteobacteria bacterium
GGTGAATTTGGGCGACACCGAGGTGCTGCCCCGAGCCTGGTGCCGCAGCGTGTTCTCCAGCAAGTCGATGGCTTCCCGCATGCCGATCGCGCCTTCGAGGCGGGCGGCGTCTAGCATCAGCGTCATGGCGACGGCTTCGCGTAGCCGAGTCCCGTGAGGACGGATTTGGATACCGCATACTCAGTCTCGAGGAATTTCGCGAACTCGCGCCCGGCGAGGAAGTGGTGACCGAGATCGCGCTTGTCGAGCGGCTCGCGCCACTCGGGAGTCTTGACCAGGCGTGCGAAGGCGTTTTCCCAGTACGCCGCCTGTGCCGGGGTGATGCCCGGTGCGCCGAATACGCCGCGCCAGTTGGTTACGCCCGCTGATTCGACGCCCTGCTCGCGCAGGGTCGGAACCTGTGCCAGCGCGCCCGGCTGGCGTTCGGACGCGCTGATGCCCAGTATGCGCGCGGTGCCGCTCTGCACGAACGGTGCCGCGGCGGTTGCCGAGGACGCGACGGCCTGGATGTGTCCGCCTCCGAGTCCGAGATACGATTCGACGTTGGTTTTGAACACCACGATCTTGAGCTGTTTCGGATCGATACCGGCGCTCTTTACCGCCTGCGAGAGCGCGATATGATTCGAGCCGCCGCGGCTCACCACGCCAAACGAGATCGATTGCGGATCGGCTTTGAGCTTGGCAAGGAGATCGGGAACGTTGCGGATCGGCGAATCGGGATGGACCGAGAAAACGCTGTGCTCGATCATGAGCAGGGCGATCGGCGTGAGGTCGGTGTAGTGCTGGGGTGTCAGGCCGGTGATCTGGGTCGTGAACACGCTCGAGGTGGAGTACAGCAGATAGTGAGGATCTTTCGGATGCTGGCGCAGATAGACGGCCGCGAGCGTCTGGTTGCCGCCGGCCTTGTTCATCACCAGTACCGGGGTGGTCGTGATCTTGTAGTCCTGCAAGATTTTCTGGATGAGGCGGGCGACGTTGTCGTTCGCGCCGCCCGCGGCGGTGGGCAGGATCAGCTCGACCTGCTTTTCCGGGCGCCAGGCGGTCTGCGCGGCGGCATCAAAGGCAATCAGCAGACTCAACACCAGCAGCAGCGTGCTCAGGGCCGTGCCGTGTAGCGTAAATTTCATGGTTGTTTCCTACTTGAGAATGCCCAGATCGGTCATCACCGTGCGTGTCGCCGCGTACTCGCGTTCGAGATAGCGGGCAAAGTCGCGGCTCGTCAGGTACTGGGACGCGAGATCGTTGTCGTCCAGTTGTTTTTTCCATTCGGCGGTTTCGACGAGCTTTCCGAATGCGTCGTCCCAGAACGCCGTTTGCGCGGCGGTAAGCCCCTTGGGGCCGAAGAGGCCGCGCCATGCCGTGACCGTCACGCTGTCGATGCCTTCTTCCTTGAAGGTGGGCACGCCGGCGGCCGTGCCGCGCATGCGCTGCGGTGCCGCGAGCGCCAGCATGCGGGCATTGCCGGCCCTGACCGCACCGAGCACCGAGCTTACCGAAGACACCATCACGTCGACGTGGCCCCCGGCAAGCGCCGTGACCGATTCGCCGTTGGTCTTGAACACGACGATCTTGAGCTTGCGCGGGTCCGCTCCTGACGCCCGCACCGCGCTGGCGAGCGTGAGATGGGGCACGCCGCCGCGCGCCGGCATGGCAAACGAAAGCGATTCGGGATCCGCCCGCACCCGCTGCATGAGATCGCGCACCGTCTTGAGCGGGGAGGCGGCATTGACGGTCAGCACGGTATTTTCCACCACGAGCAGCGCCAGCGCGGTCCAGTCGGTATAGCGTTGTGCGGTCACGCCGTTCAGTTCATTGCTGAAAACGGTGGGCGTCGAGTAGATGAAGTAGTGGGCATCGCCGGCGCGCTGATTGAGATAGACGAAACCGAGGTATTGATTGCCGCCCGGACGATTCATGACGAGGAGCGGGGTCGTGACCAGCTTCTGGTCCTGGAGGATGCGCTGGATCAGGCGCGCCATCCTGTCGTTGTTGCCGCCAGCGCCGGTCGGCACCACGATTTCCACCGGCTTGTCCGGCTGCCACGCGCCTTGCGCCGCCGCGCTGCCCGCGATCAGCGCGCACGCGAGCGAAAAAAAGAACCTCCGCGCCCAGCGCATCGCGGGGTTACGCTGCTCCATCGGTCCTCCTCGAAGGGTTCCGGGCCTTGCTTTGAGCGCCTACCAGCCCCGCGGCTCCGCGCTGAGGCAGGACAAGGCCTGTACGCGGTTGAGGTAACCGGTCATCTCCGCTTCGGGCAGACCGATTGCCGGCAGTCGCGGCTCGCCGCAATCGCGGCCCATGGCCCGCAGCGCGCCTTTAAGTCCCGAGCGGCCCGCGCGCTTGACCACGTGGTGCAGCTCCGCCATCTGCTCCTGCAGCTTGCGCGCCTGGGTGAATTCCTGCCTGACACAGCGCTCGTAGAGTTCGCGCGCCAGTTTCGGTGCGATGCCAGCCAGCGGCGAGAAAGCGCCCATGCCGCCGACCACACCGTTTGGAACCATGAAATCCGTACCGGCGAGGAGCTGTAAATCCGGACGGATTTCGCGCCCCAGCGATATGACCTCGACCATGAAGACAAACCGCATGCTGGCATCGACCAGGCCCGCGACATTGTCGAGTCGCTTCAGGACATCCATCACGATTTCGGCGTTGAGATGGGTGCCCGCGTCCTCGACGACGGGCGTGCAGATGAAGAACGGAAGCGGCGTCGCCTGGCCGATCTGCACCAGGTGTTCCACAACCATCGCCGGCTTGGGATGCCAGAAATAGGGTGGATGTGAGGCGACCGCGGCGGCACCCAGTTTCTCGGCGTGCTGCGCGCGCGCCACTGCGATGGCAGTGCCCGGATCGCTTACGTGGGCGATTACCGGCACGCGGCCATTGACCTGTTTCAGCGCAAACTCCAGCAGCTTGCGCTGTTCGCCATCGGTGAGGCTGACGTCCTCCCCGGACGGCATGGGCAGCGCCAGCGCGTCGGCGCCGTTACGAAGATGAAAATCGAGGACCTTGGCGTAGAGATCGTAGTTGACGCTCTGATCGCTGTTGAACGGTGTGACCGGCGTGTGGACCAGCCCGGGCTTGAAGGTTTTCATCGAAGGCTCCGCGCTCGGTCTACCAGCCGTGGGGCTCGGTGTTGATGACGTCGAGTTCCTCGAGTTGTTTGCAGAGGAATGCGACCCGCTCTTTCGATGCGGTGGGCAGCGGCGGCCGGGTCGGACCCACTGCACGGCCCATGGAGATCATCGCGCCCTTGAGCGAGGACGGGTACTGGTCCTTGAACAGCCGATACAGCCTGGTGATCTTGTACTGGCACGTTCTGGCCGTTTCCCAGTCGTTTGCGACCAGGGCGGCGAAGAACCGGTTGCAGAGGTTGGGCGCGATGGCGCCGCAGGAGGAGAACGAACCGCACGCACCAAGCGGATAGGAAGCGAGCAGGTGCTCCAGTCCCATGATGATCGCGAAATCCGGCCGCATGTTGAGCGCCACGCGCGAAATCTCCATGAATTTTTCGGAGTGGAAGCTCGCATCCTTCATGCCGATGTAGTTCGGCAGCCGTTCGATCAGGCGCGCGGTCAGCTCGCTCGTGAATTCGACGCCTTCACCGTTGCGCCACGGCGAGTTGTAGGTGAGAACCGGAAGGTCGGTGTGCGTGCCGATACGCACGATCGAGCGATAGATCTCCTCCTGCGTCGGCCGCCTGCAGTATGGCGAGATGGTGAGGATCATGTCGGCGCCGGCCTTTTGCGCATGACGCGCTATGTCGAGCGCATCCTCTTCCGACAGAGCCGCCGCAAAGATCGACACGGGCACGCGCTTTGCGACCGTCTTGATCAGTACTTCTGCGCCTTTCTTGCGCTCGGCGATGGTCAAGTTCGGCGATTCGGCCTTGTGATGCGGCCACGCGATGGCGGGCGCGCCGTTGCGCACGTGGAAGTCCACCATTTTTTCGAGGCCATCGTAATCGACGCTGAAGTCCTCGTGCAGCGGCGTCACGGGCGCCTGCATCACGCCCTTGAGCACGAACGATCGTTTCTGCCGGGTTGCTGCGGCAGGCGCTTTTTCCAGTACGGTGGACATGGGAATTTCCTTTCGGCCGTCTTGCCGGGAGGGTGTGACCGCGGCCATTCTAACGCAAGGCGCCGCGGCGGTAATTAGGCGTGCACGTGCGCGGCTGATTCCATAATTCGGAATCAGCGCTCGGCCGCCCGGCGGCGCACCTCTACTGCGTTTCGTTTGCTCCGCCCAGAAGGCAAGCCTAAGTACTCGATTCCATAAATACGATGACGTATAATATGGCGCTTGTCAGGCACTTGGCTCGCCGCTGGGAGGAGGCGCACAAATGCCACGTAAGAGTCCATATGTCATCAGCCTTTCCATTG
>JBQTJV010000148.1:0-21020 GCA_052386775.1 Betaproteobacteria bacterium
AGTATGCCCATTGCGTAGAGGCCTTCAGACGCATCGCACTGTGCAGCAGCGAGATAGGGTTCAGCTTGCACCACAACGGTCGCGCCCAGTGGCACCTCAAATCCCAGTCCCCCATCGAACGCCTCGACGCGCTGCTGGGGGAGGATTTCATGGGCAGTTCGCTCCCACTGGAGGAGGTCGCGAGCGGGATTGCGCTGCGCGGACGCATCGGCCTCCCCGAAAACGCCCGGGCCAGCCGCGAGGTCCAGTACCTGTTCGTCAACGGCCGCTTCGTGCGCGACCGGCTGCTGGCCCATGCCGTGCGCCAGGCGTACCAGGATGTGCTGCATCACGACCGGCATCCCGCGTTCGTGCTGTTTCTCGAAATGGATCCGGAGCGCGTCGACGTAAACGTGCATCCGACCAAGACGGAAGTGCGCTTTCGCGATGCACGCGGACTCCATCAGTTCGTGTTCCATGCCCTGCACAAGGCATTGGCGAGAACAGCCGGCAGCGCGGTGGCGAGCGGCGTTCCGACGGAGGCGCCACCCCCTGTCTCGCCGGTCTATTCGAGGCAGGCGGCGATGGGGCTCGCGGTCACGCAACCGACTTCCTTTTACGAGACGCTTTTCGGGGGCCAGGCGGCACCGCTGGCCCTTGCCGGATCGGGGACCGAGGCGACCACAGCGCCACCGCTCGGTTTTGCGTTGGCGCAGCTCGCGGGCGTCTACATTCTCGCCCAGAACGAAGACGGCCTGGTGATCGTGGACATGCACGCGGCTCACGAGCGCATCATGTACGAGAAGCTCAAGGGGGCGCTCGACACGGCACGCATTCCCATGCAGCCGCTGCTCGTGCCGGTGACGTTCGAGGCGGATGCGCTGGACGTGGCGACCGCGGAGGAATACCGGGAGGTGCTCCACACCATCGGCTTCGACGTGGGCGTCGTCGGCCCGGCCACGCTCGCCGCGCGCGGCGTTCCGGTCATGTTGCAGGACGCCGATGCGCGGGCGCTGGCGCGCGACGTATTGCGCGAAGTGCGCGAGGTGGGTGCGAGTCGCGTTCTTACCGAACGCCGTAACGAGTTGCTGGGGACCATGGCCTGTCACGCCGCGGTGCGCGCCAACCGACGGCTCACCGTGCCGGAGATGAACGCGCTGCTGCGCGAGATGGAGGAAACCGACCGCTCGGGGCTGTGCAATCACGGTCGTCCGACGTGGCGCCATATCTCCATGGCCGAACTCGACCGGCTTTTCATGCGCGGGCGCTAAAGCCCGATGGAAAAAAAATTTCCACCCGCCATCCTGTTGATGGGCCCTACCGCCAGCGGCAAAACCGCGGTTGCGGTTGCCCTGGCGGAGAAGCTGGGCTGCGAGATCGTCAGCGTCGATTCGGCGCAGGTCTACCGGAACATGAATATCGGCACGGCGAAGCCGGAAGCCGCGGTGCTGGCGCGTGTGCCGCATCATTTGATCGATCTCGTGGAGCCGCACGAAAGCTATTCGGCAGCGCGTTTTCGCGACGATGCCCTCATCGCGATGCGGGAAATCACCGAGCGGGGCAGGATCCCGCTGTTGAGCGGCGGGACGATGCTGTACTACCAGGCGCTCACCGAAGGCCTGAATGAACTGCCGGAGGCCGATCCGGCGATCCGGCTGGTGATCGACACCATGGCGTCCGAATCGGGATGGCCAGCGCTGCACAGGGAACTCGCCCGCGTGGATCCCGACACGGCGGCGCGACTCGAGCCAAACGACTCGCAGCGCATCCAGCGCGCGCTCGAGGTCTATTACCTCACCAGCAAGCCGCTCTCCGCGTTGATCAGCAAGCCCAAGTACGTCTATTTCCCCTACTCCCCGATACCGATCGCGCTGGTGCCCGGCGACCGCGCAAAACTGCACGACCGGATCGCCCGCCGCTTCGAAGACATGCTGGAACTTGGCCTCATCGGCGAAGTTCGCCGCTTGCGGTCTCACTACCCCCTGCAACCCGAAATGCCCTCGATGCGCTGCGTCGGCTACCGCCAGGTGTGGCAGTATCTCGACGGGGCGTTCGGATTGGCTACGCTGCGCGAAAAAGGGGTCGCGGCAACGCGCCAGCTCGCCAAGCGGCAGCTGACCTGGCTGCGCTCGATGAAGCGGGTCAACACGTTCGATTGCCTGGCGGAAGGCCTGGCCGACCAGGTACACGATTTCCTGAAACGCGAACTTGACGCGGCATCCGTCACCGCCTAGCGGGCGCAGGCGTCAGCGGATGCGCTGGGAAAGCGAGCCCAGGAAACCGGATAGCGCCTCGTGATTGCGCGGCAGGTGAAGTTTCATGTCGCCTCCCAGGCTCTTGATCTCCACGTAGACCACCGGGCGCACCAGGGCGACGGCGGTCAGCAGCAGGCCCAGGAGGACAATGCCGCCGCAGACGTAGAGGAAGTCGATGTTGCCGGCAGGGATCAGATGCCGGGGCAAGAAGGCGGCCGCTGCACCGACGCCGGCCAGCGCGAAACCCAGGACGACCATCCACCACCGGATGTATTTCACGACGGCGAGCCGCATGATCGCGCGCAGTGGATATACCGTCTGGTGATCTCGCCCGCGGATGATCAGGCGCCGGTCGGTCAAGATCAACTGATTCAGCCGCCCCGTGTCGACCACCTCAACGTTGTCCACCATGCTTTCGCCGCGCGCGAGTTCCAGCTCGTAGCCGCGCAACAGGCGCCGGTCCGCTTCGATGCGAGCCGATGCGGGCTGCAGCGGATCGGGTTCTTTCTGTGCCGGGATATCGCGCACTCCGCTGAACGTGGGTTCGCGGCGCTCGGCTTCGGCCTCCGTCCCGTGTTGTGTGCGTGTGTCCTCGTTCATTGGCTGTCCCCGGCTTTGCGCTTCACCAGTGCGCTCGCCCACCCCCGGGCAAACGTGATTCTGACGTCATCGTCGCGTGCGAGCTCCGCGCTGTCGCGGACGATGCGCCCCGCTGCGGTCGCGGTGATGCTGTAGCCGCGCTCTAGCACCTGCTGCGGGTTCAGGTGCTTGAGGTGCGATTCGGTGCGGCTGAGCACGCCGGCTGCCGCCTCCAGTTGCCGCATCACCGCCTGGTGGAGGCGGCGTGCCCGATCCGCGTGCTCGCGCAGCAGCCGTTGCGGATCGGCGCGCGAGACCTTCACCTGCGCGCCCAGTTCACGGACACGCCAGGTATGGTCCTGCAGTCCATGCGACCACGAGGCGCGCATGCGCGCCAGTAGGTGCCGCAGCAACGCCATGCGCTCGCGGATGCGCTCCCCGGGATGCACCAAGCGCTTCGAAAGGTAGTCCAGACGCTGCATGCGCTGCTCCAGTGCACGAACCGCCCCGCGGGACAGGCGGCGTTGCCAATGAATCAGCTTGCGGGCGAGTTCTGCGCAGTCCGGCGTGGCGATCTCGGCGGCAGCGGTGGGCGTCGGGCCGCGCACATCGGCCACGAAATCGGCGATGGTGAAGTCGGTCTCGTGACCGATCCCGGTGACCACCGGTATCGGACAGGCATGGATCGCACGCGCTACGACTTCCTCGTTGAACGCCCAGAGATCTTCGATGCTGCCCCCGCCGCGGCAGACGATGAGTACATCGCACTCCGCACGCGCCGCAGCCGCCCCGATCGCAGCGGCGATTTTCTGCGCCGCCCCCTCGCCCTGGACCGGCGCCGGATACACGACGATGGCCAGCGGCGGCATGCGCCGCTTCAGCGTGGTGAGGACGTCGCGCAGCGCCGCCGCCTGCAACGATGTCACGATGCCGAGCGTGCGCGGAAAGGCCGGCACGGGGCGTTTGCGCTGCGGGTCGAAGAGACCTTCCTTATCGAGCCGGTTCTTCAGCCTCTCGTACGCTTCATACAGCGCGCCGAGTCCCGAGCGGCGCATCGTTTCGACGTTGAGCTGGAACTTGCCGCGCGCCTCATAGAGCGTCGGACAGGCGCGCACTTCGACCTGCGTTCCATTTTCCGGGCGCCAGTCTAGAAGCTGCAGCTTGTGCCGGAATATCACGCAATCGACCTGAGCCTCGGCGTCCTTCAGCGTGAAATAGCAGTGTCCGGAATCGTAGCGCTTGAGGTTTGACAGCTCACCACGCACCCACATCAGGCTCAGTTTGCCTTCCAGCAGTTCGCGCGCGATCCGGTTGAGTTCGCTCACGGAAACCACGGTCGGTGCCGGCGGAACGGAAAGTTGTAGCATGAGAACTCGCGCGCCTCGTCTCTTTACGGAATCTGTCAAATCCCCACTGCAATGTCAATGCTGGCCCTGGCTGGCCGTGGCAACCGCTTGACCGCCGGCGCGCCGTGGAGGAATCTGTGCACAATGCTGCAACGATCTCCCCATCATGGACGCCCGGACACCCGCGCCAACTGAAATCGCTGACAAGGACGCACCGCTGCGGGAAGACATACGGCTGCTCGGCCGGCTGCTCGGCGATACGCTGCAGGAGCAGGAAGGCGTCGAGCGCTTTGCTCTGATCGAGGATATCCGGCGCACGGCCGTGCGCTATCGGCGCGATCGCGACGATGCGGCCAAGGAAGCGCTGGAAGCGATCCTCAACGCGCTTGATCACGAAACGGCGATATCCGTGGTTCGCGCATTCAGCTTTTTCTCGCAGCTCGCCAATATCGCCGAAGACCTGCATCACAACCGGCGGCGCCATGCCCACCAGATCGCAGGGTCCCCTCCTCAGGAGGGCACGGTTGCCTTCGCGCTTGAACGCGTACGGGTCGCCGGTGTTCAATCCCGCTTGCTGCCTTTCCTGCGCGATGCCCTCGTGGCGCCGGTGCTGACCGCGCATCCCACCGAGGTCCAGCGCAAGAGCATCCTCGACTGCCAGCTCGAGATCGCACGGCTGCTCGGCGAGCGCGATCGTTCCACCCTGACACCATCCGAATCGAGGGACAGCGACGAGGCTTTGCGGCGCGTGATCCTCGTGCTTTGGCAGACACGGATCCTGAGAACGATGCACTTGACGGTGCACGACGAGATCGAGAACGGACTCGCTTATTTCCGCCGCACCTTCCTGGACGCCGTGCCGCGCCTGCATGCGGATCTGGAAGATCTGGTCGCTCAAACCGTGGGCGAACCGGACTTTCGCCTGCCGGGCGTGCTGAAAATCGGAAACTGGATCGGCGGCGATCGCGACGGCAATCCCTATGTGACTCATGAAGTGATGCTGCACGCCGTGCAAAGCCAGTCCGCCGTCATTCTCGAGCGTTACCTGCGCGAGGTGAACAGGCTGGGCGCGGAACTGAGCATGGCCGAGCGGCTGGTGGATACGACGCCCGCACTGCGCCAGCTCGCGGATGCCTCCCCCGATCAGTCCGATCACCGGCGTGATGAACTCTACCGCCGCGCCCTGATCGGCATACACGCGCGACTCGAAGCGACGGCTGGTCGCCTCGGCCACCGCAAAGCCGAAGGGATGCGGGCCGCGCCCCCTGACTATCGCGATTGCGATGAGTTCATGCATGACCTCGCCGTAATCGCCGAGTCGCTGGAATGCAACCGTGGAACGCGCATCGCGCGCGGACGGCTGCGGCACCTGCGGCACGCCGCGCAGGCCTTCGGTTTCCACCTCTGCGCAGTGGACATGAGACAGCATAGCGGGGCGCACGAGCGGGTCGTTGCGGAGTTGTTCAGCCACGCCGGCGTGCACCCCCGTTATCCGGAGCTGTCTGAAGCGCAGCGTGTGGACATCCTGCTGCGTGAGCTGGCAACCATGCGCCCTCTGGTGTCGCGTTACGTGGAATACAGCGCCGAAACCCGCGGCGAGCTCGCTGTCTTCGAAGCGGCGGCGCAGATTCACGCACGCTATGGCGCACACGCCATGCCCAACTACATCATCTCGAAGACCGAGGGCATCAGCGACATGCTGGAAGTGGCCTTGCTGCTCAAGGAGTGCGGCCTGCTCGCCGCCGGACCGGAGCCCGTCTTGGCGATCAATATCGTGCCGCTGTTCGAGATGATCGCCGACCTGCGCCGCTGTGCCGGCGTCATGAACGCGCTCCTGGAATTACCGTACTACCGCAAGCTTCTCGCCAGCCGGGCCAACGCGCAGGAAGTCATGCTCGGCTACTCCGACAGCAACAAGGACGGCGGATTTCTCACCTCGAACTGGGAGCTGTACCAGGCTGCGGTCGAGTTGGTCGAGGTATTCCGCGGGCACGGCCTTGCGCTGCGGCTGTTTCACGGGCGCGGCGGAACGGTCGGGCGCGGCGGGGGCCCGAGCTACCAGGCCATTCTCGCGCAGCCACCGGGCAGCGTGAACGGCCACATCCGCATCACCGAGCAAGGCGAAGTCATCGCGAGCAAGTACTCGGATGCGGAAATCGGGCGCCGGAACCTGGAGACGCTGGTTGCGGCAACGCTGGAGGCAACCATTCTCGCTCCGGACCGGGCCGTCGAGGACCCGCTCTGGCGCGAAACCATGGACGAGCTGAGCGAGCACGCGCTCCAGGCCTATCGCAGTCTGGTCTACGAGACGCCTGGCTTCACCGAGTTTTTTCGGGAAGCGACGCCGATAGCCGAAATCGCCGAGCTGCGCATCGGCAGCCGGCCACCATCGCGTAAAGCATCGTGGGAGATTGCGGACTTGCGCGCCATACCGTGGGTCTTCAGCTGGTCGCTCTCCCGCATCATGCTTCCCGGCTGGTATGGGTTTGGCACCGCGGCACAGCGCTTCATCGACCAGAAGGGCGACGGCGCGCTCGGCGTGCTGCGCGCCATGCATCGCGACTGGCCCTTTTTCAACACGCTGCTTTCCAATATGGACATGGTGCTGGCGAAGTGCGATCTCGGAATCGGTTCCCGTTACGCAGACCTGGTGCGCAATGCCGTGGTGCGCAACAGCATCTTTGACCGCATTCACGACGAGTGGCGGCGCACCGTGCGCTGCCTCTTTGAAATCACCGGCCAGCAGGAATTTCTGCACGCCAACCCCGCCCTCGCGCGCAGCCTGCGGAACCGCTCGCCATACATCGACCCGCTTAATCACCTGCAGGTCAACCTGCTGCATCGGCTTCGTTCCGGCGAACGGGACGATGTGGTCGAGCGCGCTATCCTGCTGACCATAAACGGCATTGCTTCCGGGTTGAGAAACAGCGGCTGAAGGCTTGACAAGCCGCGTCGCATACGCTCAGTCATCCACAGCGCGGGGTTCGCCCGGGCGAGGCCCCCATGGTGCTCCGCAACCAAGGGGGAAGATCGCGTAACCCATTGGGCGAAATGAAGAAACGTCCAGTATAAATTTTGTGCGCCATAACAAAACCCCTTACCCGGGCCTCACTTAGAGACAGTATTTACATACTATCCACACAGTTATCCCCAGAGCATGTGGACAAAGGTAAAAACCATTTTTCCTGATCAGCTTAAACGCAAATCGTAAAGCGATATATCAGAACCGGCTTGCTGAAAGCGTAGTGCCCGGATAAAGTTACGGCCAGTTTTTTGGGGAGCCGATATTGTTTGCAATCATCGAAGCCGCAGGCTGGCCGATCTGGCCGCTGCTGCTTTGCTCGGTCGTGGCACTCGCCATCATCGGCGAGCGCTGGTGGTCTCTGCGACAGAGCCTCGTCATGCCCAAGCATCTGCTCCCCCAGGTGGTCCAGGAATATCGACAGAACGGGATCAATGCGCAGCTCCTTACGCGGCTTTACGAAAATTCGCCGCTTGGCGTCATTTTTGCCGCCGGGCTGAGGAACGTGAAGACGACGCCCGCCATCATGAGGGAATCCATCGAAGAGGCCGGCCGACTGGTCGCGATTGAACTGGAGCGGTTTCTGACGAGCCTCGGCACCATTGCGGCGATTGCGCCGCTGCTGGGACTCTTCGGCACGGTGATCGGCATGATCGAAATATTCGGCTCGCAGGGCCCGCAGGGCGGCAATCCGCTCATGCTGGCACACGGTATCTCGATCGCGCTCTACAACACCGCTTTCGGCCTCGTCGTCGCCGTGCCGAGCATGATCTTTTATCGCTATTTCCGCGCCAAGGTGGACGCGATGCTGGTCGACATGGAGCTGCAGGCGATCAAGCTGGTGGAAATCGTGCACGGGGACCGGCAGGCGTAACGCCGCCCCATCAGGACCATGCGTTTCCGTTCGCGCAGTTTCAGGGAAGAGCCGGAGATCAATTTCATTCCCCTGATCGACGTGCTGCTGGTGATCCTGATCTTTCTCATGGTCACCACCACCTATTCGCGCTATGCGGAGCTTCAGATCAATCTGCCGACGGCCGAAGCGGGCAAGCCCCCCGAACGCCCGGAACAGATCGACGTCGCGGTCGATGCGCAGGGCAAGTACCTGATCAACAAGGCGCCGGTCGCCTTCAACGGATCCGAGGCATTCAGCCAGGAGTTGAAGCGCGCCGCCGGGAACATGAAGGAGCCCGTCATCATCATAGGCGCCGACGCCAACGCACCGCATCAGTCCGTGATCAATATCATGGAAGCGGCGCGCATCGCCGGTTACGGCAAGATCACCTTCACGACGCAGGCGAAGGCGAATTAGGCCGCGCGCCGCCGGCCACGCTGCGCGCATCCGCACCGGCTCGCTGTCTCCATATGGCCTGGCTCGAGCGACATTGGTATCGGATCACCCCCGTATCGTTTCTGCTCATTCCGGTAAGCCTGATTTTCCGGGCTGCAGTTGCGCTGCGCCATACACTGTATCGAAGCGGGTTGCTGAAGGTCGTCAGACTGCCGGTTGCGGTGATCGTCGTAGGCAACATCACCGCAGGCGGCACCGGTAAAACGCCGCTTGTGGCGTGGCTGGTCGGCTTCTTGCGTTCTCACGGAATGCACCCCGGCGTGGTGAGCCGCGGCTACCGCGGGCGACACCGCACGCCCACCGCGGTCACCGCCGCGAGCGATGCGGCGATCTGCGGCGACGAAGCCGTGCTGCTGGCCCGGCGCTGCGAGGGGCCGGTGTGGGTCGGCACCGATCGCGCGGCAACCGCGCAGGCGCTGTGCGCGGCGGACCCCGCGTGCGACGTCATTGTCAGCGACGATGGGCTGCAGCACTATCGGCTCGGGCGTGACATCGAAATCGTAGTGATCGACGGCCGCCGCGGCGCAGGCAACGGCCTCATGCTCCCGGCAGGTCCGCTGCGCGAGCCTGCCACCCGGCTCACGAGCGTCGATGCCATCGTGGTGAACGTCAGCGAATCGGCCGCGGTCGGCCTGAAAACGATACGGCCTGCCGCGTACGCCATGACGGTCGGCGGTGGCGAGTTCCACAATCTGCTCAATCCCGGGCTCCGGGCCGGCCCGGAACGCTTCCGCGCCCGCAAGGTGCACGCGATAGCCGGGATCGGCCGGCCGGAGCGTTTCTTCCAGCTCCTGCGACGCCTCGGCATCGATTTCGCCGCTCATGTTTTCCCCGATCATCATGCCTACGCGGCAAGCGATCTCTCGTTTCCCGACGCGGAGTACGTCCTGATGACCGAAAAGGATGCGGTAAAATGCGGCAACTTCGCGCACGAGCGGCACTGGGTGCTGCCGGTCAGCGCCGAACCGGATTCCGCATTCGGCGACCTGGTGCTGAGTGCACTGAACAAGGTGCGGCATGGATCCTAAGCTTCTCGACATACTGGTCTGCCCGCTGTGCAAGGGCCCGCTCCTCTACCGCAAGGCGCAGGGCGAGCTGCTGTGCAAGGCGTGCCGGCTCGGATACCCCGTTCGCGACGATATTCCGGTCATGCTGGAGGACGAGGCGCGCAAGCTGCCCGCTGAAGAAGAGATTTGAGCGCACGGATGGACTTCACCGTCATCATCCCTGCCCGCTACGCCTCCACCCGTTTTCCCGGCAAGCCGCTCGCCGATCTCTGCGGCAAGCCCATGGTCGTGCACGTCGCCGAGCGGGCGCGCAAAAGCGGTGCCCGTGACGTCCTCGTCGCCACCGACCATCCCGCGATAGCAGATGCGGTCCGGGATTACGGCTACACCGCCGTGATGACGCGGCGCAGCCATGCCTCGGGCACCGACCGGCTCGCCGAGGTCGCAACCCGTCGCCGCTTTCCTGCGCACCACATCGTGGTCAACGTACAGGGCGACGAACCGCTCATCGAACCGGCTCTTATCCGCAAGGTGGCGGCAAACCTTGCGCTGCAGCGGGCAGCACAGATCGCGACAGCGTGCACGCCGATACGCAGTCCCGGCGACTTTCTCAATCCCAACGTCGTCAAAGTGGTGCTCGACAAGGCGGGATATGCGCTCTACTTCAGCCGCGCCGCGATACCCCACCCGCGCGATGCAGCACCTCACGCTGCGGGGCGCCTGCCGGGGATTCCGCGAGGCTTGCCGGCCTATCGTCATCTCGGCATCTATGCCTATCGCTGCGGCTTTCTGCGGCGGTTCACAAAACTGAAACCGGTCGCCGTCGAACGCATCGAGGCGCTCGAGCAGTTGCGCGCGCTGGCGCATGGATACCGCATCAGCGTGTGCATCGTGACGCGAGCGCCACATGCGGGCATCGATACGCCGCGCGACCTGGAGCGCGCCCGCGAACATCTGCTCCTGAAACGATAGCCCCGAGTTTCTCGGCACCTCAAAACCCGATATACTTTGCGGCCCGTTCATCCCTGCCCGGTATCGTGCCCGGAATTTCCGTAAAATTCATGCGCATCCTCTTACTTGGCCTGCCCGGTGCGGGCAAAGGCACGCAGGCGCAGTTCCTGATCGAGAAGTTCGGCATCCCGCAGATCTCCACCGGCGATATGTTGCGTGCCGCCATCAAGGCCGCCACCTCACTCGGACGGGAGGCCAAGGAATACATGGATCGGGGTGCCCTGGTACCCGACCACATCGTCATCGAGCTGGTGAAGACGCGCGTGCAGCAGCCGGATTGCACCGAAGGGTTCATCATGGACGGCTTCCCGCGCACACTGCCGCAGGCCGAGGCACTCCGTGCTGCCGGAATCGATATCGATTACGTCATCGAGATCGAAGTGGGCGACAACGAAATTCTCCGCCGTATGAGCGGCCGCCGCGTGCACCTTGCTTCCGGGCGGACATACCACGTGGATTTCAAACCGCCGAAGGCTCCCGGAAAGGACGACGTGACGGGCGAGCCCCTGGTGCAGCGCGCCGACGACAATGAGGCAACCGTGCTCAAGCGCATCGCCACCTATCATTCCCAGACCAAGCCGCTCGTGAACTACTACCTCAATTGGGCGGCGAGCGGGGATCCCCGGGCGCCCCACTATGTCAACATCTACGGTACCGGCTCCGTCGAGCACATTCGCGACAAGATCTTTGCCGCACTTGCGGCCAAACACCCGTAAAAGCAACACCTCCGACTTCACGGCCGAACCGGCCGTCTGAACGCCCGCCTCGCTACACCCCCCCGGCATTGCACCCGCCACTAGGGCACACCGCGTGAGCTGCGCTAAAATGCGGGTTTTCCCGTTCTGCGCCTCGCATCCCCAGTGGCAGTCCGCAACGCCCTTTACGCCCAGTCCGGCGGCGTAACCGCCGTCATCAATGCCACGGCATGCGGCGTGATCGAGACCGCACGCCGGCACCGTGACCGCATCGGCAAGGTGTACGCAGGGCGTGACGGCATCATCGGCGCCCTGACCGAGGACCTGATCGATACGTCGCGCGAGACGCCGGCCTGCGTTCGCGCATTGCGTCATACCCCTGCTGGCGCTTTCGGCTCATGCCGCTACAAGCTGAAGGGGCTGGATGAAAATCGCGCGCAGTACGAGCGGCTGATGGAAGTATTCAGGGCCCACAACATCGGCTATTTCCTCTACAACGGCGGCAACGATTCCGCAGACACCACATTGAAGGTATCGCAGCTTGCAGAGCGGCTTGGATACCCCCTTTCCTGCATCGGCATCCCGAAAACGGTGGACAACGACTTGGTGGGTACCGACAACTGCCCCGGATTCGGCTCCGTGGCGAAATACGTGGCCACCAGCATGCGCGAGACCGGCTTCGATGTGGCGTCCATGGCGCGCACGTCGACTCGCGTCTTCGTGCTCGAAGTCATGGGCAGGCATGCCGGCTGGATAACGGCGGCGTGCGGGCTGGCGGCCGAGAAAGCCGGCGAATCGCCGCACCTCCTGCTGTTTCCGGAGCTGCCGTTCGAGCCCGAGCCGTTTCTCGCGCGGGTCGATGCGGTCGTGAAGGCGCACGGTTTCTGCACCATCGCCGTCTCGGAAGGGCTCAAGGACAAGCACGGCAAGTTCCTGTCCGAGTCCGGCATGCGCGATGCTTTCGGTCACGCTCAGTTGGGCGGTGTTGCGCCGCGCCTCGCCGGACTGGTGCGCAATCGTTTCGGCTATCGCTGCCATTGGGCCGTCGCCGATTACCTGCAGCGCGCGGCCCGCCACATCGCCTCGAAGGTCGATGTAGAGCAGGCTTACGCGGTTGGAAAGGCCGCCGTCGAACTCGCGGTGAAAGGCAGGACGGCCGTGATGCCGGTGATCGTGCGCAAGTCCGACCGCCCTTATCGATGGAGCATCGGGACGGGCCTGCTGAAGGATATCGCGAACCGCGAAAAAATGGTGCCGCGCGATTTCATCACGCCGGACGGCTTTCACATTACGCCGCGCTGCCGCCGCTATCTCGCGCCGCTCATCGTCGGCGAGGATCCGCCGCCATTCAAGAACGGCCTGCCGGCATACGTCAGGCTCAGGAACGCGCCGGTTCGCCGGAAACTGAAAACGGAGTTCAAGATCTGAACGGGTTTATGACACTGGGCGGGCGAGACCGCCGGTCAAAGTCGGGCCGACGTCGCCGGGTTCTATCTATAATGCGAACGCTTTCAAACCGTTCCGATGGCTGAACAGGTTCTCTCAGAGGCAAAACGGCCAGCCGCACATAATGGCCGGCAATCACGAGCAATGCTCGGTCCTCACCCCGCCCCTTTCCCGAGGGTAGAGGGGAGTGTCGAGTGAAACCGGTCGTGATCCGGTTTCGTAAACATCAATAAGGGAGTGATCATGTCTTACGGTTTGTTGTTCGCGCTCATCTGCGCCCTGGCGGGACTGGCCTACGGCCTGTATACCATCAAGTGGATTCTGGCCCAGCCGAGCGGAAACGACCGGATGCGCGAAATCGCCGGCGCGATCCAGACGGGCGCTGTCGCCTATCTGTGGCGCCAGTACAAGACCATCGCCATCGTCGGCGTGGTGCTGTTCCTGGTGATCGGGCTCGGCCTGCAATCCTGGCCCACCGCTTTCGGTTTCCTGGTGGGCGCCGTCCTTTCCGGCGCCGCGGGCATCATCGGCATGAACGTTTCCGTACGCTCCAACGTGCGTACCGCCGAAGCCGCACGCAAGGGCCTCGGTCCGGCGCTGGATGTTGCATTCCGCGGCGGTGCGGTGACCGGCATGCTGGTCGTGGGACTCGGTCTGCTCGGCGTCACGCTGTTCTACTGGGGACTGCTCGGCAGCGCACCGCACGGGGCCTCGATCAAGGACATCGCGCACCCGCTGATCGGGCTCGCTTTCGGCGGTTCGCTCATTTCGATCGTCGCGCGTCTTGGCGGCGGCATATTCACCAAAGGCGCTGACGTGGGCGCCGACCTGGTCGGCAAGGTGGAGGCCGGCATTCCCGAAGACGATCCGCGCAACCCGGCCGTGATCGCCGATAACGTCGGCGACAACGTCGGGGACTGTGCCGGCATGGCGGCCGACCTCTTCGAGACCTACGCCGTCACCATCATCGCCACCATGCTGCTGGGTGCGCTGCTGCTATCAAAACCCGAGGTTGCACCGCTCGCCGTCGTGTATCCGCTGGCTCTCGGCGGCGTGTCGATCATCGCCTCCATCATCGGCTGCTTCTTCGTGAAGATCCAGCCGGGCAAGAAGATCATGAGCGCGCTCTACAAGGGCGTCATCGTTTCCGGCGTGCTGGCGACCATCGCGTTTTACCCGGTCACGGTCTGGCTGATGGGCGACATCAGCGCGCAGTATCCGGAGTTCTCGGTACTGAAGCTTTTCGGGGCTGCAGTCGTCGGCCTCGTGCTGACCGCGCTGATGGTGGTCATCACCGAGTACTACACTGCCACCGAGTTCGGTCCCGTGCGCCACGTTGCCGCCGCTTCGACCACCGGGCACGCGACGAACATCATTGCCGGACTCGGCGTGTCCATGAAAGCGACCGCGCTGCCGGTCATTTCGGTTTGCCTGAGCATCTACGCGGCTTACCAGTTCGCCGGCTTGTACGGCATCGCGATCGCCGCGACATCGATGCTGTCGATGACGGGCATCATCGTGGCACTCGACGCCTACGGTCCGATCACCGATAACGCGGGCGGCATTGCGGAAATGTCGGACCTGCCCAAGGAAGTACGCGCCGTCACCGATCCGCTCGACGCGGTAGGCAACACGACCAAGGCGGTGACCAAGGGCTACGCCATCGGTTCGGCAGGGCTGGCGGCGCTGGTGCTGTTCGCGGATTACACCCACGCCCTTGAGGCAGCCGGCAAGGCGGTCACGTTCGACCTCTCCGATCCCGCCGTGCTGATCGGCCTCTTCATCGGCGGGCTGGTGCCCTATCTCTTCGGCGCGATGGCGATGGAAGCCGTCGGCCGCGCAGCCGGTTCGGTGGTGGTGGAAGTGCGGCGCCAGTTCAAGGAGATCGCCGGCATCATGGAAGGCCGCGCCAAGCCGGATTATTCGCGCGCGGTCGACATGCTGACGCGCTCCGCGATCAAGGAGATGATCGTGCCGTCGCTGCTGCCGGTGCTGATTCCGATCGTGGTCGCCGTGGTGATGAACCTGCTGATGGGACCGGGCGCAGGCATCAAGGCGCTCGGCGGCGTGCTGGTCGGCACCATCGTGACCGGGCTGTTCGTCGCGATCTCGATGACCACCGGCGGGGGCGCCTGGGACAACGCGAAGAAATACATCGAGGACGGCAACTACGGCGGCAAGGGATCCGATGCGCACAAAGCGGCGGTGACCGGCGATACCGTGGGCGATCCCTACAAGGATACGGCAGGGCCCGCGGTCAATCCGTTGATCAAGATCATCAACATCGTCGCCCTGCTGATCGTGCCGCTGCTGTAGCACCGCGATGAAATACGTCTTCGAAGACCGCAAGGTCCTCTGCCGGGGCGATTACTGGATCGCTCCGGATGCGATCGTCATCGGGTCGGTAGTACTCGAGAACAATGCAAGCGTGTGGTTCGGCTGCATCGTGCGCGCGGACAACGACACGGTGACGATCGGCGAAAACTCCCAGCTGCAGGACGGCTGCGTGCTGCACGTCGATCCGGGGTTTCCGATCACCATTGGCCGCAACGTCAGCGTCGGGCACATGGCGATGCTGCATGGCTGCACCATCGGCGACGGCAGCCTGATCGGCATCAAGAGCGTTATCCTCAACGGCGCCAGGATCGGCCGCAACTGCCTGATCGGGGCGAACGCGCTGATCACGGAAGGCAAGGAAATCCCGGACGGATCACTGGTGATGGGCTCACCCGGCAAGGTGGTGCGCGAGTTGAAGCCCGATGAGATCAAGCGCATCAACAGCGCCTCGGAACACTACGTCGCGAAATTCAGCCGCTACCGCGCGACCTTCCGCCCTGACGGTTGCTGAAGTATTCCACGGAATAACCTGGGTGTTCGCCCTGAGGCTCGCGATGGGCAACGGCCCTTCATGCTCCGACAGGCTCCGGGAACGCGTCAGCCGAACAATCCGCCGACGCGCGCGCCCGCCACCCGATTCACGATAAACAGGCTGACCGCGCACAACACGATAAGAATCACGCCGAGCGCCGCCGCCTGGCTGTGCGAGCCGGCAATGTAGTAGGTGAAAATCCCGATCGGGATCATTTCCCAGCCCCCGAGCGTCAGGAACAGCGTGGCGGACGCTTCCTGGATCGACATGATGAAGGAAAACAGCGCGCCGACCAGGATGCCCTTCCACACCAGCGGCACGGTGATGTCGCGGAACGTCCTGAGCTTGGTCGCGCCAACGTTTTCCGCCGCCTCCTCCATCGATTTGTGGACCAGCAGCAGCGAGGAATAGCTGCCACGCACCGTATACGGAAGCCGCCGCACCGCGAGCACCAGCGGCAGGACGAACCACATGCTGGTGAGCGCGACGTCGATCGCGGGCAGCGGATAATGGAATGCCCGGATATAGGCGATGCCGATCGCCGTGCCTGGTATCGCCAGTATGAGCGTCGTCAGCGCGTCCATCGCACCGCGCCCCACGGTCTTCGTGCGCGCCATGATCCACGCCATCGGCACGCCGACGATGAGACAGATCAGCACGGCGAGACCCGAAAACAGGATCGAGTTCACGATGAATTTCGGCGTCTCGATGCTCACCTGGCGGAAGTAGTCGAGCGTGTAATGGACCGGAAACGGGGTGAGCGCCCAGCCCTTGCCCACCGCCGCCAGCACCACGCCCACCTGAGGAATCGCCGAGATGAAGAGCAGCAGCACCAGGAACCCGACGGCGAGCCAGCGCTTGACGGGACCGAGCGGGCGCCGCTCGACCCTGGAATAGGCGAGCGAACTGTAGTCCTTGATCGCCACGTAATGGCGTGCGACCAGCACGAAGATGACCGCGAGCAGCACGAGCAATGCCGAGATGACGATGCCCATTCTGAAGATGCGCCGGTCCACGAACTGCACGATGTTGAGGTAGGCCTGCACGGCGAGCAGATCCTGGACGCCCACCACCAGCGGCGTGACGAAATCGGCGAAGGTCCAGATGAACACCAGCAGCGCACCGGAGACATAGCCGGGCGTCATCAGCGGCAGCGTGACGTCGCGAAACCGCCGCCAGCCCCTCGCCCCCATGCCCTGCGCCGCCTCCTCGAGCGAGGGATCCACCTTGGAGAGCGAATCGAGGATGCTCAGTGTCATCAGCGGAAACAGATGCACCGTCTCGACCAGGAGCACGCCGTGCCAGCCGTACATGAAATTGATCGGGTGGAGCCAGTCGAACCAGTCCATGAGCAGCACGTTGACCGTCCCGGCACGCCCCAGGATGAAGACGAAGCCCAGCACGCCGACGAGCGGCGGCAGGATGAGCGGCAGCATGGTCAGATAACCGAAGAGGTTGCGTCCCGGGAACTCGTAGCGAATGATGAGAAAGGCCACTGCGATGCCGATCACGGAGGTGGTGATGACCGCCGCCACTCCCAGCACCAGAGAGTTCCACAGCGAGCGCAGGTAGAAGCTGTCGGTGAAGAATTCCTGGAAATTGACCAGCGTGAAGTGACCGGCCTCATTGGTGAACGCGTCATAGAAAATGCGCGTCAACGGATACAGCACGAACAGAATGAGAAACGCCCAGATCAGCCCGAAGCCCGCCACGGCACCCGCCGGCATGGGGGGGACCGCCGGACGCATCGTTGTTGCGCGACCGAACGCCATGCTTCAATCCGCCGGAATGGCGAGCGTGCTGCCCACCGCGCAGTTCAGCGTCACGGCGGAACCCGCGGGCAGTTGCTCGTGATGCCACGGATCGCCGATGTCGAACTTGAACGTGATCCCGCTTCCGAGATCGACATCGTAGCGCAGCGTATTGCCCTGGTAGGCGGCGAAAGAGATGGCGCCCCGAAAGGTGTTCCTCGCACCGTCCCGCGGACCGGCGAGCCCGATATTCTCCGGACGGATGCAGATCACGCAGCGGTCCCCTGCCCGCAGCGGCTCATTGTGGATGGCACATACCTCTCCGAGCGCCGTGTCGACGCGCAGCGTCCCCTGCGGCCCTTCCAGTGCGCGCACCGTCCCCTCGACAAGGTTGTTGATGCCGATGAAATCGGCGACGAACCGCGTGGTCGGCCGCTCGTAAAGCGCCTTGGGCGGACCGACCTGCGAGAGCTTGCCCTGGTTGAAGACCGCGATGCGGTCGGACAGCGTGAGCGCCTCTTCCTGGTCGTGCGTCACGTAAATCGTCGTGATGCCCAGCTCTTTTTGCAGCTTGCGGATTTCCGCGCGCACCTGCACCCGGTTCTTGGCGTCGAGATTCGACAGCGGCTCGTCGAGCAGCAGTATCTGTGGATTCAGCACCAGCGCGCGCGCCAGCGCCACGCGCTGCTGCTGCCCGCCCGAGAGCTGCCCGGGATAGCGGTCGTCGAGCCCCGCAAGTCCCACCTTGGCGAGCACGCCCTGCACGCGCTGGCTGATCTCGACGGCGGACACCTTGCGCAGCTTCAACCCATACGCGACGTTCTGGCCCACCGTCATGTGCGGCCACAGCGCATAGTTCTGGAACACCATCCCGATGCCGCGCTCGTGCGGCGGGACGGCATTGACCACCTTGCCGGCAAACCGGACCTCGCCTTCATCCGGAGCATTGAAACCGGCGATCAGCCGGAGCAGCGTGGTTTTGCCGCAGCCGGAGGGACCGAGCAGCGTGAACAGCTCGCCCTGCTCGATCGACAGGCTGACCGCATTCACCGCGGCGAACGACCCGAACCGTTTCGTGAGATTCTCGACCGCGATGCGCACGTTGGGAGATCTGCGTTGGTAGATGACCTATCGCTTCAGTTTCTCCGCAACCGACTCGATCTCCTTGCGGAACTGCGAGTTGACGGCCTCATAGCGTTTCTGCGCCAGATCGTCGTCGTAGATATTGGTCACATCCACGTCGAAGTAGGAGCGGATTCCGCCGGTGAATTCGACCGCCATCTCGGCCTGGGATCCCGGTTTGCCCTGCACCCGGTACTTCGGTGTGATGGGAAACACGCCGCGCTCCATCGCGACGCGCTGCCCGCGTTCCGAGAGCATGAACTCGATGAACGCCTGCGCGGCCTTGGGATTCTTGGCGCCTGCGAGTATGCCGATCGGCTCGGGCGTGATCCAGGCGGTCTTGGGTGCGACGAACTTGATGTCATAGCCCGCGAGCCGATCCTCGAAGGCCATGTAGCTCGGCACCGCGAATCCCGCTGCGAATTCTCCGCGCGCGACGACAGAGGGCACGTCACGGCTGCGCGCGGTGAAGATCCCGGTATTGCCGGCGAGGCGCTTCAGCCATTCCCAGCCCTTCGCATCGCCGTCGCGCTGCAGGATCACTTCGTAGGTTGCGTGGCTGCTCGACGAACGGGTCGGCGCGCACTGTGCGACATTTCCCTTGAGCTTGGGATGGAGCAGGTCGTCCCAGTCCTTGGGTTCCGGCACGCCGAGGCGGGCCAGCAGCTTCGGGTGATAGACGAGGCCATACGGCTCGAGCACGGTGCCGATCCAGAAGCCCTTGGGGTCCTTCAGCGGGATGGGCCGCGGCTTGCCTATGCTCGCCGGTATGGAATCGACCACGTCCTTCGGCAGTTGCAGCCGCGCGAGCAGTTTCTGCTCCGCCAGCTTGTCGAAGAGCGCGCTTTCACCGCCCCAGAAGATGTCGGCATCGGGGCGTCCCTTCCACTCCACGATGCGGCCGTAGGCGACCGGCGTGCCGGCGGCGAGGGCGCTCGTCTTGACGTTGATGTTCCATCTTTCCTTCGCGTACTTGGCGAACTCGGCCAATGCCGGATCGGTGAGCGTTCTTGCGACCGGTGTGATCAGCACCAGCTCGCTCTCTACGGCTTGGCCCGAGGCCGTTGCGGCCGTCATCATCGAGATCAGCGCCGCGCCAAGCAGTTTCATACGCTTCGTCATGACAACCTCCCTTGGTGATTACGTCCGGATCTTATCCCGCATCACTTTACCGAAAGCGTTTTGACGCAGGTCAACCCTGCCTGTACCAACTCCCTGTCACGCGCTCGAAATGGTAAGGGCGCGACAGCAAACGCGCAATCGTTTCATCGATGTCGGCATCACGATTCAATACGTCGTTCACGGCCTGCACGATCGGCATGTCGGTGTCGTGGCGCACAGCAAGCGCCGCCACCGACTCCGCCGAATGCACGCCTTCCTGTACTGTGATCCGCCCGCTTAAGACATCCTGCACCGAGCGGCCTGCCCCGAGGGCAACCCCCAGCGAAGTGTTTCGCGACCCCAGACTGTTGCAGCTGAGACTCAGGTCCCCGGCACCGGCGAGCCCCATAAACGTCTCCAGGCGCGCGCCCATGGCGATGCCCAGCCGGGTCATCTCGGAGAGCCCGCGGGCGAACAGCGTCGCCCGCGTACTGTCGCCCATCTTCTTTCCGATCGCGACGCCGCAAGCGATGGCGATTACGTTTTTCAGCACGCCGCCCAAGGCAACTCCGGTCACGTCGTCCGTCAGGTACGTCCGGAAGCGCGGCGACCCGATCAGTGCGCCGAGCTGCTCTCCCAGCGCCGCATCACTGCAGGCGAGCGTTACCCCGACCGGACTTTCCTTGGCGATGTCGTGTGCAAAGGAGGGGCCGGACAGAATCGCGATCGGGGCTCCGGGCAGGGTTTCTGAAATCACCTGCGGCATCAGCGCGCAGGTGCTGCGCTCGATGCCCTTGGAACAGGTGACGACCGGGGTGCCCGCCTCGTAAAACGGCCGCATCGCCGCAGTCACGTTTCGCATGTGCTGCGCGGGGGGCGCCAGCAGCAGCACATCGGCGCCACTTGCGGCGTGGGCCAGTTCGACGCTGGCGCGGATGCCCGCCGGGAGCGCTATCCCGGCAAGGAAGGTGTCGTTCATGCCGCGCTCGTTGATCGCTGCCGCAACGTCGTGCTCGCGAGCCCAGATCACGACGTCGTGACCAGCGCGGCGCATCACGGCGGACAACGCGGTGCCGAACGCGCCTGCACCGATCACGCCTATGCGAGCCATGCGCACTTCCCTTCGGACCGAACGTTAATCCACCGCCCAGCTTTTCGCGCGCGCGAGCGCCTTGTGCCACCGGGCCATCAAATCCCCGGACGCAGCGCGATCGGCGCCGGGCTCGAACGCGCGGTCCACCTGCCACTGCGCCGCGATCTCTTCATCGCTCTTCCAGTACCCGACCGCAAGGCCCGCGAGATAGGCAGCGCCCAGCGCCGTCGTCTCGGTAATGCGCGGCCGCACCACCGGGACGCCCAGCAGATCGGCCTGGAACTGCATCAGCAGATTGTTTCCGGCTGCTCCGCCATCGACTTTCAACTCGGTGAGCCGCTCTCCAGCATCATTTTGCATTGCCTGGAGCAAGTCAGCACTTTGGAAGGCAAT
>JBQTJV010000149.1:0-13278 GCA_052386775.1 Betaproteobacteria bacterium
GCGCGCCGGTGCGCCAGCCGCGCCCGTCGATCACCTGCTCGTTGGCGAGCACCGTCTGGTCGACCGGGTCCCAGTTCACCGTTCCACTCTTCCTGTAGACGAGCCCGCGCTCCAGCATGCGCACGAAGAGCCACTGGTTCCAGCGGTAGTAACGAGGGTGGCAGGTCGCGAGCTCGCGGCTCCAGTCGATCGCGAAGCCGAGCGACCGCAACTGGCGCTTCATGTAAGCGATGTTGTCGTAAGTCCACTTCGCCGGCGGTACGGCGTTCGCCATCGCGGCGTTCTCGGCGGGCAGACCGAATGCATCCCAACCCATGGGCTGCAACACGTTGTAGCCCTTCATGCGGTGGTACCGGGCGAGCACATCGCCTATGGTGTAGTTTCTGACGTGCCCCATATGCAGCTTGCCCGAAGGATAGGGGAACATCGACAGGCAGTAGTACTTCGGCTTGCCCGGCGCCTCGTTCGCTCGAAACGAGGCTTGCTCCTCCCAGTAGGCCTGAGCCTCTCGTTCGATGACTTCCGGATTGTAGCGTTGCTGCATTTGGGCGCCGGCACAAAAGCAAAATTATAACTGCATCCCGTGCATAACCTTGCCTGCAAACGTGAATTGACCGCGCAGAGGCACAATCTCCGGCCACCCGCTTGCGGGCCGCAGGATTCGCTGACGCCAGCGGGGCGCCAGGAGGATGTGCGCCATGACGCGGATGAGATGCGCGCCCATTTGCGCCACAAGAAAATTTCAGACAGCCTTGAGCAGCACGTGCCTTATAATCCGGCTCAATCAGAGTCGAATGCATGTCTGCAAGTTTTCTCGACGGGCTCAACGAACAGCAGCTCGAAGCCGTAACGCTTCCCCCTCAGTCGGCGTTGGTGCTCGCGGGCGCCGGCAGCGGCAAAACGCGCGTCCTCACCACGCGCATCGCCTGGCTGATCCAGACCGCACAGGTGAGTCCTCAGGGGCTGCTCGCCGTCACCTTCACCAACAAGGCGGCGAAGGAGATGCTGACCCGCATCTCCGCAATGCTGCCCATCAATACCCGCGGCATGTGGGTCGGGACCTTTCACGGTCTGTGCAATCGGCTGCTGCGCGCGCATCACCGGGACGCCGGCTTGCCGCAGCTGTTCCAGATCCTCGACACGCAGGACCAGCTGGCGGTGATCAAGCGGCTGATGAAAGCGCTCAACATGGACGAGGAGCGCTACCCGCCGCGCCAGGCGCAGTGGTACATCGCAGCCAACAAGGAGGAAGGAAAACGCGCGCAGGACGCCGAGGTCTACGACGACTTCACGCGCCGCATGCAGGAGTTCTACGCCGCATACGACGAGCAGTGCCAGCGCGAGGGCGTGGTCGATTTCGCCGAGCTGCTGCTGCGCTGCTACGAACTGCTGTCGGGCAATGCCTCGCTGCGCGAGCACTATGCCGGTCGCTTTCGGCACATCCTGGTTGACGAATTCCAGGACACCACTCGCCTGCAGTACCGGTGGCTGCAACTGTTGGCGGGCAGGCTGCCCCGGCCCGCCCCGACGCAGAACGCCATCCCGGGAAGCGACGGCGTGATCTTCGCGGTGGGCGACGACGATCAGTCGATCTATGCCTTCCGCGGCGCTTCGTCCGCCAACATGCAGGACTTGCAGCGCGATTTCCGCATCGAGCGCGTGATCCGTCTCGAGCAGAATTACCGTTCGCACGGCCATATCCTCGACGCCGCCAATGCGCTGATCCGCCACAACCGCAAGCGGCTTGGCAAGAATCTGTGGACTTCCGAGGGCAAGGGCGACCCGCTGCGCGTCTACGAAGCGCCCACCGATCTCGACGAAGCGTCATTCATCGTCGATGAGGTGCAGGCGCTCAACGCGGGCGGCGCGGAGCTGCACGCGATCGCGGTGCTCTATCGCTCCAACGCCCAGTCGCGGGTGCTGGAGCACGCGCTCTTCAGCGCCGGCATCCCGTATCGCGTCTACGGCGGATTGCGCTTTTTCGAAAGGCAGGAGGTCAAGCACGCGCTCGCCTACCTCCGGCTGATCGCCAATCCCGACGACGACGGCGCTTTCCTGCGGATCGTCAACTTTCCCACCCGGGGCATCGGGGCGCGCGGCATCGGGCAGGTGCAGGCGCTCGCGCGCGAACGCGGCGTGAGCCTGTGGGCGGCGGCAAAGGAAAAGGCGGCCGGCGGTGAAGCGCGGTCAGAGGCAAAGGGCGTTCCTGCCTTCGTCACGATGATGGAGCGCATGCGCGAAGCAACCCGAGCGCTCCCGCTTGCGGAAGTGATCGATCACGCGGTGGATGCGAGCGGGCTCAGACAACACTATAAGAACGAGCGCGAAGGCGCCGACCGGCTCGAAAACCTGGCGGAACTGGTGAATGCGGCCGCCGCCTTCGTAAGCGAGCGGGATGTGCAGCCGGCCGGAGAGGGCGTGCAGATCGACGAGCCGGACGAACTGACGGCCTTCCTCGCGCATGCTGCGCTGGAGGCCGGCGAGCACCAGGCCGAGGTGGGGGCCAGCGCGCTGCAGCTCATGACGGTGCACTCGGCGAAGGGGCTCGAGTTCCACAGCGTCTTCATCAGCGGACTGGAAGAAGGACTGTTTCCGCACGAGAACAGCCTCACCGAAGCCGACGGCATCGAAGAGGAGCGCCGGCTGATGTACGTTGCGCTCACGCGCGCGCGGCGCCGGCTCTATCTTTCACTTGCGCAGAGCCGGATGCTGCACGGCCAGACGCGTTACGGCGTCGCGTCGCGTTTCTTCCGGGAAATTCCCGAGAACCTGATGCGACGGCTCAATGCGCGGCCCAGGGATCGAGGGTTCCGGATGGAGGATCGGGCACGCGGTGCCGCGATCGCGTCTCAAAACGCATTCGCCAGCGCGCCTTTCCTCGACGCCCAGACATCCATGCCGTGGCGCATCGGGCAGAACGTAGTTCATCCCAAGTTCGGGACCGGGGTGATCGTGGGTGCCGAAGGGCGAGGCGCCGAGGCCCGGGTCCAGGTGAACTTCCGCAACAACGGGCTGAAGTGGCTGGTGCTGGAGTACGCGAAGCTCGCGCCCGCCTGAGGTGCTGCGGCTGACCGTGGCGGGCTAGCGCAGGAACGGATTGCCGCCGGCGGGGCGGGGTTCGGGCGCCGCGATGAAGATGTCCTTGTAACTGGCGTATACCGAGCAGATCAGCACCGGTACCAGCACGACCAGCCCCAGGAACAGCGGGATCGAGGCGATGAACCACAGCACCAGGATGATCACGCCGTAGACCAGGAAAGCCAGCCAGTTGGCGAGACAGGCGAAAAACGACCCTTTCATCGCGTCCACGGGGCTGAGCTCGTGAAACACGACCAGCAGCGGTGCAAACCAGATCAGCATCATCAGCGGCAGATAGAGTGCGAAGCCGATGGTCAGTGCAAGCGCCATGCTGCGCAGCGCCGCAGCGAGGGTCTGCATGTCGCCGCCTGACTTGTCGAGCACGCTCGGCAGCATCGAGCCGCCCGCAGTGAGGAAGATCACGCCCACGACCACGATTGTTCCGACCAGGTAAACGCCGCCGATCGTGACCAGCGCGGTGGCGTTCTTCTTGAACCCGGCGAACAGATGCGGCAACTCCAGCTCTTCACCGTCTTCAACGGCCTTGCAGCCGATCATCAGCCCCGCAAACAGCACCGGGAACAGCAGGTTGAACAGCAGCGGGCCGAGCAGGGGAATGATGAAGGAGACCATCCACATCAGCACCAGCACCACGGTCAGCGCGATCCACATCAGCGGGAATTTGCGAAACAGCCCGAAACCGTCCACGATCCACTGCCAGCCCCTGCCGGCCTCCACCACTCGCGCCTTCATGTTCTGGTTCTCCCCTGTGTAGCCTGCCGTCGCTCCATTTTATAGGCAAAGCCGTCAACCGGTGAGGGGCGGCAGCACCGATTCGTTGGCGATATGGCTGGTCAGTATCCGGTGGAAATGCGCCGGGTCCTTGGCATGGGTCAATTCACCCGGCCGCGGCAGATGAAAATCGTAGAGCCGGGAGACCCAGAAGCGCAGCGCCCCGGCGCGCAGCATTGCCGGCCAGGCCGCGCATTCCGCAGGCGTGACCGGCCGGCGCTCGCGGTAGCGCTCCAGCAACGCCGCCGCGCGAACCGCGTCCAGTCGGCCGCTCCGCTCGATGCACCAGTCATTGACGGCGATGGCGAGGTCGTAGAGCAGCGTGTCGGTGCAGGCGAAGTAAAAGTCGATGATGCCGGCGATACGACCGTGCTCGAACAGCACGTTGTCCCGGAACAGGTCCGCGTGCACCACGCCTCGCGGCAGCTCCTGCCTTTTCTGGAGCGATTGAAACCGCACCTCGTCCCGCAACAGCCGCGCCTCGTCCGCCGAGAGGAACGGCACGATTTCCGGCATGACCGCCCGCCACCACTTCAGGCCGCGTGGATTGTCCATGCGCAGCCGATAGTCTTTTCCGGCAAGGTGCATATCGGCCAGGATCGTGCCTACCTGTGCACAGTGATCGGGCCGCGGATCGGCGAGATCCCTGCCGGGCAGAAAACTGACCAGCGCGGCCGGCTTGCCGTTCAGCGCACCGAACAGCTCGCGCTTGCGATTGATCACGGGCCGCGGACAGGGCACGCCGCGATCCGAGAGGTGGGCCATCAGGTTGAGATAGAACGGCAGCTCGTGATTCTGCAGCTTCTCGAACAGCGTGAGTACGTAGCGCCCCTGGCTGGTCGTGACAAAATAGTTGGTGTTCTCGATCCCCGCCGAAATGCCCTCGAGCGCGACCAGCGTACCGATGGAGTAATTCCGCAGCCAGCTCTCGAGCTGTTCCGGGGTGACCGTGGTGAAGACCGACATGCTAACGGGAAGCGTAAGATCGGCGGCACACCGTGCGCATGAATACCGCGACGCTCCCCATCGAACGCGTTATGGGGATGCGATCCCTATAAGAGAATCAGAATTGATGGATCACCCACATCGGCGGGCGAACGCCGGTGTCATGGCTGTCCTGCCGGCTGAAACGGCCGTCGCCCTTGTGGTCGATCATGTAATACGGGCGGCCGCCGGCCGGCGTCACCTTGATCATGTAGAGTCTGCCGCCGATGCGGTACTCCTCGACGGTATCGGTGCCGCGCTTCAATATCGTCACTTGCGGCTCGAGCGCAGGATCAAGCTCGAATCCCGGCGGGGGTGGCGGCGGCTCGGGGATCGGCTGCAGCTGCGGCTTGCTCTGCGCATACGCCGCCGAGATCGCGGCACATAGCAAAAAAGCGAATACAAAGCGACGCATGGCAAACCCCTGTGCTTTGGACACGTATTATGCGGCTTGCGTTCCGGATTTGAAAGACCGCTCCGTGAATCTGACATAATCCGCCTATCCCACGCTTTGCACCAACATGAAGACGCTGCTTCTTGTCGATGGGTCGTCGTACCTGTATCGCGCTTTCCACGCGCTTCCCGACCTGCGCAACAAAAATGGAGAGCCCACCGCCGCGATCTATGGCGTGCTCAACATGCTGCGACGGCTGCACAAGGATACGCAACCGGACTACAGCGCCTGTGTGTTCGACGCCAAGGGCAAGACTTTTCGCGACGACATGTACCCGGACTACAAGGCTACCCGGACCCCCATGCCCGACGATCTCGGGGTCCAGATCGCGCCGCTCTACGAAATACTGGAGGCCATGGGGTGGCCGCTGTTGACCATAGAAGGCGTCGAGGCGGACGACGTCATCGCGACGCTGGCCTGCGCCGCCGAGCGCGAGGGCATCGAGGTGGTCATCGCCACCGGCGACAAGGACCTCGCGCAGCTCGTCTGCCCGCATATCCGCATTGAGAACGCGAATCCGCGCACCGGCGAGCGCGAGGTGCTCGATGAGGCGGGCGTGGAAAAAAAATTCGGCGTGAAGCCGGAACGGATCATCGACTACCTGGCCTTGATCGGCGACAGCGTGGATAACATACCGGGCGTCGACAAGGTGGGGCCAAAAACCGCGGTGAAGTGGCTCGCGCAGTACCGGACGCTCGACAACGTCATCGCGCATGCCGACGAAATCGGCGGCGTAGTGGGCGAGAACCTGCGGCGGGTGCGCGAGTGGCTGCCCAAGGCGCGCGAATTGCTTACGGTGAAGAGCGACGTGCCGCTGCCGGTTCAGGTGACCGACCTGGCGCTGAAACACCGGGACAGGGAAAAGCTGGCAACCCTTTTCGAGCGCTATGAGTTCAAGGCGTGGCGCCGCGAACTGGACGAGGCTGCGGCTGCGGGAGCAACCCATAAGATGCAGGATCCGGCGCCGGTTCCCGAGCAGGCGTATGCAGCGCGCCTCACGCCGCGGCCTCCCCGAAGCTACGAAACGATCCTGAGCGAGCGACAGCTTCAAGCCTGGATCGAGAAGCTCGACCACGCGGAACTGACGGCCCTCGATACCGAGACCACGGCTCTCAATCCGATGCAAGCGCGCCTGGTCGGCATCTCTTTTTCGGTCGCGCCCGACGAAGCGGCATACGTGCCGCTCGGGCACCGCTACGCCGGTGCGCCGGACCAGCTGTCGCTGGAGCTCGCGCTGGCGCGGCTGCGTCCGTGGCTCGAGGATGCCGACCGTCCCAAGCTCGGCCAGTGCATCAAGTACGACATGCACGTGCTCGCCAATCACGGCATCCGGCTCGCCGGCGTCGTGCACGACACGCTGCTGCAGTCGTACGTGATGGAGAGCCACAAGCCGCACGACATGGACGATCTCGCCGAGCGCCATCTCAATCTGCAGACCATCTCCTACGATGACGTGACCGGCAAGGGCGCAAACCGCATCCCGTTCGAGCAGGTGGCGATCGAGCGTGCTGCCGAGTATGCCGCGGAGGACGCGGACGTGACGCTCCAGCTTCATCGCTGCCTGCATCCGCAGATCGAGGCCGACCCGAAGCTCAAACGGATCTACCGCGACATCGAAATGCCGGTGATGCGGGTCCTGCAGATCATGGAAAGAAACGGCGTGCGCCTCGACACCCGGCTATTGGGCGAGCTGTCGCGCGAATTCGGCGCCAAGATGATGGAGCTGGAGGCGCGCGCGCATCAGGAGGCCGGGCAGCCGTTCAACCTGGGATCGCCGAAGCAGATCCAGGACATCCTGTTCGAGAAGCAGAAGCTGCCGGTGCGCAAGAAAACGCCGTCGGGGCAGCCGTCGACGGACGAAGACGTGCTCGCCGAGCTGGCGCAGGACTATCCGCTGCCCAAACTCATACTCGAGCATCGCGGTCTCGCGAAGCTCAAGTCCACCTACACCGACAAGCTCGCGGAGATGATCCACCCCGGCACCGGGCGCGTGCACACCACCTACGCGCAGGCCGTGGCGGTGACAGGCCGGCTTGCCAGCAACGAACCCAACCTGCAGAACATTCCCATCCGTACCGCGGAAGGCCGCCGCATCCGCGAAGCTTTCATCGCGGACGAATGCTGTCACATCGTCTCTGCAGACTACTCGCAGATCGAGCTGCGCATCATGGCGCACATCTCGCAGGACGCCAACCTGCTGAAAGCGTTTGCCGCCGGGGAGGACGTCCACCGCGCGACGGCGGCGGAGATCTTCGGACTTGCGCCCGACGCGGTCGATTCCGAGCAAAGGCGCTACGCTAAAGTGATCAACTTCGGGCTGATCTATGGCATGTCGGCATTCGGGCTGGCGCGCCAGCTCGGTATCGAGCGATCCGCCGGGCAGCAGTACATGGAGCGCTATTTCGCACGCTATCCGGGTGTCGCCGAGTACATGCAGCGCACCCGTGAAACGGCGCGCACCCAGGGTTACGTGGAGACGGTCTTCGGCCGCCGCCTGTGGCTGCCGGAGATCCGCTCGTCGAACGCGGCGCGGCGCGGCAACGCCGAGCGCGCGGCGATCAATGCCCCGATGCAGGGTACGGCGGCCGACCTCATCAAGCTCGCGATGATTGCGGTCCAGGAGTGGCTCGAGCGCCACCATCTGCAGTCGCGGCTCATCATGCAAGTGCACGACGAACTGGTGCTCGAAGTGCCGGACGGCGAACTGGAGCGCGTACGGGCCGAGCTGCCGCACCTGATGGGCGGCGTGGCGCAGCTCGCCGTGCCGCTGCTGGTCGAGGTCGGGATGGGGTTAAACTGGGACGAGGCACATTGAAAAGCAGGAACGCGAGGAGGACATTCATGCTTGGAGGCTTCACGACATGCTCATGGCTTGCCGCCCTGGCGATCGCCTCGTCGCAGGCGTTTGCGCAGGGGCATGGACACGCCCATGTGCATGGCATTGCCAGCCTGCAGATCACGGTGGATGGCCCGACGCTGAACCTGCGTTTGCGCACGCCGCTGGAGAATCTCGTGGGATTCGAGCACGCGCCGCGAACCGAACAGCAAAAAAAGGCGCTCCGGGACATGGACGAAAGCCTGCGCAGGCCGGAATCGCACTTTGCGGCCACCGCTGCGGCACGGTGTGCGCCCGCTTCGACGAAAATCGATTCGCCTTTTTTGGCAGCAGCTAAAGGCGATGTGGCAAGAAAGGATGCCGGTGGCGATAAGCCCAGAGCAGCGGCTGACACACACGGAAAGGAGGCGGGCGCCGATGCGCACGCGGAGCTTGCGGCGGAGTTCGTCTTTCGCTGCGAGGATCCCGACCGCCTGCAGGGCGTGGAAGTGAAACTGTTCGACGCATATCGCAAGCTGCGCAGAGTCGATGTCGAGCTGGCGGGGCCGCGCGGACAGAAATCCTATCGCTTGACGTCCAAGAGTCGCGTAGCCAGGTGGTAGTCGAGGCAATGCCGGAGCCGGTAGTCCAAATCGACAAGCTGCGCTTCCGCTGGCGGGCCGGGCACGCGCCCTGCCTCGACATCGCGCGCTTTGAGGTTCAGCGCGGCGAGCGCATCTTTCTGCATGGGGCGAGCGGGTCGGGCAAGAGTACCCTGCTCGCGCTGATCGGCGGCGTGCTTGTTCCCGACACGGGAACGGTCAAGGTGCTGGGCCATGATCTCGCGCCGATGAGCGCGGCGGGCCGGGACCGCTTCCGCGCGGATCACGTCGGATTCATCTTTCAGCAGTTCAATCTCGTTCCCTATCTTTCCGTGATCGACAACGTTCTGCTGCCCTGCCGTTTTTCCCGCCGGCGCCGCGAGCGCGCGGTGGCGGGCGGACGATCGCTGCACGAGGAAGCCGTGCGTCTGCTGCAGGATCTCGATATCGGTGCGGCGCTGCGTGCGCGGCCGGTGGTTCAGTTGAGCGTGGGCCAGCAGCAGCGCGTCGCGGCGGCGCGCGCCTTGACCGGGCAGCCGGAACTCCTGGTCGCGGACGAGCCCACTTCCTCGCTCGATTCCGGCCGGCAGGTCGCGTTCCTCAATCTGCTCTCCGGCGAATGCGCGAAAGCGGGCATCACGCTTATTTTCGTGAGTCACGACATGCGGCTTGCCTCGAACTTCACGCGGGTCGCGGCCCTGTCGTCCTTCAACCGGGCAGCCGAGGACGCCGAGGCGGCGTGAGGCACCTTTTTTCACTGGCGCTGCACAGCGCGTGGAACCGCCGCGTGACGCTGGGCCTTACCGTGATCGCCATCGCGCTCAGCGTCGCGCTGCTGCTGGGCGGCGCGCGCATCCGTCCGGATGCGCGCGAGAGCTTCGCGCAGTCGGTCTCGGGGACCGATCTCATCGTCGGTGCGAGAACCAGCCCGATACAGTTGATGCTGTACGCGGTGTTTCGCATCGGCGAAGCCACCACCAACGTCCGTTGGCAGAGTTTCCAAGCGCTTGCCGCACGCCCCGAAGTGGCGTGGGCGATACCGCTGTCGCTCGGCGACTCGCATCTCGGTTTTCCCGTGCTCGGGACGGACGCCGCCTACTTCCGACACTTCCGCCATGGCCGATCCGAGCCGCTCCAGTTTGCCGGCGGCGTGCCGTTCGACGGCGTCTTCGAAACCGTGCTCGGCGCCGAAGTCGCCGAGCGGCTCGGCTACAAGCTTGGGGACCGCATCGTTCTCAACCACGGCATGGGGGACGTCGGCCTCGCGGGCCATACCGACAAGCCGTTTACGGTGGTGGGTATCTTCAAACGCACGGGCACCCCCGTCGATCGCACCGTGCATGTGAGCCTGGCCGCCATCGAGGCGATCCATCTCGACTGGCAGGGCGGGGCGCCGGTGCCCGGGCTTTCCATCCCGCCCCAGCAGGTGACCAAGTTCAACCTCACGCCGAAGGATGTGACTGCCATTCTGGTGGGACTGAAGAACCGGCCTGATGTTTTCAGGGTGCAACGCGCGGTCAACGAGTATCGCGAAGAGCCGTTAGTGGCGGTGCTGCCGGGGGTCGCGCTGGATGAACTGTGGCGTATCGTGGGGACGGTCGAGCGGACGCTGCTGGCGGTGTCGGCAATGGTGGTGACGGTTGGGCTGGCGGGACTGGTCGCCGTGGTGCTTGCCGGTCTGAACGAGCGAAGGCGGGAGCTGGCGATCCTGCGTTCCGTCGGCGCCCGCCCGCGCGACATCTTTGTGCTGCTCTCCGCGGAAGGACTGGTCATCACGCTTTTCGGCGTCGCCGGCGGCATCGTGCTGCTGGCAGGGGCGACAGCGTTGCTCAGCCCGTGGGCCCAGGCGCACTACGGTCTTGTCATACAGCCCAGACTGTTGTCGCTGCCGGAACTACAATGGGCGATGGCGGTCGTATGCACCGGCCTGCTTGCCGCACTCATTCCCGCGTATCGGGCATGCAGGCTGTCCCTGGCGGACGGGCTTACGCCGCGATTATGATGGAGACAGTATGCAAGTAATGCGTTCGGCGATCACCGCGTTCCTGATGGGGCTGCTCACGGCCGCCGCCGTTTCGCCCGGGTTTGCGGCCCCCGCAGCGAGCGACAAGGCGGAGTACCGCATCGGCGACCGTTTGCCCCAGAGTCCGAAGCAGGCGCCGCAGTCTGTGTACAAGGAGGTCGCCTGGGACGCCCTGCTTCCTCCCGACTGGGATCCGATGCGCTTTTTCAAGGGGCTCAACCTGGACCAGTTGAGTGACGGGGACCCGCGCGCCATGGAAGCGCTCGACAAGCTGCGCGAAGAATGGAACAAGGCGCCGGCGAACCCCTCGATGAACGGCGCGCGCATCCGCATTCCCGGATTCGTCGTGCCGCTGGAGAATCAGCGCAATCAGATCACCGAGTTTCTGCTCGTACCGTACTTCGGTGCGTGCATCCACGTTCCACCGCCGCCCGCGAACCAGTTGATCCACGTGTTCCCCTCGAAACCGTTGAAGGACATCCAGACCATGCAGGCGGTCTGGGTCAGCGGAACCGTCGAAAACATCGGCGCCGATACGTCGATGGGCCGGGCGGGCTACCGGATGAAGGCGGAAATCGTCGTGCCGTACAAGTCGCCGCGCTAGAACCACGCTCATGCCGGGGCGCAGTCGTTCCGGGCGACGGCCAAGAGGGCCGGTCCGCTTCAAGAAGTGATGGTCATCACCACCGGCGCGTGGTCGCTGGTCCCCACGTCGGCGAGCACGACGCAGTTTGACGCCCGCGCGGCGGTGGGCGGCGTGGCGAGTAGGTAGTCGAGCCGCCAGCCGATGTTGCGCTGGCGCATGTTGCGCCACGGCGGCCACCAGGTGAAGAGTCCTGGATTGTCCGGGTCGAGGGCGCGGCCGACATCGACGAGGTGGTTTCCCAGCAATTCGTCCATCAGTTCGCGCTCCTCCGGACGCTGGCCGATCACGTTGGGCTTGCGTTCCCGCGGATGCACATCCATCTCGGTCCGCGTGATGTTCAGGTCCCCGCACAGGATCAGCTCGCGCCCGGAACGGTGCACTTCCTTCGTCCACTTGATCAGCCGATGCATGAAGGTGAGCTTCGCCTCATAGTCCTTGCCGCCGTTGGGCACGTAGACGGAAGCGACCACCAGCCTGCCCAGCTCGGCCTGCACGATGCGGGACTCCATGTCGAACTCCGGATGACTGAAGGCCGGCGCGCCATCCGGCAGCCCCTTGCGTATGTGCAGCGACACGCCGGAATACGCCCGCAGCCCGTGCCAGTAGACATGGTAGTCGTCATGCCCGCACTGCGGCGGCACTTGCGTGCGCTCGGCTTTGAGCTCCTGCAGGCATACGATGTCCGGGCGGTCGCGCTCCAGCCACGCGCAGAAATCGGCCTGCCGCGCGCGGATGCCGTTGACGTTCCAGGTCGCGACTTTCATGCCGTCTTACCGGCGGAGCCGTAGCACTTGCAGAGCGTCGTGCGGTCCGGGCGGCTCATTCCTTCTTCAGCCCGGCACTTTGCGCGAGTTTCGCAAAGCGAACGGTCTCGCTGCGCAGTTGCTGGTCCATCTCTTCCGGCGTTCCGAGCCAGGGATCCATTCCTGCGTTGCTCATGCGCTGCGTGAGCGCGGGGTCGCTCAACGCCTTTGCAATTTCGCGGTAGAGCTGCGCGATGATGTCGCGCGAAGTGCCCGCCGGCACGAACATGCCGTACCAGATCGACATCCGAAAATTTGCGACACCTGCCTCCTCGGCCGTCGGCACGTCGGGCAGCGTCGGCACGCGCTTCCCGGACAGCACGGCGAGCGGTCTTACCCGCCCCGACTTGATGAAAGGCAGCGCCGTTGCGACCGCGATGATGACTTCGTCGACTTCCCCGCTTACCAAGGCCTGCGCCGCCAAGGTGGCGCCCTTGTACGGCACGTGGGTGAGGTCGATCTTCACGAGACTTTTCAGCAGCTCGTTGGCGAGATGATTGGTGGTGCCTGCCCCTCCGGAGCCGTAGTTGAGCTTGCCGGGATGAGCGCGCGCGAGCGCGAGGAACTGCTTCAGCGTTCTGGCCGGCACGGATGGATGTACCAGCATGACGTTTTCGATGGATGCGAGACGCGCCACGGCGGCGAAATCTTTCTGCGAGTCGAACTGCAGGTTCGCGTAGAGCGAAGGACTGATCGCGATGGTCGGTGAGGTGACGATGACGCTGTAGCCGTCCGCTGGCGACTTCGCGAGCAGCGTCAGCCCCAGCGTGCCGCCGGCGCCGGGGCGGTTGTCCGGTACCAGGTTCTGGCCGATCTGCGTGCCCAATTTCTGCCCGATGGTGCGTCCCACCAGGTCGCTCGGCGAGCCCGGCGGGAACGGCAGGATGAGGCGTATGGGCTTGGCCGGATAGGTTTGCGCGAATGCCGAGTTGCCCAATGCGGCAACGAAGAGGGACACCACCATGAACTTCAGTGTGGCAGCGAGCTGCATTGTTCTCTCCTTGTTTTTCACAAGCCTTGCAGCGCCTGGAGCACTGTACGCTCGATCACGATGCCTTCCCCGCGGCGCCTCTCGCGCTCG
>JBQTJV010000150.1:0-5383 GCA_052386775.1 Betaproteobacteria bacterium
GTTTTGGTTTCTGTCTTCCTAGGGTTTTCACCCCGCCTCTGTTGTCGCCATTTCTTCTGTTTTAAAAATTGCGGTTGTTGTTTTTTTTTTCTACCCACAAACGGCGGTTCGAATCTACGCTCAACCCGCTACACCCGGAACATCGACCGGCGATCGCGCGAGAAGTGAATGATCTCGGTCGGCTGCTCGATGCGGCTGCGCCCGAGGATGATCTGGCCGGTGCCTTCGAGCAGCAGTTCGCTGCGCAGGACGTGAACCTCGCCACCGCCGTCGAGGCTGACGAAAGTCCCGTTGATGCTGTGATCGATGAGGTAGAAATTGGTCCGCATCAGGCGCACCGTGAGGTGCTTGCGCGAAGCGAACTTGTTGGCCACCACGAGATCGCTTTCAGGGGCGCGACCCACGCTGATCTCCGGCCGCCACTGATCCATGCGCACGCGCTGCTCGCCAAGGGTCAGAAGCATGCTGCCGGTGTCGGCCGGAATGAGTTTCCTGGAGTGCACGTTGACGTCGGTCAAGTGCAGATTGTCGGTGCGCCACAGCACCTGATATACCGTCGACTCCTGCGTGCTGCCCTTGAGCAGCGCGCGAAACACCGGACGCACGCAAGACTTCAGCGCCGCGGATAGGCATTTTTCGGTGGTCTCGGTGGTGAGTATCTGTTCCGGCGTCGCCACGGCCGTCAGATACGCCGCGACGTTCACCGCATCGCCGAACACGTCGTCGTTCTCGAACAGCACCGGGCCGTAGTGCAGCCCGATGTGGATCATCACCGGGTAGTTGCCAGGCCGGCTCGATGCCACCAGGGACTGCATTTCGCTTGCCGCCAGCACCGCGAGATCCGTGCTGGGGAACACGCACAATACTTCGTCGCCGATCGTTTTGACGGCGCGGCCGTCGTAGCGCGGCAGCACCCCGGTGACGAGCGCCAGGCAGGCGTTGACGACACTGCGCGCCGTGGCGTCACCGAGCTTGGAGTAGAGGCCGGTGCTGTCGCAGATGTCCGCGAACAGCACCGCCATGGTCTTGGCTTGGCGCGACATGGTAAGCGCCGGATGATAGCGGGGAACGTCGCCGCACGACAAGCCGCTCGTGCTTCCCTCAATTACCCCAGGTCAGGACCATGAAGTGGGGTCGAAGGACCGTTCATGCTTCCCCTCGATTATCTCGGCCCCACCTCAGCACGAACGGAAACCCACCCCGTTCGTCCTGAGCGGAACGAAGTGGAGTCGAAGCCTGTCCTGAGTGAAATCGAAGGGGATGAACGGAGAGTGCGTGCTTCCCTTCGATTCCCTCAGGGCAGGCTCCACCTCAGCACGAACGGTTTTCTCCGTTCGGCCTGAGCCTGTCGAAGGCCGAACGCATTCGGATCTGGACCGTACTCTCTTTGCAATCCAGGATAATATGAAGCAAATAACGGCAAGGCCATGACGTGATGCCTTTCTGGGTCTACATGCTACGCTGCTCCGACGGCTCTTTTTACACCGGACACACCGACAACCTGGATTTGCGAATAGCGCAGCACCAGACCGGCGAAACAGGGGGATACACGGCTTCTCGCCGTCCCGTCGAGCTGGTTTTTGCACAAGAATGTGCGACTCGCGAAGAAGCGCTCGCGGCAGAACGGCAGCTCAAGGGATGGAGCAGAGCAAAGAAGCAAGCCATGCTTCGCGGCGATTGGGACGAAGTTAGGCGACTTGGGCAAAGAAAAAGCTGAATTATCTCAGCCCGAACGGCCTCTAACCTGTAGCGGAATGAAGTGGAGTCGAAGCCTGTCCTGAGTGAAATCGAAGGGGATGAGCGGAGAGTTCGTGCTTCCCTTCGATTACCTCAGGGCAGGCTCCACCTCAGCACGAACGGAAACCTACCCCGTTCGTCCTGAGCGGAGCACATGCGGAGTCGAAGGATGAACGGAAACCTACCCCGTTCGTCCTGAGCCCCTTGACGTAGCTCGGGACAGGCTCGCGAACGGAGTCGAAGCCTGTCCTGAGTGAAATCGAAGGGGATGAGCGGAGAGTTCGTGCTTCGAGAGCCTCAGCACGAACGGCATTTTACGATGCTCGTGCTTTCCTTCGATTACCTCAGGGCAGGCTCCACCTCAGCACGAACGGAAACCCACCTCGTTCGTCCTGAGCGGAACGAAGTGGAGTCGAAGGATGAACGGAGAGTGCGTGCTTCCCTTCGATTATCTCAGGGCAGGCCCAGTGGAGCTCCGTAGGGTGGGCGTTCATGCCCACCGCAAACATGCCGTTCGAGTTGCTTCAGGCAATACCGGCGGTCGGAGCGGGCTCTTCCAGTTCCGAGAAGCGCACGGGGAGAACATCGCGCGTGGAAAACTTGCCGTCGGGCGATTTCTCGACCAGCGTCAGCGCCTGCTTCTCCGGAATGCCGGTGGGGATCACCATGCGCCCGCCTGGCTTGAGTTGCGCGAGCAGCGGCGGCGGAATCAGCTCGCACGCCGCCGTCACCACGATCTTGTCGTAAGGCGCATGCTGGGGCAGGCCGTAGTAGCCGTTTGCGACGCGCACGTCGATGTTGTCGTAACCGAGGCGGCGCAGCCGCTTCTCCGCACCTTCGGCCAGCTCCTCGATGATGTCGACGCTGTACACCTGCTGCACCAGTTGCGACAGCACCGCGGCCTGATAGCCGGCACCCGCCCCGATTTCCAGCACCACGTCCTCCGGATCGAGGTCGAGCAGATCGGTCATCAGCGCGACGATGAAGGGCTGGGAGATGGTCTTTTCGTAGCCGATCGGCAGCGGGCGGTTGAGGTAGGCATAGGGCTGCAGCTCGATCGGAACGAATTCGTGGCGCGGAATGCGGCCCAGCACGCCGACCACGCGATCGTCGAAAGCGATGCGCCCGGTATGCGAACCGGTCAGCGCCGCCTCCGCGGTCACTTCCGCCATCATCTCCGCCCGCAGGCTCTCGAACAAATCCTCGCTCATGCTGAAGCTGACTGTCGTCGTGTCGAATAATTCCCGGCACAATGATCGCGCAAAACAGCGGGCCCTCAAAGTCCTCCGCCGCATCGCAAAGCCCGCCGCCGCTTCGTCTTCCCGGCGAACGCCGGGATCCAGACTGGATTCCGTTTTTCAACGGAATGACGATTCACCGGCGAGTCCACCCTCTTCCGGTTTTTACCGGCCAGATGTGGATGGGGAAAGAGCCATTGCAAATCAAGGCGTAAACACAGACAATTCAGTGCGGCGCACAACCAACATTCCCTCACCCCGCCCGGAGTTTCGCTATGCCCACCACGCAGGACACGAAGAATATGGCACTGTTCTGCGACTTCGAGAACGTGGCGCTCGGCGCCCGCGACGCCAAGTACGGCAAGTTCGATATGAAACGGGTGCTGGAGCGCCTTCTCCTCAAGGGCAACATCATCGTCAAGAAGGCGTACTGCGACTGGGACCGCTACAAGGAATTCAAGGGCGCGATGCACGAGACCGCCTTCGAGCTAATCGAGATTCCGCACGTGCGCATGTCCGGCAAGAACTCCGCCGATATCCGCATGGTCGTCGATGCGCTGGACCTGTGCTACACCAAGTCGCACGTCGACACCTTCGTGCTGATCACCGGGGATTCGGACTTCTCGCCGCTGGTGAGCAAGCTGCGCGAAAACGACAAGACGGTGATCGGCGTCGGCGTGAAGAATTCCTCGTCGGACCTGCTCATCGCCAATTGCGACGAGTTCATCTATTACGACGATCTGGTGCGCCAGCGGGCGAAGCGGCCCGCGCGCAAAAAGGCGGCGGCGCCGGCGGGCGAGACCGCCAAAGCCGCGGGCGCGGAAGAAGACAAGGCGGACGGCGACAAGAAACAGGAAGCGCTCGACCTGGTGATGGAGACCGTGGAGGCGCTGTTCCAGGAGCGCGGCGCGGAAGACCGGGTCTGGGGCTCGATGGTGAAGCAGGCGCTGAAGCGCCGCCAGCCCGGTTTCAACGAGAGCTACTACGGCTTTCGCTCGTTCGGAAAACTGCTCGACGAAGCCAAGTCGCGCAAGCTGATCGAGCTCGAGCCTGACGAAAAATCCGGCGGCGTCATCATCAAGAGCTTCAATCCCGATTATTGAAAAGCCTCAGCCTCGGTTATTGAACGCTGCGCGGGCGGTGAGGTCGTACGTGCTTCGAGAGCCTCAGCACGAACGGTTTTCTCCGATCGCCCTGAGCGTCGCAATGCGACACGGTCGAAGGGCCTGAGCGGAACGATAGTGGAGTCGAAGGACAGCTATGGAACACCACACGCACCAACGGCGCCTGACCTTCGAGGCACGCCGCACCAACTGGCTCGAACGCGTGCTCTTCGCGATCGGCGGCATTGCGGTGATCGCCATCGGCTTTTTTTTCGTCACCGTAGCCTTCATCGTCGGCGCGCTGCTCGCGCTCGTGATCGTCGCACGCCTGTGGTGGATATCGCGCAAACTGCAGCGCGCGCGTAATCGCGATGTCGTCGAAGGCGAATACGAAGTCGTCGAGCGCTCGGAACACGAGCGGCGACGTTAGTCTCGTTTCTGGATCCCGGCGTACGCCGGGAAGACAAACTTTTTCCGAGTCGCGACACAGTCTCGTCTTCCCGGCGAAAGCCGGGATCCAGAGGAACCTACCGCTTCGAAGCTTTTTCCTGAGCGCGCTGATCGAAGCGCGCGACGTTGACGATGATGCGCTCGTGCGTGCCGGTGCCGATCGTCTCTTTCTCGTCCTGCGCCGTCACGCGGAAGACGAGCTTACGTCCTTCGACCTTGACCAACTCGGCTGTCGCTTTGACCCGCATGCCGACCGGCGTCGCCGCGGTGTGACTCACGTCGAGGCGCACGCCAACCGTCTGATGGCCTTCGGGCAATAGACCCTCCACGGCGTTCAGCGCCGCTTCCTCCATCAGCATGACCAGCACCGGGGTCGCGAGGACCTTGATCTTGCCGCTGCCGATGTGCGGCGCGGTGTCGCGCGTGCCGACCAGAATCTCGGTCGTGCCGGTTGCTCCCGGCCTCAGGGCGGAAAGATCGAGCGCCATGAGTGGGGAGTGTATCAGACAGCCAGATCGCCCCGAGCGGGCTCGGATTGCCGTTCGTCCTGAGCGGAGCGAAGTGAAGTCGAAGGATGAGCGCGTTCCCTTCGACTTCAGGACAGGCTCCGGCTCACCACGAACGGGGAAACGGGTTTAGAGGTAGGGGACCCAGCGGCGGTGGGGGCAGTCGGTTACGCTGCTTTTCGCCGAGCGTGCGATATGCGTTTCTTGTACGCCACCTTGCGAGAAACAGGGGCCGCTGCTTCGAACGCAGCTCGCACGGCGGCAGGCTGCTTGGCTGCTACGAGGAGTAAGGCGCGCGCTGGACCTTGCGGCTCACGTCGTTCCTGCTCCCAGTTGCGCAGCGTCCCAA
>JBQTJV010000151.1:0-18415 GCA_052386775.1 Betaproteobacteria bacterium
TTGCTATCGCGCGTTGCGCATCGTCGTACTGGCCTACGCGATACCAAACGCCCGGTGAAGCGATTCAGTCGATGAGCGTCGGCGCCGTCGCGTGCGAGGGGGGGACAGCCCCGGCCAGTTCCGGCGAACTTCTGCTCAGCCCGCCGACGCGCACGCCCAGAAGCCGGATGCGCCGGTCGAGCGGCACGCGCTTCAGGCATTCGCCGGCGGCGCGACGTATGGTGGCGGCGTCCGCGGTCGCCACGTCGAGGGTGCGGTCGCGGGTGACGGTCTTGAAATTGTCGTAACGCAATTTGAGCCCGATGGTCCTGCCGACGTAGTGCTTGCGCGCCAGGTCGGCGGCGACGCCGGCACACAGCTCGGTGAAGATCTGCGAAAGCCGGTCGCGATCGTGGACCGGATGCAGATCGTACTCGAAGGTCGTTTCGCGGCTGATCGATTTCGACTCGCTGTGGGTGACCACCGGGCGCTCATCGCGGCCGTGAGCGGCGTCGTGCATCCAGCGGCCGTATATCGTTCCGAATTGCGCGACCAGGAGCGCGGGATCGGCCTGCGCGAGCTGCCCTATGGTCCGTATGCCGAGCACTTCGAGCCGCGCCGCCGCCTTGGGACCGATGCCGTTCACCTTGCGCACCGCCAGCGGCCACACGCGCGCCGGCACGTCGGCTGCGGTGAGCACCGTGATGCCGCCGGGTTTTTCCATCTCGGAAGCGATCTTGGACAGCAGCTTGTTGGGCGTGACGCCGATGGAACACGAAAGGCGGGTGGCGTCGCGCACGGCACGCTGGATGTCGAGTGCAACGGTTCGCGCCCGGGCCCAGGGGTCAGGCGCACCGTCGGCGGCGGCAGCATCCACCAGCTCCGTGAGATCGATGTAGATTTCGTCGATGCCGCGGTCCTCGATATGCGGCGCAACGGCACGCACCGCATCCTTGAACATTCTCGAATAGCGGCGATACTCGTCGAAGTCGGCGGGCAGCAACAGCGCGTCGGGCGCCAGCCGCGCCGCTTTCATGAGCCCCATCCCGGAGTGCACGCCGAACGCACGGGCTTCATAGGTTGCGGTGGTGACGACGCCGCGGCCGCTGTACTCGCGCAGCGTGGGAATGTGCCCGGCGCGCCCGCCGGCCCGCCGCCCCCCGATCACCAGCGGCTTGCCGCGCAACTGCGGACAGCGCAGCAGCTCGACGGACGCATAGAAGGCATCCATGTCGAGGTGGGCAATGCAGCGCGCACGCATGGTGAAGAGTGATGGCCGGCGCGGATTCAGCGCCCTCTATCGCCGTTTCGCGCGCTCTTCAAGCGCAGCATGGGCTGCCGCGAGCCGCGCCACGGGGACGCGGAACGGAGAGCACGACACGTAATCGAGCCCGGCGCGATGGCAGAACGCGATGCTGGCCGGATCACCGCCGTGTTCGCCGCAGATGCCGATCTCGAGGTTCTTGCGCCGCTGACGTCCGAGCTTGACGCCGATCTCCATGAGCTTGCCGACGCCGTCCTGATCGAGCGTGGCGAACGGATTGCGTTCCAGGATGCCCTTCTGCAGGTACTCGCTCAGGAATCCGGTTTCCGCGTCGTCACGCGAGATTCCGAACGCGGTCTGCGTGAGATCGTTGGTACCGAAAGAGAAAAACTGCGCATATTCCGCGATGCGATCCGCGATCAGCGCCGCGCGCGGGACCTCGATCATGGTGCCGAACTCGTAGGGCACCTTGATGCCCTGCTCCGCAATCACCTTTTTCGCCTCGTCTTCGAGAACTTCGCGCTGCACCTGCAGTTCCCGGCTGGTGGCTGCCAGCGGAATCATGATCTTGGGCTTGAGCTTGATGCCTTTCCTGGCGCAGGCGCACGCCGCTTCGATGATCGCGCGCATCTGCATGCGCACCAGTTCCGGCATATGGATGCCGAGCCGCACCCCGCGCAGTCCGAGCATCGGGTTCTGCTCGCGCAAGCCTTCCACGCTGTCCAGCACCCGGCGCTTCGCCTGCAGCTCCTTCTCCAGCTCAGCGATGTCGCCGTCCTTCAGCCTGATGCGCGTCTCCAGTTCCACGATGGTTTTCTGCAGCTCATCGTGATTGGGCAGAAATTCGTGGAGCGGCGGATCGATCAGCCGGATGGTCACGGGCAGCCCGTCCATCGCTTCGAAGAGGCCGCGGAAATCCTCGCGCTGCATCGGCAGCAGCTTCGCGAGATGCGCGGCGCGCTCTTCGGCGTTGCGCGCGAGGATCATGCTCTGGACGACCGGCAACCGCTCCGGCTCGAAGAACATGTGCTCGGTGCGGCACAGGCCGATGCCTTCCGCGCCGAACTTCCTGGCACGCGCCGCGTCGCGCGGATAATCGGCATTGGTCCACACACCGAGCTTGCGGATACGGTCAGCCCAGCTCAGCAGTTCCACCAGATACGGATCGGTTACGTCGGGCACCACGGTTTCCACTTCTCCCGTGAACACTTCACCGGTTCCGCCGTCGATCGTAAGCCAGTCTCCTTCCTTCAAAACCTGCCCGCTCTGCGTGCGCAGTTGCCGCCGCTCGGCGTCGATCTCGAGCGTGACCACGCCGACTACGGTGGGAATGCCGAACTGGCGCGCCACCAGCGCCGCGTGACTGGTGCGGCCGCCGCGGCTGGTCACCACGCCCTGGGCCGCGAGCATGCCGTGCACGTCGTCGGGCCGCGTTTCGGCGCGGACGAGAATCACCTTCTTTTCGAGTTTCTGCGCCCAATGCTCGGCGGTGTCCGCATCGAAAACGATCTGCCCGATCGCCGCACCGGGCGAGACGTTGAGTCCGGTTGCAAGAAGCGCGCCCCCTTCTTTGGCCGCGTCGCGGGCGCCGGGCTCGAGCTGGGGATGCAGGAAGTAGTCCACGTGCTCGGGCTTGACGCGCTTCACCGCCTCTTCGCGGCTGATCAGTTTCTCCTTCGCGAGATCGACAGCGAGCCGGACCGCCGCCTGCGCCGTGCGTTTCGCATCGCGCGTCTGCAGCATCCACAGCTTGCCGCGCTCGATGGTGAACTCGATGTCCTGGACTTCCCGATAGTGCTTTTCCAGCGTGCGCGCGATACGCTTCAATTCCCCGTCGACGCGCGGCATGAGCCGCTCGAGATCCGCAATCGGGAGCGTCTTGCGGGTGCCCGCGACCACGTCCTCGCCCTGCGCATTCATCAGGAAGTCGCCTTCGAGCGCGTTTTCTCCGGTGGTGACATTGCGCGTGGTCGCAACGCCGGTCCCGGAATCGGCGCCGAGATTGCCGAACACCATGGTGACCACGTTCACTGCAGTGCCAAGATCGTGGGGAATGCCGGCGGCCCTGCGATAGTCGAATGCCCGCTTGCCGTTCCACGACCGGAACACCGCCATCGTGGCGAGCCGCAATTGCTCCACCGCCGCCATCGGAAACGGACGCCCGGTCCGCTCTTCCACGATTTTCTTGAAGCCCTCGGTGATCGCCTTCAGGTCCTCGGCGGGCAAATCGGCATCGTTCCACACGCTGCGGCGCGAGCGATGCCGCCCGAGCAGCGCTTCGAACGGCTTGGACGGCACGTCGAGCACCACGGTGGCATACATCTGCACGAGGCGCCGATAGGCGTCGTAGACAAAGCGCTCATCACCGGTCAGCTTCGCAAGCCCCGCCGCCACTTCGTCGTTCAAACCGATGTTGAGCACGGTGTCCATCATGCCCGGCATCGAAAACTTCGCGCCGGAGCGGCACGAGACGAGCAACGGGTTCGCGGGATCACCAAACTTCTTGCCGGTTGATTTTTCGAGCGCGGCGACCGCGTTCAGCACCTGCTCCCACATGCCTTTGGGGAACTTCTCGCCGCTGGCGAGAAACGCCTTGCACGCCTCGGTGGTCACTACGAAGCCCGGCGGCACGGGCAATTTGAGTTTCGTCATCTCGCCGAGATTCGCGCCTTTTCCGCCCAGCAAGGCGCGCACACCGTCCCACGATCCAGCCGCGCGTTCGGCGATCCGGATTTCGTCGAACGAATAGACAAATTTCCCGGTTTTGGAGAGCTTCGGTTTCGAGCGGCCCGGCTTGTTCGGCGTTTTCTTCGCTTTTGCTTTCGTCATTGCGTCTGCCCAGAAATTGATCGTCACACGCGCCCCCGTACGCGCGGACCGCTATGCTAACAGTCAAATACGTGCACAGTCAGCCCGCATCATGGTCCGGGCGGAGGGGGTCGCCGACCGAACCGACGAATGCGGACTGGAAATGGCGCAGCCGCGCCGCTATGCTAGGCCGAAGTGGCGGTGGGCCTGGCAAATGCAGCACCAAAACATGTGAACGGCATAGCGCCGAGGAGGAAGGTATGAAGTTTTCGATTGGCGTGATCGTGGGCGTGCTGCTGGCCGGAGCTTTCGCGGCGGAGCATTCCCGCGCCCAGCCGTATCCGGCGCGGCCGGTGCGCATCCTCGTTCCGCTGGCAGCCGGCGGCGGCATGGATACCGTCACGCGCGGGCTTGCGCTCAAGCTCGCCGACAGCCTGGGCCAGACCGTGGTCGTGGACAACCGTCCCGGCGCCGGCAGCCTGGTGGCGCTCGATATCCTGGCCGGCTCGGCGCCGGACGGCCACACGCTGATGATGATCAGCGCCACGACCGTGGTGCATCCCATCCTCTACAAGTCGCGTTACGATATCGTTCGCGATTTCACGCCGGTCGCTCAGGTGACGGCGCAGGGTTACGCCCTCGTCGTGCATCCCTCGCTTCCGGCGAAGTCCGTTTCCGAGCTGGTGCAGTACATCCGCGCCAATCCGGGCAAGCTCAACTATGCCTCGTCCGGCATCGGCAGCCCGATCCATATGAGCACCGAACTGTTCCAGGTCGCGACCGGAACGCGCATGATCCACGTCCCGTTCAAGGGCATGGGCGCCGCCTATGCCGATCTCGTCGGGGGTCGCATCGAACTGTCGTTTGCCACTATCATTTCATCCCTGCCGCACGTGAACGCCGGGCGCCTGCGGGCGCTGGCGGTGACCCCGGGCAAGCGGGCCCCGGCAATGGCCAACGTCCCGACGCTCAAGGAAGCCGGCGTGCCGGTGGAAGTGGTGAACTGGTACGGACTGATCGCGCCCGCGAAGCTGGCGAAAGGCGTCGCCGAGCGGGTGAGCAACGAAACGGCGAAGGCCATGCAGTCGCCGGATGTCGCGAAGCGGCTGATCGCAGAGGGCTCGGAGGCGGCAACCAGTTCTCCGTCGGCGTTCGCGGCACACATCCGGGCCGAACACGAACAGTGGAGTCGAGTAATCAAGCAGGCAGGGATTCGCGGACAGTAAACCAAGTACCCGGAAAGGAGCGAGGATGAATACAGCCGTCATGTCGCGCTACGAAATCGACGTCGAGGATATCGAGTACCTGCGGCACGGCGACAAGCCGTTGCTCGCGCGGGTCTACAAGCCGCGCGGCACGGGCCCGTTCCCGCTCATCATCGATATCCACGGCGGCGCCTGGTGCAAGAAAGACCGCACCAGTGACGCGGGAACCGACGAGCCCCTCGCGAAAAGCGGCGTGGTGGTCGTGGCGCTGGACTTCCGGATGGGCGCGGAAGGCCGCTATCCCGCTTCGCTCGCCGACGTGAACTACGCGATCCGCTGGTGCAAGGCGCGCGCGCGGGAATTCGGCGCAAGTCCCGACCGGGTCGGCATACTCGGCGTCTCCAGCGGGGGCCACCAGGCGATGATCGCTGCGATGCGGCCGGACGACCCGCGCTATACCGCCGTGCCGCTCCCCGGAACGGACCAGGTCGACGCTTCGGTGCGCTGTGTCGTGCTGTGCTGGCCGGTGATCGATCCGCTTGGCCGCTACCGGTATGCGCACCAGGAAAAAGACGGTCCGCTGGCGAAGCAGGCACAGGAATGGATCAAGTGCCACGACGAGTACTGGGCGAACGAGGACGCGATGTCGGAAGGCAGCCCCACGCGGGCCTTGGAGCGGGGCGAGCAGGTGAACACGCCGCCCGCCATCTACATTCAGGGCAAGGCCGACCTCGCACATCCCGTTCCCGACCGCGAACGTTTCATCGCGGGCTACCGCAAGGCGGGCGGCCGGGTGGAACTGCACCTTTTCGAGGGCGTCGGCGAAGCGTTCATTACCAATGACCCCACCGGCGCGGCGGCGCTCGCGGCCATCGACCGCATCGTCGACTTCGTCCACCGCGAATTGCGGTGATCCGCATTGGCCGCTTTGTAACTTTCTCAGGACGACCGGGCAGGCGCATCTCGAGCGCTATTCCAAGTGACGCCGTTTGGCGACACCCTGGCGCGTTGACGTAAAAAATCCCCGCCAGCGGCGGAAAATCGCTTTTCGTCGCGCCCGGAATGCGGTTACCATACCGGCCGTCGCTCGATGGATTCACAGGGGTAGTCCATCCGCGAGGCAGCAGGTTCGCATAACACCAAGCCGCGCTCGCATCAGGCGCAGTCAAGAAAACATCAGGCAATAACAAGAACGGCTGGCATTACAGCATTGCGCCGGCAATTCTTTTGGCAGCATCGCAGTTATCGTTGAATTATGGGAGGGTCACTTGTACCGATCGCTACTCAAGCGTAACCGTCCGGTTAAGCTTGGCGGCGCCGCGCTGGCGCTCGCCGTCTGTTTCGCACTCGTCTGGTTCACCGTACACGCTCCCGAACGCGGACGAAACGCCCGGGCTGTCGCCATGGAACGCGAGTCCGCGCAGTACTTCGCCGAGGAGCGCGGCATCACCGCGCTCGCACAGGACGCCCGCAGCGGCGCCGCACAGGGCATCGGCCTCTCCGCCGATTACGCGCTGGTGCAGCTCAACGACGGCACGCGCTACTATGTGCGTATCGATCAGCAGCGCGCACTGCTGGCACAGGCGTTGAAGGACGATGTGGCGGCTGCCGGCGCATCCGTATTCTCGCTGGGTGACGTGCATCCGCCGGCGTCGCCGCTCGCCGCGTTCGCCCGCCGCCTCGACAACCCCAACATCGTCTCGCTGCTCGGCACGTTGTTGGTCCTGGGCCTGCTCATTTTCATGATGAACCCGATGCGCAGCAGCCATTTCAAGACGGCCCGGCGCCCGGAAACCCGCTTCGACGACGTGATCGGCATCGAGGAAGCCAAGGAGGCATTGCAGGACATCGTGGCCTATCTCAGGGATCCGCAGAAGTTCTCGGACCTGGGCGCCATGCCTCCGCGGGGCGTCGTGCTCGAGGGACACGCCGGCGCCGGGAAGACGCTGCTCGCGCGCGCGGTCGCCGGTGAAGCCGGCGTGCCGTTCATCGCGCTCGCGGGGGGCGATTTCAGCGACATGTTTCTCGGCGTGGGCGTGCGGCGCGTGAAAAAACTCTTCGCGCTGGCGCGCAAGCTGGCCCCGTGCGTGGTCTTTATCGACGAGATCGACGGCCTCGGCAAGCGCTCGGGCGCAAGTTCCGCGGCGGAAACCGAGAACAACCGTATCATCAACACGCTGCTGGTCGAGCTCGACGGCTTTACCGCCAATTCCGGCGTCGTCGTGCTCGGTGCGACCAACAACCTGCGCAACCTCGATCCGGCGCTGATCCGGCCCGGTCGCTTCGACCGCACCTGCACCGTCGGACTGCCCAACGTCGAAGAACGAGAAGCGCTCTTTGCGCTGTATGCCCGCCGATTGCGCACGGACGGTGAAACCGACTTCCGGCCGCTGGCGCGGCTGGCGAGCGGGCTATCGCCGGCCTCCATCGCGAACGCGGTGAACGCCGCGGCGCTGCTCGCGGCCAAGGAAGCGTCAGCCGCGGTGACGCAAACCCATTTTCAGCGCGTGCTCGAGCAGCAGTTGATGGGTGGTCCGGCGGCGGTCGGGCAGTGCGCCATGAATCGCGAGGAGCGACATCGAATCGCCGTCCACGAGGCGGGCCATGCCATCGTCGCCAAGCTGCTGCAGGTGGGCATCGTTGAAAAGGTCAGCATATTGAAGCGCGGTCATGCACTCGGCGTCACGCTGGTCACTGACGACGAGGACGTCATTTTGCAGAGCGAGGATCAATGGCGCGCGCGGATGCTGATGCTGCTTGCCGGCCGCGGCGCCGAGTCGGTGCTGCTCGGATCCATTTCCACCGGCGCGGCGAACGACCTGGAGCGGGTGTCGAGCATGGCTTATCGCATGGTGGCGGAATTCGGCTTCAGCCGGCGCATCGGGCCGTTCAGCTACGCGGGCCTGCCGGACCGCGAGCGGCGCCTGATGGACTCTCCGGAGGTGGTCGCGGAAGCACGCGATATCGTCAAGGAACTGGAGCGCGAGTGCGACTTGCTGCTGACCGGGCATCGCACGGCGCTCGAGCGCCTCACCGCCGCGCTGCTGGAACACGAGACCGTAAGCGGCAGGACCGTCGAAGAATGCCTGACGACGCTCGGTGAACCGAGCGATCCCGACGCGCGGGGCCCGATCCCGATCGCGCTGGCGGCCTGATATCGCGGGCGCAAGACCGCGACCGCATCGGTTCCGCGCGGTCGGCTACGTGCAGCCGCGGAGCAGATAGATCAGGAACAGCACGGGAATCGGCACACCGATCAGCCACAGCAGGATGTAGCCGATCTTGCCGCGCTCGCGGCGCCGCGTCGCCACGGCCGCGGCGCGCGCCGCATGGAACCATCGCATAGCGTTTTCCTTCGGAGTGATGCTGCGGCGGGCCGCCGCAGCGTTCCCGGCGCTACAACCGTCCGGTCAGAAGCAGAATCAGCAGCACCAACGCGATCAGACCGGCGATACCGCTGGGACCGTAGCCCCAGGCAGTGCTGTAAGGCCACGCCGGCAGTGCTGCAATCAGCACCACGATCAGGACGATCAGTAAAATTGTTCCGACCGACATAGGAATGCTCCTTTCCTTTGTTGCTATCGTGCATCCCTCGATGTCGCCTGCCGGCACGGCCTGCGGCGGCGCAGTTTGGATCTCCAAGACGGCCCGGTCTGTGCCGGGTTTCATCATATTGCGGGCGCGCACTCTTTAGATCGGCAGCCCGCACCCCGATTAGACCGCAAATTACAGGACAGTTCTTATGCTGCCTGCGTAACCCCGAGACGTCGCCATGTTGCGACACTGCCGACGCAAAAAAGCGGCCGGCCGGATACCGGGCTCGGCTTCGTTGTCAGAGAACTTTGGGTTTCCACGCCCGACAACAACGGAGCGCCATTGCAGAATCCATCCAGCAGCAGACTGCGCGGTACGGTGGTGCGATATGCCGATACCCCGGCGCTGAAGGAGCGCACCCACGAGCGCGCCAGCCGCACCTGGGTCGCGCAGCGGCTGGCTCTCCTGAAGCGCTACGAGTACGGCGGCGAATACGATCCGCGCGTGAACTATGCGGGAGCGCTGTATTTCGTCCCGAACGACACGCTGGTGGGACTCGAGAGAGCCCGCGCGCTCGGAATCGAAAATGACACGCATATTTTTGGCGGCGTAGTGCCTCACCCTTTCATCGCAACGAAGACCATTACGCATCCGCTCGTGTCGCCTCAGGCGTTCGCGCCGGAAGGATGGTCCGACACCTTTGCGGCGCGGGTGAGAGACGCCGTGTTTCCCGGTTACGCCGCTTTCACGCCAGCCGATGCACGCGTCGCGGTGCTGAGAGTGCTGGAGCGCGGCAGTGCGCGCGTCAAGCTGGCGCGCGGCATTGGCGGGATGGGCCAGGAAGTCGTTACGTCGCTGGAGCAACTGAATGCACTGCTCGAGCGCATCGCGCCCGAGGCGCTTTGCCGCGACGGAATCGTCATCGAGTGGAACCTCGACTACGTCATCACGTACAGCGTGGGGCAGGTCCGCGTGGCGGGGCTCAGGGCAAGCTATTGCGGCACGCAGCGCACGACGCCCAACGCCGCAGGCGTCGAGGTGTACGGCGGGTCCGACCTGCTCGTCGTGCGCGGCGGGTTCGAGGCTTTGCAGGACGTGGAACTGACTGCGGAAGCACGGCTCGCCGTGGAACAGGCGCGCAAGTACGACGCGGCCGCGTTCGGCGAATTTCCCGGCTTCATCGCCTCGCGGCGCAATTACGATGTCGCGCAGGGCCTCAACAGCGAGGGCAAGCGCTGCTCCGGCGTGCTGGAGCAGTCGTGGCGGATCGGTGGCGCAAGCGCAGCGGAAGTTGCCGCGCTGGAAGTGTTCCGCGAGGACCCCGCGGTGCGGGCCGTGCATGCGTCGACGGTGGAAGCCTATGGCGAAACCCGGGTTCCGCCGCATGCAACGGTGCAATACCGCGGCAATGACGAGCACACCGGGCCCATCACCAAGTACACCGTCGTTGCCCCTTATGCGGACGCGAGTTGAAACGCTCCAGATTGCGGTGGGGGCGCAACACCTTGCTGCGACGCTGCTCGCCCCGGCAGCGAGAATACCCGGCGTGCTGTTCGTCCACGGCTGGGGCGGCAGCCAGGAACAGGACCTCGTGCGCGCGCGCGAAGCCGCGGGGCTGGGATGCGTGTGCATGACCTTCGATCTGCGCGGTCACGTGGCCACCGAGCGCCAACGCGAAACCGTGACGCGGGAAGACAACTTGCGCGACCTGCTCGCCGCCTACGACGCCCTCATCGCCCGTCGCGGTGTCGATCCGGCCGCGATCGCGATCGTGGGCAGCAGCTATGGCGGTTACCTTGCCACCTTGCTGACGACGTTGCGGCCGGTTTCGTGGCTCGCGCTGCGGGCGCCCGCGCTCTACAAGGATGCCGATTGGGAAAAGCCCAAACGTCACTGCCACGTGGACCCCGATCTGCCGGCCTACCGGCGGCGCAGCGTACGCTGGGACCAGAATCGGGCGCTCGCGGCCTGCGCCAAGTTCGCCGGCGACGTGTTGATCATCGAATCACAGCATGACAACGTTATCCCGCACGCGGTAATCCGCAATTACATGGCCGCCTTCTGCAACGTGCGTTCGCTCACGACGCGCCTCATCGACGACGCCGATCACGGCCTGTCCACCGAGCCGGCCCAGCGCGGTTACACGGCTTTGCTGCTCAGTTGGCTCACCGAGATGGTGGTCGGGGCGCGCACCAGCGGCGTGCCGCCCACATCGGCGGCGCAAGCCGCCGTAGCGGCCGAAGGCACGCCCGCGCCGGGAACGGAGTAACGCCGCTCAGGCCCCTGAATCAGATGGCGCCTGCGGCGCGCAGGCCCGAAATGCGACCGGTGTCGTAACCCAGCTCCTGCAGAATGGATTCCGTATCGGCACCCAGCTCGGGGGCCGGCTGCGGCGGCGAGCGCTCTCCCGCAACCCGCACGGGCGGCGCCACCATTCGATAGCTGCCGCCAGCTGCAGGCGCGTGCGGCACGTTGAGGATGCGCTCGTGGTCGGTGACGAACGGGTTGTCGAGCGCCTGCGCCACGTCGAGCACGGGCGCGGCGGGAACCGCTCCGCCGAAGATCGCGAGCCACTCTGCGGTTTTCCGCCGCATCAGCTCGGCCTCTACCCTTTCGTTCACCAGTGCGCGGTTCGCAAGCCGATCGGCGAACGTGCGAAAACGCGCATCGTCCGCCCACTCCGGGCGCCCGAGCGCACGGCACAGCGCGGGCCAGAACTTTTCCTTGTTGCACATGATGTAGATCCAGCCGTCCGCAGTGCGATAGAGCTGGCACGGCGTGAGGGAAGGATGCGCCGAGCGCTCCAGCCGGTCCTGGCGAACGTTGCTGTTGAGGTACCAGGTCGCAAGATAACTGAGGTTGAACAGCGCCACGTCGAAGAGGCTCACGTCGACGTCCCGGCCCACGCCGCTCGCGCGCGCGGCGAGCAGCGCCGACACCAGGCCATACGCCATCGCGAGGCCGCTCATGAGATCGACGATGGAAAGCCCGAAGCGTGCGGGCGGACCGCCGGGTTCGCCCGTCAGCGCGAAATACCCGGCCTCCGCCTGCATCAGGTAATCGAATCCGGGCCACGCCGCGCGCGGGCCGTCTCTGCCGTACGCGGAAAGGAAAGCGCAGACGATTTTCGGATTATGGACGCCCAGCTCCGCATAAGTGAGCCCCAATTTTGCCGGCACATCGCCGCGCAGATTGCAGGCGATCGCGTCTGCAGAGCGCACGAGGTCGTGCAGCACCGCGCGCGCCTCGGGCACCGCCAGATCCAGCGTGATGCTGCGCTTGCTGCGGTTGAAGCTGTGGAAGAACTGGCTGTCGCCCGCCGCGAAAAAGTGCGGTCCCACCGCCCGTGACATGTCGCCGCCGTCCGCGGGATTCTCGATCTTGATGACCTCGGCGCCGAGATCGGCCAGATAAAGCGTGCCGAAAGGGCCGGCACCATACTGCTCGAACGCGAGCACCCGCACGCCGTGGAGCGGCAACATCATGGCGCTTTCCTCACGCGGGATGACGCTTCACGAGCTGGCGCGCGATGATGATGCGCTGCATTTCGTTGGTGCCCTCGCCGATGGCGAGCAGCGGTGCATCGCGATAGTAGCGCTCGATGTTGTACTCCGGAGAGTAGCCATAGGCGCCGAGGATGCGCATCGCTTCCATGGAGTTCTCGACCGCGGCTTCAGTGGCGTAGAGCTTCGCCATGCCGGCTTCCATGTCGCAGCGCGCCCCGGTGTCGTAGGCGCGCGCGGCCGATTCGACCAGCAGCCGCGCCGCCTCCACCCGCGTCGCCATGTCGGCGAGCTTCAACTGGATCGCCTGATGCTCCGCAATCGGCTTGCCGAAGGTGACGCGCTGCTGGGCGTAAGCAAGCGCTTCCTCGAGGCACGCACGCGCGAGCCCGACGCCGCGCGCGCCGACATTGATGCGCCCGAGCTCCAGGCCGGCGAGAATCTGCTGCAGCCCCCTGCCCTCGTCGCTCCCGATCAGATTGTCGGCGGGCACTTTCACGTCACGGAACGAAACCTCGCCGGTATCGATGCCGCGATAACCGAGCTTCTTCAACTTGCTCGCGCGAAAACCCATCGCTTTCTCGACAAAGAGCAGGCTCATGCCGCGATGCGCGGGTTCGGCGGCGGGATCGGTCTTGACCAGTACCGCGAGCGCGTCGCCTTCCACGCTGTTGGTGATCCACATCTTGGTGCCGTTGACGACGTAATGCTCGCCCGCGCGCACGGCGCGAGTGCGCACCGCTTGCAGGTCCGTTCCGCAGCCCGGCTCGGTGAGTGCGATGCCGGCCCTCAGCGATCCGCTCGCCAGTCGCGGAAGCAGTCGCTGCTTCTGTTCCGCGGTGCCGAAGCGCTCCACCGCTGCCGCCGCGATGAGATGCGAGTTGAACAGGCCGCAGAGCGACATCCACACCGCGGCGATGCGTTCGATGATCTGCGTGTAAAGGGTTGCCGTGAGACCGAGGCCGCCATATTGCGGCGATATGGTCGCACCATAGAGCCCGAGCGCGGCAATGCGATCCGCCAGCTCGCGCGGATATTCGTCTGCCGCTTCCAGCGCGCGCACGTGCGGCCGCACTTCGCGCTCGAGAAAACGCTCCACCGCATCCAGGATGGCGCGGTCCTGCTCGCCTGCAGCGTGGCCCCCGTCGGAAGTCGGCATCGCTACCCGGACTGCGCAGGCGCATGGCCGCGCCTGGGCACCAGAAAAGCCCGCTCGTAGGTCATGACCACCGTGCCGTCCGCTTTGCGTCCGGTCGTGCGCGCCGTGACGATGCCGGCGTGCGGTCGCGACGCGGATTCCCGTTTCCCGACCACTTCGGATTCGGCATAAAGCGTGTCGCCGATGTAGACCGGCGCGGGCATGCGGATGTCCGTCCAGCCGAGATTGCAGATCGCGTTCTGGCTCAGGTCGCGCACGCTCATCCCGGCGACGATGGAAAGCGTAAGGCAGCTGTTTACGACGATGCGCCGGTATTCCGTGCGCGCCGCATACGCCGCGTCGAAATGCAGCGGATGCGTGTTCATCGTGAGCAGCGTGAACCAGGTGTTGTCCGCTTCGGAGATGGTGCGCCCGGGCCAATGACGGTAGACGGCGCCCACCGTGAAATCCTCATAGCTCCGCCCGTAAGTGTCTCGGGCTGGCGCCGGCTGCGCATCGGCGGCGTTCGCGGTCACGTTCTACTTCTCGCGCGCCACGACGCGCAGCTCGGGAGCTCGCTCGTCAGCACGCGAAAGGCGCAGGAGTGCCCCGATGCTGGAAGCCTTCTCGAGCCCGATCAGCCCGGCGGCCAGCGCATTCGCACGATCGGCTGCGAGGTACGGGTCGACCAGGCCGTCGAACTTGGCGCGCAGTTCCGCTGGCGAGAGAAAGTTGGCGGGCTCGCCTTTGGGCACCCGCACATACGTTTCGAACTCGCCGCGCGCGGTGGCGATCCGCACGCTGGCGCTCATCTCCGCCGGAAAGTCGGCCTGCGCCCTCGGATCGACGCGGGTGTAAATGCGCTTGCAGAGCGCGAGCGTGTCACGATCGGCCAGGTGGCGGGCGTAGTCGTCCCACACGAGCCCGCCGGTGCGCAGGGTGACGGCACCACAGAACGCCATGGAGAACTGGCCGTCGACCACCGAAACCGGCGACTGCTTGGCCGGCTCCGGATTGCCGATGATCTTCCAGCCCGGCTCCGGCACACCGACCGTCACGGTCTGCACCTCGTCCGGCGTGATGCGATGCTCGCGCACCAGTTCACGGATGCCGTCGATGGCGGCGTGGCTGTAGCGGCACGAAGGATAGGGCTTGACGGCGATCTTGAGCGTCTCCCAGTGCTCGCCCAGTCCGTCCACCGCCTTGCCGGCATCGGCGGCGGGCGCGTACGCATGGAGAAATCCCCACTTGCCCTCGAGTGCATCCGCCGCGCCCTGATAGCCCTCGGCGGCAAGGGTCGCGGCAGTGAGACCGCACATCGCCGCGTGCCCGACGTGCGAGCGCTTGGTCCACGCGCCGTTCACGAGAAACTGCATGGAGCCTGCCGCCATGCTGAGCACGATGCCGAATGCGTGCATCTGACCTGCCGCGTCGAGTCCCAGCAGGCGGCCTGCCGCGGCGGCGGCGCCGAAGGCACCGCAGGTGGCGGTGGGATGGAAGCCGCGGTCGTAGTGCGCGGCCGGATCGAGCGCGAGGCTCAGGCGAATCTGCACCTCGTAGCCTGCGACCACGGCCGCGATCAGCGCGCGCCCGTCGGCGCCCGTCATTTCCGCGGCGGCCAGCGCAGACGGAACGATCGGCGCGCTCGGGTGCAGCGAGCCGGGCGCGTGCGTATCGTCGAAGTCGAGCGAGTGGGCGAGCGTGCCATTCACCATCGCAGCGCCCGCGGGGCTGTAGCCGGCCGCATCGCCCACCACCGTACACGTGCCGTGGGCAAGGCCCAGCCGCCGCGCCGCGGCGATCATGGCCGGCGTGGACTCGGCTTCGTGGCGCGCCCTCACCATGATGCCGGCGAGATCGAGCACGAGCGCCGGAACACGCTCGCGCACCGCGACCGGCAGTTTCTCAAAAGTCAGTTCGTGAACGAATCGAGCGAGCGTGCGGGTGGTCGTCATGAGGGTCTCCTTCTCCCGCGGGGAAGTGTCGCGTGCGAGAGGCACACGCGCTGTCCGCACTTGTGCCCGGAGATTCTGCCGCAGGCGCCGGAGTGCGTCAACGCGAGCCGGCGCCACGTCGGGACAGCAAACCGCCCGCGGCCATGATGGATGCCACGATCCAGAACACCGCGGCGAGCCCGAAGGCTGTGCCGACCGCGCCGAAAATGATCGGGCCGGTGACACGTACCAGATTGTTGGCGGTGAGGCGCAGGCCCAGCGTCTGCCCGGAGCGGCCCTCGGCCGAGCGGCTGAACATGAGGATCACCGTAAGCGGTATGCCGATGCCCATGCCGAGCCCGAAAAAGAACGCGATGGCGGCGAGCACCACGGCGTTGTGCGAAAAGGGCACCAGCGCAAATCCCAGTGCGCCCATGAAAAATACCCAGGCGAGCAGCGTCTCGCCGGCGACGCGCTTCACCAGCCAGGCGAGAAAGAGGCGCACGACGAAGGCCGCCACCGCCAGCGTCGCCAGTACCGCGCCGATGGCGGATGCGGAGAGCCCGATGGAATGCCCGTAGATCGGCATGTAGAACTGAAAAATATCGGTTCCCAACTGCACCAGGCCGCTCACGAACAGCATGTACCCGACATCGCGATTGAACAGCGCCCGAACACCCCCTGCATCGACCGGCGCCTGCGGCTTGCCCGGCGGGAAAAGGCGACCCCACGCCAGCACGAATGCCACCGCAATAACCGATTGCGAGGCCACCACCAGGCAGGCCAGCGCATGACCGAGGTTGTCGATGGAGAAGCCCGCGAGCAGCGGCCCGGCAAAGTTGGTGACCGCGCCGGTCAGGCTGAAATTGCTGAAATTGCGCGCGCGCGCCTCCGGCCGGCTCAGGGTGCCGATGAGGTTCTGCAGCGTGACGTGAAAGAACGCAAGCGCCAGACCGTTGAGCGCGGCGGCAATGTAGAACGCCGGCAACGATCGCACGAAGTACGGCAGCACCAGCGACACAGCACCACAGCACGACGCAAATAAGAGCAGTCCGCGTGCCCCGGTGCGGTCCGCGAGCGCGCCGACCGGCCACGACAGCAGCAGCGGAAAGAGGAACAGCAGTCCTCCCAGCACCCCGACAGCGGAAGCCGGCGCGCCCAGCTCGAGCGCGTAGAGCGTGAGTACGACGCGCGCCGCGTTCGAGCCGACGAAGTTGAAGAACGTGAGCGCGAGCGCCAGGTGGATTGCCACTGGCGCGACCTACATGAGGTTCCCCGCGTTGACGTTGAGATTGACGCCGGTGATGTAGCGCGCCTCCGCAGAGGCGAGATACAAAACCGCTTCAGCGGAATCTTCGGGCTCGACGAGCACCTTCATCGGATTCTGCGCGGCGATGCGCTCCAGGCTCGCCGCGTCACGGACTTTCACCACCCGCGGCGTTCGCGTCGTGCCGGGCGAAACGGTGTTGACCGTGATGCCGTAGGAGCCCAGATCGCGTGCCAGCGCCTTGGTAAAGCCGATTACGCCCGCCTTGGCCGAGCTGTAGGGGATGTACGACGGCGCGAAGGGATTGGGCGCGATCCCGGCGCCCGAGGCAATGCTGATGATGCGCCCTTTCCTTTTCTCCATCATGACGGGCGCGACGGCACGCGAGCAGTAGAAGGTGCTCTTGAGGTTGAGATCGATCACGCGATTCCATTCGTCATCGCTGATATCCGTGATTGGCGCGAGGCGATGAAATCCGCCGGCGGCATTAACGAGGATATCGACCGTGCCGAAGCGCGTCACCACGTCCTGCACCATCGCCGCGACGTCCTGCGAGCGGGTCACATCCACGCGCATGGCATGCGCCTTCCCGCCGGCGGCGGCAATCGCTCCTTCGACCCGCCGGAGATCATCGGCATTGATGTCCACGAGCGCTACCGCTGCGCCTTCGCGCGCGAACGTTTTTGCTATCGCTTCCCCTATGCCAGCGCCGGCGGCGGTTACGATCGCAACCGAATTCGACAACTTCCCTGTGGATGACACGCGGAATTCCCCCTGTCTCAAAGCTCTATAATACCAACGCCCAGCAATTCCCATCGGCATTGTTATCGCGATTGCCACGACATCCTCAAGAGGAGCCATGCCGGAAAACGATCTTCGTTCCAAGTATGGGGCTGACGCCTTCGACGCCGGCCGTACGATGCAACATGCGGGTTTCGAGCAGCGGGTCGAACAGCGCGACAGTCTCGACCAGCACTACACGAAGCTGTGGATCGATTTTGCGATCAAGGGCATCAGCACGCGACCCGCACTCGACTTGCACACGCGGCTGCTGGTGCTGATCGGGCAGTACACCATGGCGCGCAGTCCGGGGGCGTTGGAGGACACGATACATGCCGCGCTCGGCGCTGCCGTGCCGGCGCGCGAGATCCTGGAGATCATCCTGCAGTGCACCGTCTATGGCGGGCACACGGTGGTCGAGCCGGCGATCGAGGTTTTCCACCGCATCGCGAGCGCAAACGGGCTGTTGGAAAGCTTGCGCGATACCCAACTCCCCCTTGACGGGACGGACAACGCGCGTTCTTACGAGGCCGAGCGCGCAACCTGGCATCCCGAAGACGTTGCCGACCCGCGCTGCGAGCCGTTGATGAGGCGGCACGGCTGGCGCGCGGTCGGGCGCGGGCTGGCGCTGCGGCCGCGCCATCATCTCAATATCCTCGCCTGGCTCGATGCGATCGACAGCGAGTTCGCCGGCCTGTGGGTGCGCTTCTGCTACGGCGGCATGTACTCGCGCGGCATCGTGGACGACAAGACCCGCCTGCTTTGCATGATCGGCGATTGCCTCGCCGTGGGCGAAGAGACGCAGGCGCGCGGCCACATGCGCGGCGCGTTGCGCAACGGCGCGTCCCCGCGCGAGATCCTGGAGGTGATATTCCAGACCTGCGTCAACTTCGGCATGCCACCCATGCTGCGCGCGCTGGAGGTTTTCGTCGAGATCATGGCGTCTGACAATAGGCTGGCGGAGATCGGGAATCCGCCGCTGCGCGTGGAGACCTTTCACAGG
>JBQTJV010000152.1:0-12985 GCA_052386775.1 Betaproteobacteria bacterium
AGATGGTCTACAAGCACGCGATTTCGACCGTGGTCCCCGCGCGCGCCGTCAATTTCCAGATCGATCAGAGTCCAGACGCTTGATGTCAGGAAGTCGCGGCAGTATCCATGTTTGACCGCCCCGGCAGCGGCACGGAGGCGGTGCTGGTCGGCCTTGATTTCGGCGAGGCGGACTACAATGAAAGCCTGGAAGAAGCGCAACTGCTGGCGGCCAGCGCCGGCGTGCGGGTGCGGGCACTCGTCAAGGGACGCCGGCAGCGGCCTGATCCTGCGTTGTTCGCCGGCAAGGGCAAGGTGCAGGAAATCGCCGACGCCGTCACCGCAAGCCATGCTTCCCTGGCACTTTTCAACCACGAACTGTCCCCCATCCAGGAACGCAACCTCGAGCGCCAGCTTCACTGCAGGGTCGTGGACCGCACCAGCCTCATCCTCGACATTTTTGCGCAGCGTGCGCGCAGCCATGAAGGCAAGCTGCAGGTCGAGCTCGCGCAGCTCGAGCATCTCGCCACCCGCCTGGTGCGCGGCTGGACCCACCTGGAGCGCCAGAAAGGCGGCATCGGCCTGCGCGGACCCGGCGAAACCCAGCTCGAAACCGACCGCCGCCTGCTCGGCAAGCGCGTCAAGGTGCTCAAGGAAAAGCTGGCAAAACTGCAAAGCCAGCGCGAAGTCCAGCGCCGGGCGCGCCACCGCGCCAGCCTGCTGTCGGTGTCACTGGTCGGATACACCAATGCCGGCAAGTCAACGCTGTTTAACCGCCTGACGCGCGCCGGCGCCTATGCCGCCGACCAGCTGTTCGCGACGCTCGATACGACCACGCGCCGCGTACATCTCGCCAACGGCAGCGCGCTGGTGCTATCCGACACGGTCGGTTTTATCCGCCAGTTGCCGCATAGCCTGGTCGCCGCGTTTCGCGCGACGCTGGAGGAAACCGCCCGCGCCGACCTGCTGCTCCACGTGGTCGACGCGAGCAGTGCGACGCGCGATGCCCAGATCGCGGCGGTGAACGAGGTGCTGGCGGAGATCGGCGCCAACGAAATCCCTCAGGTGCTGGTCTACAACAAGATCGACCGTACGCGCTTCGACGCAAGAGGCGAGCGCGACGAGTATGGTAGAATCGCGCGTGCTTGGATCAGCGCCAAGACGGGCGAAGGCCTGAATCTGGTACAGCTCGCGCTGGAAGAACATGCGTCGGGCACAGCGCATAGGTCCGAAGTCATCACAAGTCCGGCCGCGGCTTAGACCGCTTAAAAACTCATTTCATGTTCGCTTACGCAAGGTCATTTCGCGACTGGATGAAGGCGCGCGCGTTGCGTCTTGCCGGCGCGCTGATGTCGTTAAACGACCCGCAGTGGGGCAAGCGCCCCGGGCGGGAGGGCCCGCCCGATCTCGAGGAGCTGTGGCGCAATTTCAACCGCAAGCTCGATGGGTTGTTCGGCCGCCGCGGCGGGGGGGGCGGAAGTGGCGAGCGGCCGCCGTCCGGCGGCAGGCGATTCGGTGGCGCCGGGCTGCTCTTGGGACTGATCGCGGCGGTGTGGCTCGTGAGTGGCTTCTACATCGTTCCTGAGGGGCAGCGCGGCGTCGTGCTGCAGTTCGGCAAGTTCAAGGAAGTCACCTTGCCGGGTCCGCGCTGGCACTTCCCCTACCCGATCGAGTCGGCTGAGGTCGTCAACGTCTCCGGGGTGCGGACTGTGGAAGTGGGCTACCGCAACAACGTGAAAAGCAAGGTGCTCAAGGAATCGCTGATGCTGACGGACGACGAGAATATCGTCGACGTGCAGGTCGCGGTCCAATACGTGCTCAAGAGCCCGACCGATTATCTGTTCAACAGCCGGGTGCCGGACGATACGGTGCTGCAGGCGGCGGAAACGGCGATTCGCGAGATCGTCGGCAAGAGCAGCATGGACTTCGTCATTTTCGAAGGCCGCGCAGAAGTGGCCGCCCGCGCGCGCAAGCTGATGCAGGAGATCCTGGATCGCTATGGCACCGGCATTAGCATCAGCCACGTCACCATGCAGAACGCCCAGCCGCCGGAGCAGGTGCAGGCCTCGTTCGACGATGCCGTAAAGGCTGGTCAAGACCGGGAGCGTCAGAAAAATGAAGGCCAGGCTTACGCCAACGACGTCATTCCGAAGGCCCGCGGCGCTGCTGCACGGCTGGTGCAGGAAGCCGAAGGCTACCGCCAGCGCGTAATCGAGCAGTCCGAAGGCGACGCGTCATATTTCCGGCAGATCGTCGCCGAGTACTCCAAGGCGCCGCAGGTGACCCGCGAACGGCTTTATATCGATGCCATGCAGCAGATCCTCTCGAACACGAGCAAGGTGCTGATCGACCAGAAGGCCGGCAACAACCTGCTCTATCTGCCGCTGGACCGCATCATGCAGATGAGCGGCATCCTCCCCGGGAAAGAGGCGGCGGCGAAGCCGCCTGAAGCGCCGTCCGACTCCTCTACCGCCCGCAGCCGCGAGGCATTCCGCAGCCGCGATCGCGAGGTCCGCTAATGAAACCTACTCTCGGCAGCGTGCTGATCGCCCTGATAGTCGCGCTGGTCATCGCCGCGCTCAGCATGTTCGTGGTGGACCAGCGCCAGCACGCGCTCGTGTTCCGCCTCGGTGAGGTCATCGACGTAAAGAAGGCGCCGGGCCTGTATTTCAAAGTGCCGCTGCTCGACAACGTGCGTTATTTCGACGTGCGCATCCTGACCATCGATACCCCGGAGGCCGAGCGCTTTCTGACCTCGGAAAAGAAAAACGTGCTGGTCGATCTGTTCGTCAAGTGGCGGATCACCGACGTAAGACAGTATTACGTCAGCGTGCGCGGGGAAGAGGCGGCTGCGCAAACGCGGCTGCAGCAGACCATCAACGACGGGCTGCGCGCCGAGTTCGGCAATCGCACGGTGCATGAGGTGGTATCGGGCGAGCGCGACCAGATCATGGATCTCATGCGCGTGAAGGCGAACGAGGACGCCAAAACGATCGGCGTGGAAGTGATCGATGTGCGGCTGAAGCGGGTGGATCTGCCGCAGGAAGTGAGTGAGGCCGTCTACCGGCGGATGGAAGCCGAGCGCAAGCGCGTGGCGAACGAGCTGCGTTCCACCGGCTTCGCCGAGTCGGAAAAAATCCGCGCGGATGCGGATCGGCAGCGTGAAGTCATCCTCGCCGAGGCCTACCGCGATTCTCAACGCATCAGGGGCGAGGGGGATGCGAGAGCCACGTCGATTTATGCGCGGGCGTATGAACCGAACGCCGAGTTCTACGCTTTCTATCGGAGCCTGGACGCCTACAAGCAGAGCTTCAAGAACAGAAGCGACGTGCTCGTGCTGGAACCGAACTCCGAATTTTTCAGATACTTGAGATCGAGCGGCAGGACCGGCAAGTAGCCGTCCTGCTGGGCGGGTGCAGGTCTTCCTCGCTCCAGCCTACCGATGACGACTGTCCTGCTCACCGCGCTCGCCTTGATGCTCGTGATCGAGGGGCTCCTGCCTTTCCTCCTGCCGGCGCTGTGGCGCGAGACCTTCCGCAAGCTGACCGAAATGTCCGACGGCCAGATCCGCTTCATCGGGCTCACCTCGATGCTGGCCGGTCTGCTCCTCCTGTACATCGTACGGCATTGAAGGCTCGGCGACACGTCATGCGAGCGCCCGAATGTCGGGTGTTGTCTATAATGGCCTCGCCGCCCGTATTGGGCTGCTTTTCTTTTGCACGTGAACATCTGGCTTGCTGGCTGGCATGAGAACCTGGCTGTTGCCCGAATACATCGAGGACATACTGCCCGCGGAGGCGCTCGGCATGGAGCGCTTGCGCCGCCGCATCCTCGACCTGTTCCACGTCCATGGCTACGAGCTGGTGATGCCGCCGCTGCTCGAATACACCGAGTCGCTGCTCACCGGCACCGGCCACGATCTCGACCTGCAGACGTTCAAGCTGGTCGACCGGCTTTCGGGGCGCATGCTCGGGCTGCGGGCCGACATCACCCCCCAGGTCGCGCGGATCGACGCGCATCTGCTCAATCGCAGGGGCATCACGCGACTGTGCTATTGCGGCAGCGTGCTGCACACGCTGCCCAACGGCATGAACGGCACCCGTGAACCGTTGCAGATCGGCGCCGAGATCTACGGGCACCGGGGCATCGAGAGCGATATCGAGATTCAGCGCGTGATGATGAAAGTGCTCGGTGCGGCGGGGGTGACACGCGCCTATCTCGATCTCGGCCATGTCGCCGTGTTCCGGAGCCTGGTCCGCCGTGGCAGCGTGGGCGCGGAGCGGGAATCGGACCTGTTTCGGGCGATGCAGCTCAAGGACGTTCCGGCAGTACGGGCACTCACTCAAAAACTCGACCGGAAAACGCGCGATGCACTGACCCTTCTGCCGGAGTTGTACGGCGGCGGCGAGGTGTTGAAGGTCGCGAGCCGCAGGCTGCCCGCCTATCCCGAGATCCGTGCCGCGCTCGGAACGCTGGCGACCTTGTCGCGCGCGCTGCGCGATATCGCGCGCATCCGCTGCTTCGACCTCGCCGAGCTCAGAGGCTATCGCTACCACAGCGGTGTGGTGTTCGCCGCATACGCTGAAGGTCGCGCCAACGCGCTGGCGCGCGGCGGCCGTTACGACGAAGTCGGCAAGGCGTTCGGCCGTGCGCGCCCCGCGACCGGGTTCAGCATGGATCTGCGTGAGTTGGGGGCTTGCGCAGCAGGGAACGAGACCAGACCGGGCGTGCTGGCACCTTACCTGCCGGGCAACGCGGCGCTGCAGCGGCGGATCGAGGCGCTGCGCGGCCGTGGAGAAACCGTGATCGAAGAGCTGCCCGGGCACTCCGATGCGCGCTCCGAGCTCAATTGCAACCGGCGGCTGGTGCGCCGCGGCGGCCGCTGGGCCATCGAGAAATTCGAGACATAAGCATGGCGAAAAACGTCGTTGTGGTCGGCACTCAGTGGGGTGACGAAGGCAAGGGAAAAATCGTCGATTGGCTCACCGATCACGCCCAGGGCGTGGTGCGCTTCCAGGGCGGTCATAACGCCGGGCACACGCTGGTGATCGGCGGCCGCAAGACGGTGCTGCACCTCATCCCGTCGGGCATCCTGCGCCAGAGGGTCGCCTGCTACATCGGTAACGGCGTGGTGCTCTCGCCCCAGGCGCTGATCGAAGAGATCGACATGCTCGAGGGCGCCGGCGTCGACGTGAAGTCGCGGCTGAAGATCAGCGAGGCCTGCGCACTCATCCTGCCCCACCATGTTGCCGTGGATCAGGCGCGTGAAGCCGCAAAAGGGGACAGCGCCATCGGAACCACCGGCCGCGGCATCGGTCCCGCGTACGAGGACAAGGTTGCGCGCAGGGCGATCCGCGTGCAGGACCTTTTTCATCGCAAGCGCTTTGCCGCCAAGCTGGGAGAGCTGCTCGATTACCACAATTTTCTGCTGAAGCACTATTACAAGTGGAAAACCGTGGATTTCGCTCAGACGCTCGATGACACGCTGGCGCTGGCGGACAGGATCGGGCCGATGGTAGGCGACGTGCCGCGGCTGCTGTACGAGGCCCAGCAGGCCGGTCAAAACCTGCTGTTCGAGGGTGCCCAGGGGACGTTGCTCGACGTGGATCACGGCACCTATCCTTACGTGACCTCGAGCAACTGCGTGGCCGGTGCCGCGGCCTCAGGCGCGGGCATCGGTCCCGGCGGACTCCACTACGTGCTCGGGATCACGAAAGCCTACACGACGCGCGTGGGCTCGGGGCCGTTTCCGACGGAGCTCGATGACGACATCGGGCGCCAGCTCGCGAGCCGCGGCAACGAGTTCGGCGCCACGACCGGTCGCCCGCGACGCTGCGGATGGTTTGATGCGGCAGCGCTGAAGCGCTCGATCCAGATCAACGGCGTATCGGGGCTGTGCGTGACCAAGCTCGACGTGCTGGACGGCATGGAGAAGGTCTGCCTGGGTGTGGGCTATCGCTGGAATGGCGAACGCCGCGACATCCTGCCCTTTGGCGCGGAGACGCTGGCGGAGTGCGAGCCGATCTACGAAGAGATGAGCGGCTGGCGCGAGAGTACCGTGGGCCTTACGCGCTACGAGCAGTTGCCGCCCGCCGCCCGTGCTTATCTCGAGCGGATGCAATCGATCTGCGGCGTGCCGATCGCACTGATCTCGACCGGAGCCGATCGCGCGCAAACGATCGTGCGCCGGCATCCGTTCGAGTGAGCCAGGACGAGATCGAACGGTGAACGATCGAGAGAGCCCCGAAGAAGAGGCGTTTTCGCGATGCTGAAAACGCTGCCTTCGATTCCGAAGTTGTGGTGCCGAGGAAGGGACTCGAACCCCCACGATGTTGCCACCGCCAGGACCTGAACCTGGTGCGTCTACCAATTCCGCCACCTCGGCCGGAGGAGCGGAATTTTAACCGACGCGCCCGGAGCGATCAAATGAAGCAACGCCACGCGCGTTCCTCCCGATCCCCCAAACGATCCCGTCGTCAGCTCGGCGTGCGCTCGGGGCAGAAGAGCTCCACCGCAAGGTCGACGCCGTCGCGCATTCCACGCGGCGATTTACGCGCGGGCGACCCGCATATCGAGCGCGAGCGCGCCCGCTATCCGGAGCCGTTGCCGAGCCGCGAGTACATCCTGAAGGTGCTGACCGAGCGTGGCGTCCCGGTGGAGGAAGATGAGCTCGAGCGGCTGTTGGGCATCACCGGGAACGAGCGTGAAGCGTTTGGCCGCCGGCTGCGGGCGATGGAGCGCGAAGGCGAGTTGATGCGCAATCGCCGCAATGCGATCTGCGTCGTGGACAAGCTCGACCTCGTGCGCGGGCGCGTGCACGGGCATCCGGACGGCTACGGGTTTCTTTTGCGCGACGACGGCGGGCCGGATCTGTTCCTGGAGCACAAGGAGATGCTGAAGGCGCTGCACGGCGACCGCGTCATGGCCCGGCAGGCGGGCGTCGACCGGCGCGGCCGTCCCGAGGGCAAGATCGTCGAAGTGCTGGAACACGTCCACCGGCAACTGGTGGGCCGGCTCTATGTCGAGCACGGGGTGCTGTTCGCAGTGGCCGAGGACAAGCGCATCAGCCAGGATTTCATGGTGCCGCCGGACGAGACAGGCGGCGCCCGGCCCGGACAGGTCGTCACGATGGAAGTCATCGCGCAACCGAGCAAGCACGGGCAACCGGTAGCGCGCGTGATCGAGGTGCTCGGAGACTACGCCGATCCGGGCATGGAAATCGAGATCGCGCTGAGGAAGCACGAGCTGCCGCATGTCTTTTCCCCGGAGGTGGAAAGACTGTGCGACAAGCTGCCCGACAGCGTGACGGAAAAAGACCGGCGCGGCCGCATCGATTTGCGGAAGCTGCCGCTCGTCACGATAGACGGCGAGACAGCGAAGGATTTCGACGACGCCGTGTATTGCGAAGCGGTGAAGCCCGGCGGATTCCGCCTGATCGTCGCCATCGCGGACGTGAGCCACTATGTGCGTCACGACGACGCGCTCGACCGCGAAGCGCTCGGGCGCGGCAATTCGGTTTACTTCCCGCGGCGGGTGATTCCCATGCTGCCGGAAAAGCTGTCCAACGGCTTGTGCTCGCTCAATCCGGACGTGGAGCGGCTGTGCGTTGCCTGCGACATGCAGGTCGATGCGCACGGTGAGATCCTGTCCTACCGTTTTTACCCGGCGCTCATGCGCTCGCATGCACGGCTGACCTACACGCTGGTCGGGCAGATGCTGGATGAGCCGCGGGGATCCGCGGCGAGGAACCACCCCGAATTGGTGCCGCATCTGCAGCAGCTGCAGAAGCTTTACCGATTGCTCGCGAAAGCGCGGGAGCGGCGCGGCGCAATCGACTTCGAGACCATCGAAACGGCGATGATCTTCGATGATCAGGGGAAGATCGAGCGCATCGTGCCGGTCAAGCGTAACGAGGCCCATCGCCTGATCGAGGAATGCATGCTGGCGGCCAACGTCTGCGCGTCCGATTTCCTGCGGCAGAACGAGCAGCCGATGCTTTATCGCATCCACGAGGGCCCCACTCCCGAGAAGCTTCAGGCGCTGCATGAATTTCTGAAGGGATTCGGGCTCAACCTCACCGGCGGCGACGAGCCGCACGCGCGCGACTACGCAAAACTGCTGGCCCGCGTCAGGGACCGGCCGGACGCGCAGCTCCTGCAAACCGTGATGCTGCGTTCCCTGCAGCAGGCGGTGTACAGCCCGGACAACGTCGGCCATTTCGGGCTGGCGTACGAATCCTATACGCACTTTACCTCGCCCATACGCCGTTATCCGGATCTGCTCGTGCATCGGGCGATCAAGGCAGTGCTCGCACGCAAACGTTATGAACCGGGCAACTGGCATGAACTGGGCGCGCACTGCTCCATGACCGAGCGGCGTGCCGACGAGGCGACGCGTGACGTGGCGGCGTGGCTCAAGTGCTACTACATGCAGGACAAGATCGGCGAAACCTGCGCGGGCAGCATCAGCGGCGTGACCGCATTCGGGGCGTTTGTCGCGCTCGACGGCGTCTATGTGGAAGGGCTGGTGCACATTTCGGACCTGGGGCGGGACTACTTTCACTATGACGCCGGGAAACATCAGTTGATGGGCGAGCGTACGAAGAAACGCTATCGCCTGGGTGACCGATTGCGCGTCAAGGTGGCGCGCGTGGATCTGGATACGACGAAGATCGACTTCGTGCCCGACGATGGCTGAAACGCGCCTGATCCATGGATTTCACGCGGTGGTGAGCTGCCTCCGCCAGAATGCCGCCGCGGTCCAGGAGATCTATGTCGACGCTGCCCGGCACGACGCGCGGGCCCGCGATCTCCTGCGGCTTGCGCAGGGGCACGGCACCCGGGTGCTGCAGGTTGACGCGGCGCGCCTCGATGGCATGACGCGCAACGCACGGCACCAGGGCGTGGCCGCCCGTGTCGAAGCGGCGCGCTTGCCAACCCACATCGGCGACGTCCTCGACGCGCTGAGCGAGCCTGCGTTGTTGCTCGTATTGGACGGCGTGACCGACCCACACAATCTCGGTGCTTGCCTGCGCGTTGCCGATGCCATGGGGGTTCACGCGGTGATCGCGCCCAAGGACCGCGCGGTGGGCCTCAACGCGACCGTGAGCAAGGTCGCCAGCGGTGCGGCCGAGACAGTGCCTTACATCACGGTCACGAACCTCGCACGAACGCTGCGCGAATTGAAGGAACGCGACATCTGGCTTTATGGCGCAGAGTCCTCCGGGGAGCAGGAACTCTATAAAACCAGGTTGAGCGGTGCGCTGGCATGGGTGCTCGGCGCCGAAGGCGAGGGGCTGCGGCGGCTCACACGCGAGCACTGCGACGTGCTGGTGCGCATACCGATGTTCGGGACGGTCGAAAGCCTGAACGTTTCCGTGTCTGCCGGAATCTGCCTTGCGGAAACGCGGCGGCAACGTGTTCCGCATAGCGGATAGTTGCGGCGGAAGCCGTTGTTAACAATGGAATAGCATATACACTGCGGTAAGCGTGCCGGCGTCCGAGTGCGGCTCGCGTAAAAGCAGCTCGCATCTGCTTGAAAAGCATGCGGACATCGGTATAATGCGCGCCTTCGGTTCGAGGCCGTGCGCCCGGGCCACATCCTTGCCTCACCGTCCCTCGCATGGCGGGAGGCTTAACCCATAAGGAGCCCATTCGGATGCGACATTACGAGGTCGTTTTCATCGTACACCCCGACCAGAGCGAGCAGGTGCCCGCCATGGTCGAACGCTATCGCCAGATGATCACCGGGCGGGGCGGCAGAATCCACCGGCTTGAAGACTGGGGCCGCCGTCAGCTCGCCTATCTCATTGAAAAGGTGCACAAGGCGCACTACGTGCTGATGAATATCGAGTGCGACAACGAAACGCTCGATGAACTGGAGCACGCTTTCAAGTTCAATGACGCGGTGCTGCGCCACCTCACGGTCAAGATGGGCGAACCGGTTACTTCGCCATCCCCGATGATGAAGGAAGAGAAATCCAGGTCCCTGACCACGCCGAGCGAGGAGCCGGCGAAGGCGCCGGCGCCGGCATCGGAACCGGCGGCAGCATAAGTGGAAGTCAATGCCGTCGCACTGAGCGGCGAATTGAAAGACGTCGAACCGCTGCGCCATACGCCGGCTGGTATCCCGCTGCTCAATTTCACGCTCACGCACAAATCGCAGCAGATCGAGGCCGGTTACAAGCGGCAGGTCGAGTGCGAGCTGAACGGGATCGCCATCGGGGAAGCAGCCGTTGTCATGTCCCGCATGCAGCCGGGCACGGCGCTGAACGTCGAGGGATTTCTGAACCGCAAGAACCGGATGAGCGCGCAGCTCATCCTTCACGTGACGAACGCACGATCGCACAAGGAAACGCATCATGCCAAGACTGGGACCGAGTAGAGGCAAGGGCAAGGGCAAGGGTAAAGGCAAGCCCGGGGAACGGCGGGGTGGGCGCGGGCAGCTCTTCCGCCGCCGCAAGTTCTGCCGCTTTACCGCGGAAGGGATCAAGGAGGTCGATTACAAGGATATCAATCTCCTGAAGGACTTCATCAACGAGAACGGCAAGATCATCCCGGCCCGCATTACCGGGACGAAGGCGCGCTATCAGCGCCAGCTTTCGGTGGCAGTGAAGCGCGCGCGCTTTCTCGCCTTGCTGCCTTACACCGATCTCCATTGACGTCGAGGACAGGAACGCGAACATGCAAATCATACTTCTGGAAAAAGTAGCGAACCTCGGCCAGCTCGGGGACGTCGTCAGGGTGAAAGACGGTTTTGCCCGCAATTACCTGATCCCTCACGGGAAAGCGCGTCGCGCAACCCCCGAGAACCTGGCCGAGTTCGAAAACCGTCGCGCGGAACTCGAGAAGGCGCAGGCGGAAGCGCTTGCGGCAGCCCAGGAGAAGGGTGCGCGGCTCGACGGGCTGACCATCCAGATTGCGCAAAAGGCCGGTGTCGACGGCAAGCTGTTCGGCTCGGTTACCAATTTCGATATTGCTGAGGCACTTGCAAAGCAGGGCTTCGAAGTGTCGAAGTCGGCGATCCGCATGCCGCAGGGGCCGCTCAAGACGGTCGGCGAACATCCGCTCAAGATCGCGCTGCACACCGATGTGCTGGTGACAGTCACGATTTCGGTGGTCGCGGAACAATAAAAAGAAAAATCAGCGCCTCAGGCGGCACAGTAAATGCTTGCCGCGGCCTGGCAATGACATTGCAATAGCAACGCGGGCTCACGCTCGCGGCCGGCCTCGTTGCTAATTCACAACATGGTTGTCGGACACGCCAGAAAGCGCTGGCGACGGCCCTTTTTTTTCGCTAAATTGAACAGTGGTCGTTTGCAGTTCGCGTGCGCCAGCAAATCAATAACACGCACCGCAAAACGAATAAAAGAACGACAGGGGGCAGGGTAAATGATACAAGTCGTCACGCCGATCGTCAGGGATAGCCTTTTCGAGACGGCGCGCGTGCCTCCGCAGGCGATTGAGGCGGAGCAGTCGGTCCTGGGCGGGCTGCTGCTGGACAACGCCGCGTGGGACCGCATCAGCGATGTCATCACCGAGCAGAGCTTCTACCGCGCCGACCATCGGACGATATTCCACCACGTCGTCCAGCTGATCGAGAGCAACCGGCCGGCGGACGCATTGACGCTGGCGGATAGCCTGGAGCGCAGCGGCAAGCTGGAGGACGTCGGCGGCCGTTCCTATATCGGCGCGCTGTCCGTCAATACCCCGAGCGCCGCCAACATCCGCCGCTACGCGGAGATCGTGCGCGAGCGCGCGATCATGCGCGATCTCGCCGCCGTCGGCACCGAGATCGCGGAGTCAGCGTTCAATCCGCTCGGCAAGGACGCGGCCCTGCTGATCGACGAGGCGGAAGCGCGTGTCTTCCAGATCGCGGAAACCGGCGCCAAGGCGCGCCAGGGATTCGTCAAGATCGATCCACTGCTTACCGAAACAGTGGAGCGCATCGACATGCTCTACAGCCGGGAGAACAAGGACGACATCATCGGGCTTGCGACCGGCTTCATCGATCTCGACAAGCTCACCTCCGGCCTGCAGCCCGGGGACCTGGTCATCATCGCGGCGCGGCCTTCGATGGGCAAGACGACGCTCGCAATGAACATCGTCGAGCACGTTGCGCTGCATCTGAAGAAGGCGGCAGCCGTCTTCAGCATGGAGATGTCGGGCGCGCAGCTGACCATGCGCATGATCGGCTCGGTCGGGCGCGTGGACCAGCACAAGCTGCGCAGCGGCACGTTCTCGGAAGACGACTGGCCGAAGCTGGTGGAGGCGGTGGGCAGGCTCAACGAGGCGCACATCTACATCGACGACACGGCAGGGCTCAATGCGCTCGAGGTCCGTTCGCGTTCGCGCCGGCTGCACCGGCAGTGCGCGGACGTCGGTGGCTTGAGCGTGATCGTCGTCGATTACCTGCAACTCATGTCCGCGAGCCGCGGCGGCCGGGAAGAGAATCGCGCCACGGAGATCGCCGAGATTTCCCGCTCGTTGAAGGGCCTCGCCAAGGAACTGAAGGTGCCGGTGATCGCGCTCTCCCAGCTCAACCGCAGCGTGGAATCGCGCCAGGACAAGCGCCCGATGATGTCTGACCTGCGCGAGTCGGGCGCCATCGAGCAGGACGCCGATCTGATCTTCTTCATCTACCGCGAGGAAGTCTACAACCCGGAAACGCAGAACAAGGGCATTGCGGAAATCATCCTTGCGAAGCAGCGCAACGGCCCGACCGGGATCAAGAAACTCACCTTCCTCGGGGCGCACACGCGCTTCGAGAACTACGCCGACTCCAACCGCTTCTAGGCCCTGCAACCCACCGGCCGGAAAAACGTAAGGTGGGCATTCATGCCCACCGCGCTGGCGGTATATTCATCGATGGGCCGGGGCCCACTACAGCGCTTCGGCGGCGTAGTCGGCAAGGCGCGAACGCTCGCCCCGGGCGAGCGTCACGTGTCCGCTGTGCGCCCAGCCTTTCATGCGGTCCACGACGTAGGTGATGCCGGAACTGCCCTCGGT
>JBQTJV010000153.1:0-1917 GCA_052386775.1 Betaproteobacteria bacterium
TCGGATTCGAAGGCGTCGCAGACCACGAGGAACGGAATCCTGTATTCACCGCTCGCGTTCTTGTCGTTCAGCATGCGCCGCGCGTCGGCCGCGTTCATGCTCGAGTTCCAGGCCATGTTGGCCATGAACAGCATCAGCGTGTCGATGCGATAGGGATCGCCGCGCCAGGCGTTGGCTATCACGTTATGCATCAGGCCGTGCACCGCGAGCGGATACTCCCAGGAGAACGCCTTGTCGATGCGCACCGGCCCGCCATCGGGATCGATCAGCAGGTCTTCGGGACCTCCCGGAAAGCCGAGCGCGGCGCCAGCGAGCGGCATGCCGGGCTGCACCGCATCCGGGCTGTTCGGGATGCGGGAGTACACCGGAGGGGTGCTGCGCGGGAACGGCGCCTTGTGGCGGAAACCGCCCGGACGGTCGATGGTGCCGAGCAGCGACATGAGGATCGACAGCGCGCGGATCGCATGGAAGCCGTTGGAGTGCGCCGCCATGCCGCGCATGGCGTGGAATGCCACCGGGTTGCCGCGCACGGTCGCGTGCCGCAGGCCCCAGCTGTCGGTCCAGGGGATCGGCAGCTCGAAGCTCGCGTCGCGCGCCGTGCGGCCCATCTCTCGCGCGAGGGCGCTGATTTTCTCCGGCGCGATGCCGGTGATCCCGGCGGCCCATTGCGGCGTGCATTCCGCCAGGCGCTCGCGCAGCAGCTGGAAGGCCGGTTTGACCGGCGTGCCGTCGGCGAGGCGGTACTCGCCCTCGAGCGCCGGATCCGTGCCTTCGGCATGGTTGCGCGTCGCGCGGTTGCCGATCCGGTCCCACCACAACTGGTCGTGGCGGCGGAAGGGATTGGTCTTGTCCTCGAGCTTCTCGCAGGCGAAGAGGCCCTCGGCCTCGCTCGCAGCATCCACGTTCACGAGGTAACCGGCGTTGGTGTACCGGGCGAGGAACTCGTGGTCGCAAAGGCCCTGGCGCACCAGCTCGTGGCACAGCGCCATCATCAGCGCGCCGTCGGGGCCCGGGCGGATCGGTATCCATTCGTCGGCGATCGCGGAATAGCCGGTGCGCACCGGGTTGACGGAGATGACGCGGCCGCCCGCGCGCTGGAATTTCGAGATCGCGATCTTGAGCGGGTTGGAATGGTGGTCCTCGGCGGTGCCGATCATGACGAACAGCTTCGAGCGCTCCAGGTCCGGCCCGCCGAACTCCCAGAACGAGCCGCCGATGGTGTAGATCATGCCGGCGGCCATGTTCACCGAGCAGAAACCGCCGTGCGCGGCATAGTTCGGGGTGCCGAACTGGCGCGCAAACAGCTGCGTCAGCGCCTGCATCTGGTCGCGCCCGGTGAAGAACGCGAATTTCTTGGGATCGTCCGCTCTTATCTTTTTCAGTCTTTGTTCGAGAATGAAAAAGGCTTCCTCCCACGAAATGGGTTCGAACTCGCCCGCCCCCCTTTCCGATCCTTTCTTTCGTCGCAACGGCCGGGTCAACCGCGCCAGCGACTTCTGCTTCATGATCCCGCTCGCGCCCTTGGCGCAGATCACGCCCTTGTTGATGGGGTGCGCCGGGTTGCCGTCGATATAGCGGATTTCCCCGTCCCGCAGGTGCACGCGGATGCCGCAGCGGCAGGCGCACATGTAGCAGGTGGTGGTCTTCACCTCGGCTTTCACGAGCCAATTCTAGTGCCTCGCCGCCTGCGGACTGCTACACTGACTCTCAGGAGGATCACCATGAAAACCCTGTCCGGCTGGCTGTTCGCTTTTTCCCTTTCCTGCATCGGCAATGCGCATGCGCAATCAACGCTCGACGCGGTGACGAAGAAGGGCTTCGTGCAATGCGGCGTCAACGCCGGCGCTCTGGCCGGATTCTCGGCGCCCGATTCCCAGGGTGTCTGGAAGGGACTGGACGTCGACTTGTGCCGCGCGA
>JBQTJV010000154.1:0-3301 GCA_052386775.1 Betaproteobacteria bacterium
CGCCGGACGGCGTCGTGCGCGAAGCGGTCAACAAGGTGCGAAAGCTACAGGCCGAATGGCAGGCCCACGCGAAAACCCTGCCTTTGCCGCGCAATGAAGAGAACGCCTCGTGGACTGCGTTCAAGAGCGCGACCGACGCCGTGTTCACCGCACTCGATGCCACGCGCGCGGCAAAGGAAGCCGAATTCGGCGAACGAACCAGAGCGCGTGAAGAGCTCATTGAGCGCATCGCCGCGTGCGCGTCCGGCAATGCGGCACCGGAAATAAAACGTGCGCTCGTCGAGGCCGATACTGCATGGCGCGCCTGTCCCGAGTTGCCGAAACCCCTGGCGGAGAAATTCGAGAAGCGCTATCGCGCGGTGCGGGCGGGAGCGACCAAGCGCATCGGCGAGCTGGCGGCCCACGCGGCGCGCGCGCGCTTTGACGCGCTTATTCAGGCAATGGACTTGTGCCGCGAGCGTGAAGCGGCGAGCGAGCCGACGGCGGATCTGGAGGCCCGCTGGAATGCGATCGAACATCTCCCGGCACCGTGGAGGGCCAAGCTCGAAACGCGTTTCCGGGGAACCGGGCCGAAGTCCGCCGCGGACCTTCCGGATATGCTCCTCAATCTGGAAATCGCCTGCGGCATTGAGAGTCCCGCGGAATTCGAGGGCGCCCGCCAACGCCTGAAGCTTCGCGCCTTGAAAGAGGCGATGGAAAGCCGCCGCTCAAGCACCACCACTCAGGACGACATCGAGCGCCAGTTGATCGATGCCGCTGCGATGCCGCGTCCCGATGAGCTGTCGCGCGAGCGGCTTGCCAGGATTATCGCAGCGGTGCAGCTCACGCAGCGCCGCTGAGACGAGCGACGCTCACCAAAGCAGCTTGCGCACGCGCGCTCTGCAAGCTTCGATGTCGACTTCCGTCCACTCGGGCACGCGGTAGGTAAACATCCACGGCAGCGCGGTATAGCAGTACCAGCCGCCGCCGAGACTTTCGATGTGACTGTCGCGATACTGCACCGCCGCGAGCGCAATTTCATAGAACGAGAATTCCACCCGGGATGGAAAGATCGATCCCGCGCCGGCAAACCCGTCGCTCTTGAGAATGGCACCCATATCCTGATGTAGCTGTCGCTGCGGACCATTCTGCTCGTGATGTCACGATCGCGCAATATCGTTTCGCCGGCCTGCCGAAATGTCGGCCAAAAAAAAGGGCATCTGAAAGGTGCCCATTCAGTTCGCATTTTGTCTTTGAGGCTGAGCGGGTGTAGGAGTCATCCCTAGGGTGGATGTTCGTAGAAACACGCTACGCTTGCGTTATGACGGTGTCAAACCGGCACGCCAATCCGGTGGGGGCGCGATTTTGTTGTGTCGGACCTAGGGGATACCTGCCTGGCACGTTAGGAGAGCCTTCGCAGCGGACGAAGTGCAGCAAGGACGCGACGAAGCTTTGCGGGCGGCGGTTTCTGCTATGCTTTCGGTGTCAGCGCGTCCGATAAAATGATTCGTGCGCTGCGCTCCTAGCAACGGCTAGCGGCCGCATCAGAACCGGAGGGGTCTTTATGAGGTTCGACTGCCAGTGGATTCGCTGCGTCGCGTGGGTGCTGTTTGTCGCTGCGACGGGTACGGCAGGTGCCGCGGAAAATTATCCCAACAAGCCCGGTCGCCTCATTCTGCCTTTCGGCGCAGGCGGCTCTACGGATGTCATCGGACGTATTTTCGCGCAGCGGTTCAGCGAAGCATGGGGACAGACGGTGGTGGTTGATAACCGTCCCGGCGCGGCTGGCATCCTCGGCACCGAGCTGGCGGCGAAGGCGCCGACCGACGGTCACACGATCTTCACCTACGGCATCAACCAGGCGATCACCGCCGGCCTGCACGCGAAGTTGCCATACAACCATTTGCGCGACTTCACGCTGATTTCGCTCTACGCCACGATGCCCAACATCCTGTGTGTAACGACAGCGCTGCCCGCAAGGAACGTTGGCGAGTTCGTCAAGCTCGCGAAGGCGCATCCCGGCAAGTTCAAGTACGCATCCTCGGGAATCGGCGCCTCGCCGCATCTCACGATGGAACTGTTCAAATCGGTTGCCGGGGTAGACATCTTGCATGTCCCCTACAAGAATTCGGCGCAGGGCTATACCGATACGATCTCCGGGCTGGTCCAGACGTTCTTCTTCAATCTTCCCGGACCATTGCCTCACGTCAAGGCAGGTCGCTTGCGCGCGCTGGCGGTCACTTCGGCGAAGCGTGCCGCGCAGGTGCCTGACCTTCCCACCATCATCGAATCCGGCATACCGGATTTCGAAGTTACCGTGTGGCAGGGCTATGCCGTGCCCAGGGCACGCCGCAGAAATACGTGGCCTCCATCCACGCAGCAATGATGAAGGCGCTCAAATCTCCCGAACTGCACCAGCGTTTCTTTGATGCGGGAGTCGCGGCTGCGCCGCAAACGCCCGAAGCATTCAGAAAATTCGTGGAGGCGGAAACCGCGAAGTGGAAAAAGGTGATAGACATCTCGGGGGCGAAGGTCGAGTAGATCCGGTCAAGGCGCACACTAAAAAGCCCATGAAGCTGTACATCACTCCCGGTTCGCCATACGCGCGCATGGCGCGCATCGTGGTGCTCGAGAAGGGTCTGGCGGACCGGGTTGAAGTGATCGCTGCCCAGACTCGGATTGCCGACAGCCCGTATTACCGCATCAACCCGTCGGGCCGCGTTCCCTATCTCGTTCGCGACGACGGCGTGGGGATGGAAGAATCCGCGGTCATCTGCGACTATCTCGACCGCCTGGACGGCAAGCCGCGCTTCGATCTGCCGGAATCGGAGGACGAGGCGTGGAAAGCGCGCCGGCTCGAAGCGCTGGCACGCAGCATGCTGGACGGGATCGCGGTGTGGGGTCGCGAGATGGCGCGGCCGGAGAACGAGCGCTCGCCGACCACGGTACAGCACGAAGCCGACCGCAGCCGGCGCATGGCCGATCTCTGGGAACGAGAAATCGGTCACCCCTGGATGCAGGGCGCACTCAACATGGCACAAATCACGCTCGGTTGCGCGCTGGGGTTCGAGGCGAGATTTCCCGATCTGTGCTGGCGCGATCAGCATCCGAGACTGGTCGCATGGTACGAGCGCATCGCATCGCGTCCGTCCTTCGCGGCAACTGCGCCGCCCGGTGCTTCGCCCGCACCGACCCCCACCAATCGCTAAGTACTCGATTCCATAAATACGATGACGTATAATATGGCGCTTGTCAGGCACTTGGCTCGCCGCTGGGAGGAGGCGCACAAATGCCACGTAAGAGTCCATATGTCATCAGCCTT
>JBQTJV010000155.1:0-12980 GCA_052386775.1 Betaproteobacteria bacterium
CAACCGGAAATCAGGGTAGCGTGAGGCGGCAACCCCGTATGTGCGATACCGTACCGAAAGAGATGATTTGCTCCCGATCGGCCCGGCATTGGATGCGTGGGAATCCGGACTTCCAGCACATACTTGGGACATTTTCCGACGCCTAGCGCTGTGCTCTGGAAACATCAGCTTGGTTATGTGTGCCGTCGTACAGACCCTTGCCGGCGAGGGGCGGATAGTGAGTGCACTATCGATAGCCCCCGAACCGGCTGGCGCACGAGCCTGCACCCGGCCTCGAGTGTGCCGCATCGATCTCGAACAAATCCAGGAGATGGCCATGACGAAGATGAATACGTTGGGAGCAGTGCTGGGCGTAGTGGGTGTATTGACGCTGGCCGGGTGCGAGACCATGAACGATCCTTACAGAACCTCGGGGCCCGCAACCACCAATCCGGGGCCCGTCAACCCGGGCAACGTGTACTCGGGATACGGCGTGGTGCAATCGATCGATCTCGTGCAGCAAGGCAACACGGCCAGTACCGGCATTGGCGGCAGCGGTATTGGCGTCGGTGCCATCGCCGGCGCCGTAGTGGGCGGTGTGCTTGGCAACCAGATAGGCGACGGGACCGGCCGGAGAGTCGCGACCGTGGCCGGCGCCGCGGGCGGGGCTTATGTCGGACACCAGCTGGAAAACCGCCAGCAGCCACCGACCGCGGATGTATACCGATTTACCATCCGCATGGACAGCGGGTCATATCAGACATTGACGCAGAACACGAGCGCCGGCTTCAGAGTCGGCGACCGCGTGCGCATCGACAACGGTTATCTGCAACGGTATTGATTCGATCATGCAATCCAAGGAGACGGCGATGATGGACCAAAGTACGGCGGAATTCAGTCAGGTCAGGGGCAAGATGGCCGGTGATATCAAGACGGTCATCGCCGATGGCGAAGATCTGCTGAAGGCTGCGGCGGACGTATCGAGCGCGAGCCTGGCGGCAGCTCGGGATGAGTTCAAGGAAAAGCTGGGCATTGCCAGAGCAAGACTGGTCGATGCGGCACAGCCGGCCATCGACAAAGCGAAAAACACTGCCGCCGCAGCCAACGGCTACGTGCGCGGCCATCCGTGGACCGTGATCGGTGCCGCCCTTGCGGTCGGTGCGCTGGTCGGCCTTCTAATCAGGAAGCGTTGAACCTACGGCGGCGGTCTCATGAACATGCACGTCTCCAGATCGCGGTACCTGCCGCTGTTGATCGTGGGCAGCGCTGTGATCCTGTTCAGCACCGCGGGAATTGCGGCCATCATGGGCTGGCTGCCCGCTACGGCCGGCGACTCCGGTGACATCCTCGCGCGAGGCAATGTCCCGGCGGCGTTGGCGGCGCGGGATGCGCTGACCGTGCAGACAGCCCCGGCACCTGCACCGGGCGGCACGCGTGTCAAAGCGAGGTGTCCCGAATGTGGCGTGATCGTGTCGATGCGGGAAATCGACGCGGGCGGGGCAGGCACCGGCTTAGCGGGCGTGACGGCGGCCGGCAACAAGGCGCTCTCGACGGAATCGGCCAGGCGCTACGAAATTACCGTCCGCCTCGCCGATGGATCGCGCCGCGTGATCGAACAGGCCAACCCCGCGAGTTGGCGACAGGGAGAGCGCCTGATCCTCATCGATGGCGCGCCTCCATCGAATCGATGAAAGTGGCGCTCGTGGGGACGGCAACCGAGGCCCTGCGCCCTGACGACGCAGGCCCTGCAGCCATGTCCGATGCGGCTGCCGGGGCTGTGGATTCAGCGGTGGCGCCGGTGCGGCCGACGCGGTACTTGCGCATGAGCGTGGCGGTCGGCGTGCTTACACTCATCGCCCTCGTCGCTGCACTGTATCTGGCACGCGCCTTCTTCGTGCCCTTGCTGATCGGAATACTCGCCAGCTACACGCTGTGCCCTCTGGTGGACTGGCTGAAGGCGTGCCGCATTCCGCGGCCCGTTGGGGCGGCTCTGGTGCTGGCTGTACTCGCCGGCAGCCTGTCCTGGATCGCAGTTTCGCTGAGTGACGACGCCGCGGCGGTGATCGAAACGCTGCCGGAGGCGGCGCGCAAGCTGCGGCAGAACCTGAGCATCGCTCGTACCGGTGCGCCGACGCCACTGCAGAACATGCAGGACGCCGCCGACGAGATCCAAGGCGCGGCCGCTGATGCGGGTGCGAAGCGGGGAGTGAGTGCGACCGCGATCAAGATGGCCGAGCCCACCGCCTGGTTGCGCGACTATGCGCTCGCGCAGTCCAGGCTCCTCGCCACCGTCATCGCGCAAACCCCGATCGTGCTGTTGCTCACTTATTTCCTGCTGGCCTCGGGCGACCACTTCCGCCGCAAGCTCGTGGGCTTCGTCGGGCCGTCGCTGTCGATCAAGAAGGATGCCGTGCGGATACTCGAGGAAATCGACGTGCAGGTCCAGCGCTATCTGCTGGCCACGCTCGTGTCGAACGCGCTGCTCGCGGTCTGCACATGGCTTGCGTTCGAGGCGCTCGGTGTGGAGCGGGCAGGTGTATGGGGCTTTGCCGCCGGCGTGCTGCACTTCATCCCCTACCTTGGCCCGGCGCTGATTGCGCTCGGAAGCGGCATGGCCGGTTTCCTGCAATTCGGGTCGCTGTTCGGTGCGCTGGCTGTGGGGGGCGTGTCGCTGCTGATCGCGGCGGCGGTCGGGCTGGCGTTCATGACCTGGCTGCAAAGCCGCTTTGCCGGCGTGAATGCCGCAGTGCTCTTCATCGCGTTGCTGTTCTTTGGATGGATGTGGGGGGTATGGGGCCTGCTGCTCGGCGCGCCGCTGGTCGCCATCGCCAAGGTGGTCTGTGATCGCGTCGAATCCCTCAAGCCGGCCGGTGCGTTGCTGGGGCGCTAAAAAGCGGCGTCGCGTATTCAACGCACAACCGCTTGCCCCTATGGATCTGTCTCGGAAATCGTGCGAGAAGAAGGCAGCGAAGCGTTCAGAAGCAGGGGTAGTGCATTTGGTGAGCTGACTATGTGCGCTACCAGACAGACCACAGGCAGCACAAAGCATATGTTGAACTATCGGCTGATGGCTCCGGCCCTTTTTTCCAGCCCACAGTGCCAAGGAAAACCATGAAATGGAATCGCATCGAAGTAGACTGGCAACAGCTCAAGGGCAGCTTCAAACGACGCTGGCGCAAGCTTACCAACGTTGATGTCATCGCGGGCAACCGTGAGCAGCTCGCTCAGAACATCGAGGAAAGATACAAGATCACCACGGAAGAAGCGGAGAAGCAGCTTGCCGATTGGCAAGGCCGCCAGAAAGAGATCGATCGCCCGACTTAAGAATCGGGCATTTTCAGAAAGCGTCCGCACCAACGCTGCTCTTGTCGCGGTGTGTGCGTTGGCACACAGTTTTGTCCAAGCTTCAATCATGAGCGAAAGGTACCGATGAACATCGCGATCTGGATTCTGGCCGGTGGTGTGCTTGGGTGGGCGAGTTTCGCGCTCCTCAAAGTGAACGACCGGGGAGGGAAGGTGAGTGCCATCCTCGTGGGCATGTTCGGAGCGTTTTTCGGAGGAAACGTGCTGGCGCCGATGCTCGGTGCTATTGCCGACACGCCGAATGATTTCAGCGCCTTTTCGCTGACAATCGCGCTGGTGAGCGCCACCGCCTTCCTAACGATCAGTAGTCTGCTTTCCCGGCGCTTCGGAGTGTGACTGCCGCCGCCTCCAACGAGCTGCTTTCGTTCGCCCGCTTTGGAGAAGAGCTGCGGCGCATTGGGCGCTTTGGTCGCCCTGCTCTTGTCGGCCAGCCGCTGGACGCGGCAGTCACCAAAATTCAGAAGAACCCGGCGTTCGCGCAATCCCGCCTGCTTTCCCGCGTCCTGATGGCGTTGACCTATCAGCGGGGCGAATTCCGGCGCGCGGAAATCGCCGCTTTCGACGCAGAAACGCTCGCGATGGTCACTGCCCTGATGGACGCGCACGCTTCCGGTACACCGCCTCCCGGCGACTGGATTTCTGCAGTTGATGCGGCACGGGCGGCGGAGTCCGGCGCGGGCGGTTAGCGGAAAACCGGAATCGCCAATTTTTCGCATTGTGAGTAGGATGGCGTGATATTTTCCGGGCGGCGAACCAAAGCCGGGAGGTAGACGGGCGCCATGGATCCAAACGAAGTATTCCGCAGCGGCGGCAGGTCGGTCGAGTTCCTCGACGAGATCAACAAAGCGTCCATCGTCATGCTGCGCGAGGCCGGCATCGTGCCGCTTGAGGTCGCCGTTCGTATCGCAGCCGGGATTGCGCAGTTGATCGACCGCGACCGGCAATCAGCGCCACAGCGTTCGGCGGACTACCTGGATTACGAGCCGCGACTCACCGCACTCATCGGCGCGGATGCGTCCCGACTGCACACCGGTCGCAGCCGTCAGGATATCGCTTCCACCATTGCGCGCATGAATCTGCGCGACGGCCTGTTGAATATGGTCGAGGCGTTGATTGCCGTGCGCGAGACCACGCTCGCGCTTGCAGAGCGCCACACCGGGACGCTCATTCCCGCCTATACCCACGGCGTGCAGGCGCAGCCGACGACACTCGCCCACTACCTGCATGCGTTCGCAGCCGCGTGGGCCCGTCAAACCGATCGGCTGCGGCAGGTGTATCAGCGCGTCAACCGCAGCCCGCTGGGTGCCGCAGCGCTGGCGACGTCGAGCTTTCCGATCGACCGCCCGCGTCTTGCCGCCCTGCTGGGATTCGACGATGTGGTGGAGAACGCGTATGACGCAAATCATCTGTCGTCGGTCGATAGTGCGCTCGATGTTGCAGGCGCCCTGGCCAGCGCCGCAGTACAGGTCGGGCAATTTGCACAGGACCTGCATGCGCAGTACGCCGAACCGGTACCGTGGCTCATGCTGGGGGCGGCCGACCTTACGGGCGTGAGCAGCATCATGCCGCAGAAACGGAATCCCGCCGCCCTGGAGCAGTTGCGGGCGCAGGCGAGCATCATGCTCGGAGAAATGCAGACGGTCTTTCTCATCGCCCACAACAATCGGACCGGCATGTTCGATTACCGCAGCTACGATCCGGTGCCGAGTACCCGGCCGTTACAGGTCCTCGACTTGCTGAAGCAGGTGGTTGCAACACTGGCAGTGAACGAGGAGCGTGCCCTCGCTGAAATCAGGGCCGACTACGCCACGACGACTGAAATCGCGGATGCGCTGATACAAAAAGCCGACATACCGTTCCGGACGGGGCACCATTTCGCGTCCAGGCTGACCGATTACGGCAGAGGGAAAGGCCTCGCGCTGCACGATATACCGTATGCCGAGGCGGCGGCGCTCTACGAGGCGGATGCCAAGCACCCATTCCCGTTCAGCGAGCGTGAATTTCAAGAGATCATCAGCCCGGAGAGGATGGTGTCGGGGCGGCGCGGAATCGGCGGCCCCCAGCCAGCGGAAGTGGAGCGGATGCTGAAAACCGAGCGCACCGTCATTGACTCGGACCGCGCATGGCTCACGCACGGCAGCCGCCACCTCGCGGGCGCCGCAGCCGAGTTGAACCGGATGTTCGGCGCGGTCGCTCGGGGCTCAGTTTGAGGCGAGCTCGCGATATCGCATCTATCCGGCCTGTGCCTTGACCAGTCTGCGCGCGAGTTCGATCGCGATGCGGCGCCACAGGTCGGGATGGAAGCGGGCGATTTCGGTGAATCGCTGTTGGGAAATCAGGGCGGCCACGGCCGGCTCGCTCGCGGCGACCGTTGCCGAGCGTCCCTTGAACGGCTCCAGCAGGGCAATCTCGCCGACGTGCATGCCGGCACCCACTGTAGCGATTTCCCGACCGTCGATGGAGACGGAAACCTTGCCATGGATAATGAAGTACAGATCGCTGCCGCGCTCGCCCTGGGAGAAGAGCAGCACACCCGGCCCGTATTCTCTTAGCTGTATCGCTGACGCGAGCTTGTCCGCGATTTCGGTGTTGCCGTCGACCAGGAACTGCCCGCGCAGTGCGTTCAGCAATGCGACACGGCCGTCCTTACCCTGAAAGCGCTCCAGCATGATCCCTCCCTTCGTTTCCCGCGGGACATCCCGACGGGGCGCTTGAAGAGGGGCTCGACAGAAAAGTGACGCTCTGCTCGACGGGGAGAAAGCCAGCAGACTTACGAGGGGAAAGCGATCGGGCGACCAAAGAAGAGATTACCGGCAGCCCGACTACTCGCCCTCGGTAATCTCTCGGTCATGGAGCACGAGGCTCTTTAGACCAGTGACTTTGCGTCCCCGCCTTTCGGTCGGGTTTGCCCTTTTCGAAGCTGAGCGGACCGCGCTTCCGCGCTTTCCACTCGGCGCCTACGATACGACGTCTGCGCCCGCCACGCCGATGTCATATTTCACGTTGTGCCCATAAAAGCGACCAACGGCGAGCTTCGGGGGATGAACGGCGTGCCGGAAGAGGGTTCGCTAGAGGCGGGTTCAGGAACGCCTCGATCGGCGCGCCGTCATCGCTTACTGAATGGCTGCACCGACCTTTTCAGGGACGAATTTTGCGAGCCAGCGCTTGCGCAGGATCAGGTTTTCCTGCCATGCCGCCTCGATGTCGGGCACCGTGGAGGCCTTGACCGCCGGCGCGGCTACCAGTGCGTCGCGCCACGCCGCGAGGTGGGGGAATTTCTCGATGATGCCGAGCCGCCGCAGCCGATCCATGAACGTGTAGCGCTGCAGGAAGGGGGCGTAGGCTGCATCGACCAGCGAGAACGCAGGCCCGTTGAAATAGGGACCGTCGTTGCCGCGCCTTGCAAGCGCCTCATTCAGCTTGTTGAACGGTTCCGCGATCTTGGCGGCGCGCGCGACGAAGTCCTCTTCCGTATCGGAATAGGCGGTGTTCGAAATGGCGCTCGCGAAAGTGGGCACGTAATCCGTCCACGCCCGGTTGCGCGCACGCACGAGGGGATCTTCGGGGTGGAGCCTCGGCGCCGCCGTCTCGTCGAGGTACTCCGCAATCGCATTCGACTCGAACAGCGCTTCCTTGCCCTCGACCAGCAGCACCGGCACTTTCGAATGCGGCGATACCGCCAGGAACCAGTCCGGGCGCTTGTCGCGGTCGATGTAGGTGATGTCATAGGGAACGCGTTTCGCCTGGAGCACGATCGCGGCGCGCTGCACCCAGGGACAGGTCTTGAAGCTGCAAAGCGTGTAGCGGGCTGCCATAACACCTCCGGTGAGCGTGAGCTGCGGGACTTGCGGATAGTGGCACAGCATCGGACCGGTTTCAATGGTGCCGCAACATCGTTCTGTGGCATTATTGAAGGGCATGATCTGCAAGTCTGCGCTTTCTTTCATCGGCTCCGCCGGCACCGGATCCATCGAGCAAATCCTTCAAGTTCGCGCGCGCGCGTCTAAAGGCACTGCGCGTATTGCGCTGAGCGCGTTGTTCTGCCTGACCTCGCTGGTCGCTGCGCCCATGCAGGCACAGAATTTCAGTTCCTGCATGGGGGATCTGCGCCGGGAAGCGACCGCGCAAGGCATCACGGCCCAGACGTTCGATCGGGCGATGGCCGGCATCGAGCCGGATCGCACGGTCCTCGATGCGATGGATAACCAGCCGGAGTTCAAGCTGCCGATTTGGGATTACATGGCCGTATTGGTCGATGAGCAGCGCATCGCCGACGGCCGAGCACGACTTGCCGAGTGGGAAAGCGTGCTGGCGGCCGCGGAACAGAAATTCGGCGTCGACCGCCACGTCATCGTGGCGGTGTGGGGAATCGAATCGGATTACGGCCGGATCGCGGGCGGCAGGCCGCTCGTGCGTTCGCTGGCGACGGTGTCGTGCTTTGGCGGGCGGCAGAAATTTTTTCGCGGCGAGCTGATCGCGACGTTGCGCATACTGCAAAGCGGCGACGTGCCGGCCGACAAGCTCGTCGGCTCGTGGGCGGGCGCCTTCGGCCAGACCCAGTTCATGCCGTCGACTTTCCAGCGTACGGCGGTCGACTTCGACGGGGACGGGCGCCGCGATATCGTCGGCTCCGTCCCGGACGCGCTCGGGTCAGCGGCGAATTATCTCAAGCGTGCCGGCTGGGAACGCGGCGAGCCCTGGGGGTACGAGGTCCTTCTGCCGGCTGACTACAACGGGCCCTCGGGACGGCGCGAGCGGCGTGCGCTCGCGGAGTGGAGCCGTCTTGGCATACGGCGCCTCGACGGCGAACCGCTCACCGGCGCCAGGGCGGCGGCTTTGCTGCTGCCGGGCGGCGGCAGCGGTCCCGCCTTTCTCGTGTTCAGGAATTTCGATGCGATCTATTCCTATAACGCCGCCGAGTCATACGCGCTTGCTATCGCGCATCTCTCGGACCGGCTGCGCGGGGGAGGGCCTTTCAAGACGCCCTGGCCCACCGACGATCCGGGCATTTCCCGGGCGGAGCGGCGCGAATTGCAGGAGCGGCTCAACGCGCGCGGCTTCGATGTGGGGCAAGTCGATGGCATGATGGGCCCGCGCACGCGCGCCGCAATCGAGGCGTTTCAGGCTGCGGCCGGGCTGCCGGTGGACGGCAGGCCCGGGTCGCGCGTACTGCGGGCGCTGCGGGAGACCCGCTAGCCGCGCGGCTTGACCCAGGTCTCCGACCAGGCGAGGCAGGCGCTGGTGGACTGACGATCGCCGCGCATTTCCATCCACGGCACGTCAGGGGCGAACTCTCCGTTGAACTCGATTTGCGCCGAGCGTGCCGGAAAGAACGTGCTGAACACCCCGATCGGGCGATTCCCCATCCCCGGCGCCATGGTGAGCACGAACGGCTCGATACAGTCGTACCAGGTGAGCACGATATGGTCGGTGACCGAGATCACGGTTTCCGAGGTCGTGGAGCGCGGATCGCCAGCCCGCGAAAACTGCGCGTCGAGCACCGGCAGCGCCGTGTCGGCGAAGGCCGGATAGAGCAGCGTTTCGACGGTGCGCTGCAGCCAGCGCGCGACCGCCACGTTGTCGCTGTAAATGCGCACGAGGTTTTCGGTCAGCGGCGACTGGATGAACATGGCGTGTCCGGCGCCTGCCGGGCACCACAGCACCCGCCAATGGCTGACGCGCGAGGTGTGCGTTTTGCCGCCATCCGCGCTCAGCCTGACGAAGGAGTTCTCGCCGGTCATGAGGACGTCATTGGGATCTACGGGTTGGGCCATGGTCTGCTCCTTGTGCGATCGCAGACGCCATGGTAGACGAAAACAGCGATCCGAATGCTAAAGAGTGCCTAACATAATGAAGCACGTGTGCGTTGCGAGCCAGAATCGTGGATGACGCGAAGGGCGGCGCGGCTCATATCGCGAATATGAGCAAGACGTCCGACAAAGTCAGGCGCGATTGTGGCCGCAACCCTTCGGGCTGGCACGAATTTTGGCCCATGACTTTGGCGCGACCCTTGTGAATATTCGCGATATTCACTGCGGGTCGCTTCGCGTCCTGAGCCAAAATCGTGACAGCGCAGCACGCGCTTCATTTGGTTAGGAAGTCTAAACACGCCCGCTTGCTGCTACTATTTCCGTGCGGCCAATGACGGCGCCGTCGATACAGGAGGACGTCAGCATGAAAGCGAACAGATATCTCATGGCCGCGGCCGCCGTGGTCTGCGTTGCAGCGCCGCTGCAGTGCGCGGGACAGCAGTGGCCGGATCGGCCGGTGCGCATACTCGTGCCCTTCCCGCCGGGCGGCGGCACCGACATCCAGGCGCGCCTGCTGTCCACGGCGTTTCAGAAAAGCATGGGGCAGAACTTCATCATCGATAACCGGACCGGCGCGGGCGGCATCATCGCGGCGCAGCTTGCGGTCGAATCGCCCCCCGACGGCAATACCATACTCTTTACCTCAGGCAGCATCTCGGTTGCGGTGACGCTCTACGCCAAGCGAATGAAGTTCGACGTGCAGAAGGATCTCACCCCGATCAGTTGGATTTCATCGACGCCGCTGGTTTTGTCGCTGCATCCGAGCGTGCCCGCGAAGTCGGTGAAGGAACTGGTAGCGCTGGCGAAGCGCAATCCAACCAGCATGAATGCCGGCGGCAACACCGCGGGCAGCACCGCACATCTCACCGCGGAGATGTTCAACCAGGTGGTCGGCATCAAGTCCACCGTGCTGACTTATCGCGGCGGGGGACCGGCGGTGATTGCGCTCATTTCCGGGGAGATCGATTACATCTTTGCCACCGCCCCCTCGATCATGCCGCACCTCAAAGCCGGCAAGGCGAAGGCGCTTGCGGTGACGACGCCCAAGCGCTCCTCGGCGCTGCCCGATCTGCCAACCATGAATTCGATCTTTCCGGGATTCGAATCGGACAACTGGTATGCGATGTTCTATCCCCGGGCTACGCCCAAGCCGATCATCGACAGGATGAACGACGAAATACGCAAGGCGCTCCAGACACCGGAAATCAAGGCTTTCATGCCGCGGGAAGCGCTCGATCCGGTGGCGAGTGCCCCGCAGGAACTGTCCGCGCTGCTGCAGCGGGAGATTCCCAAGTACGCGAAGGTGATCAAGGCCGCAAACATTCGCGTGGAGTAGAAGCGCGTCCGGCGGCACGAGGCCGCCGGAGCGAATTTGCCGCAAAACGGGGTTCTCAGCTCCCGATATGGACCTGATACTGCGCGCCATTGGAGAACGTGCAGGAGCCGGCGCCGATCAGGGGTGTGCTCATCTGGTATTCGCAGCGCGCGAATGTCCCGCGCGGCCCGTAAGCGCTGGCGATGCCGCGGCGTTCATCGTTCGCGACGCGCGTGGCTTCGCCCACCAGCGTTTCCCCCTGGTAATTGAACGCAAACCGTCCCTTGCCCGTCATCAGGTTCGTGACTTCGCCGGTCAGCACGCCAGTCTGATTGGCGAGATCGTTGCTCGGATAGAGCTTGACCGGGAGAGCGGCCGCCATGGGACCGGCTGGTGCCACGCGGGGCAGGCTTCCGTTCGAGCGCTGAACCGGGACGATGGGCACCGGCGAGTAGGCGTAGTAAGGCGTGCCATCGGGGCCGGGCCCGACCGGAATGGCATAGCAACCCGAAAGCGAGATGGCCGCCGCCGAAATCGCGATTGCGGTTCGATACTGCCGCGGCAGTGAAGCGACAGATCGTAGTGCGCTGGACATGACTACCCTCCTTGATCGATGTCGCGCTCTGGTCATTCGGCACGGTCCAGGCAGTCCTGATGCGACGCTTTCCTGCAAGCCGGTGACCATTGCGTGATGGACGACATCTTCACCCGGCCGGCGTTTCGGCTGGGTTACCGGAGACTTACAAATAGGCTACACCGCGGCGGGGAAGCTAACTCCCGGTATGGAAACCGTTATTCGGCGCGGGTTTGGCGGTGATGGTTTCGAGAGAGAGGTCGGGCTCGCGCAGGTTCAGCAGGATTTCGCGGCGGGCGATATCGCGCAGTTCGATGGCCGCGCTCCAGTCCTCGCCGCCCGGCGGGACCGGTTTGCCGATGATGAAATTGAGTGTGCCGCGACGCGGCAGCCAGTGGCCCTCCCGCAAGATGGAACGCGTTCCGCGCAGGGTCACCGGCACGAGCGGCACGCGAGCCTGGGCCGCCACCACAAAAGCGCCCATGCGAAAAGGCAGCAGTCCCGGCATCCGGCGAAAGGTGCCTTCGGGAAAGAAGGCGAGCGCCTGGCCATTGCGCAGCAATGCGAGCAGCTTTTCCGTGTCCGCCAGCCCCTGCTGCAGATCGAAGCGCTCGACGAACTGCGCGCCGATACTGCGCAGATACGTGTGCGAGATAAAGTAATCTGCCAGTTCCCGCTTCGCCACGAAAGTCAATGGCTCGGGTAAAGCTGCAACGAGCGCTATGCCGTCGAGATAGCTCGCATGGTTCACCACCAGCACATAGGGGGTGCCCGGTGGCGGGAGGTTCTCGAATCCGTGGACCAGCGAGCGCGTTCCCGTCATTTTGAACAACGTGCGCGCGCCGACCCGGCTGATGCGCCAACTGATGCGCGGCTCGCGCGCGAGCGATGCTGCAGCCCAGGTGACGGGTGCCAGCAGCCAGAAGCACAGCCAGACATACACTCCGTACAGGAGTTCGGCCGCTCTGCTCAGTGAACGCCGCAGTTGGGGCAGAACCGACGAGAGGCCGAGGCGCATCAACTGCCACCACACCGCATGCTCGATTGCGCTGCGACCGCCCCGCTCGTATAGCTCGCGGCTTGCCGCGCGCCGGATTTTTCCGCTGGAGGTCTTGAGCACGGTGTGGGGCGGCACGAGCACGATATCGTCGGGCGTCATGCCGATCACGTCGAACGCGACATCGCTGATCTGGCGCCTGAGCTTGTCCCGGACATCGGTGTCCGTCTCCCGCGTTTCGGCCAGCACCACGATCTGTTCGACGTTGGTGCGCTGCTCGACACTGCCGAACACGGCGACGCACCCCTTCCTTATACCCGGGATGTTGCCGACGACTTCTTCCAGCTCGTACGGATAGATGTTGCGCCCGGCGCGGATGATGACGTCCTTCGCGCGTCCGGTCAGGTAGACGTCGCCCTCCGCGAAGTAGGCGTAGTCGCCGGAATCCAGCCAGGCACCGTCGAAGAGCCGCCTCGTCTCTTCCGCGTTTCGATAATAGCCCTGCGTGGCCGAAGGGCCGCTGAACTGAAGCCGGCCTTCGCGGCGCTCGGGAAGTTCGCGGCCGGCGTTGTCGACGATGCGGATCTGGTGACCCGGTATCGGATGGCCGCACGCGACGAATCGCAGCGTCTCACCTTCAGCCTCGTCCGTCACCGGAACTGCACGCCCGGTGTTGGCAAATGTCGCACGTTCTATGCGATCGATCTTCGGCCCGCGGTTGAGCGGCGGAAAGGCCAGTCCGACGCTACACTCGGCAAGTCCGTACACCGGCATCAGCGCTTCGCGGCGCAGTCCATGTTTTTCGAAACGCGCCGCAAACTCCTCGAGCGTTTCCGGCGAAACGGGTTCGGCGCCATTGAACGCAAGCCGCCATGAACTCAAGTCCAATCCCGCCAGCTCGCGTTCCTCAATCCGGCGCGCACAAAGCTGATATGCGAACTT